>NZ_JACDIU010000026.1:0-103186 GCF_014525325.1 Pseudomonas sp. EZ-C24 | reverse complement strand
AGTCACTCTGATCAAGACCATCGCAATGGAAGACGGTCTGCGCTTCGCTATCCGTGAAGGCGGTCGTACCGTCGGCGCCGGCGTCGTAGCCAAAATCATCGAGTAATCACTCGATCGGTTAAAAAAGGCCTCCGCTCAGCGGGGGCCTTTTTTATTGGGTTGACACAAAATCGGACCGTCTATAGAATCACGCCTCCTTTTAGCGGGCGTAGTGCGTCCGTTGGGAACAGCCTGGAGTCTGAAATCCAATGCAAAATCAGCAAATCCGTATCAGGTTGAAGGCTTTCGACCATCGCCTGATCGACCAATCCACCCAGGAAATCGTGGAAACCGCGAAACGTACTGGTGCACAAGTGCGTGGTCCAATTCCACTGCCTACTCGCAAAGAGCGTTTCACCGTTCTGGTCTCCCCGCACGTCAACAAAGACGCGCGTGACCAGTACGAGATCCGCACTCATAAGCGCGTTCTGGACATTGTCCAGCCAACGGATAAAACCGTTGATGCGCTGATGAAGCTGGACCTTGCGGCAGGTGTGGAAGTACAGATCAGCCTCGGCTAAGACTTCGGTCTTAACCGTGTAACGCTCTGAAATGGGCGGCCATAGCGGGTGAAAGCCCCGTACACTCATGAGGTTTACAACATGACTATTGGTGTAGTCGGTCGTAAATGCGGTATGACCCGTATTTTCACCGAAGAAGGTGTCTCCATTCCGGTCACGGTCGTTGAGATCGAGCCGAATCGCGTCACCCAGTTCAAAACCGAAGAAACTGATGGCTACCGTGCAGTGCAAATCACTGTAGGCGAGCGTCGTGCTTCGCGTGTGACTGCTGCTCAAGCAGGTCACTTCGCTAAGGCGAACGTTGCCGCTGGTCGCGGTGTTTGGGAGTTCCGTCTTGAAGAAGGCGATTTCCAGGCTGGCGATCTGATCAAAGCTGAACTCTTTACTGCAGGCCAGCTGGTAGACGTCACCGGTCAGTCGAAAGGTAAAGGCTTCGCCGGTACCATCAAGCGCTGGAATTTCCGTGGCCAAGATAACACCCACGGTAACTCCGTATCGCACCGTGTTCCGGGTTCCATCGGCCAGTGCCAGACTCCTGGTCGTGTGTTCAAGGGCAAGAAAATGTCCGGTCACATGGGCGCCGAGCGCGTTACTGTGCAGTCCCTGGAAGTAGTTCGCGTAGACGCTGAACGCAACCTGCTGCTGATCAAGGGTGCCGTTCCTGGCGCTACTGGCGGCGACGTGGTTGTACGTCCAGCTGTCAAGGCTCGCGGTTAAGGGGAAACTGACATGCAACTTAACGTAAATGACGCTCAGGCGATCGAAGTTTCCGAACTGACCTTCGGTGGCGAATTCAACGAGACGCTGGTTCACCAAGCAGTCGTGGCCTACATGGCCGGCGGCCGTCAGGGCACCAAGCAGCAGAAGACCCGTTCCGACGTATCCGGTGGCGGTAAGCGCCCATGGCGTCAGAAGGGCACTGGCCGTGCTCGTGCTGGTACCATCCGTAGCCCGATCTGGCGCGGCGGTGGCACCACCTTCGCAGCTCGTCCTCAGGACCACTCGCAGAAGCTCAACAAGAAGATGTATCGCGCAGCAATGCGTTCCATCCTCGCTGAGCTGGTGCGCACCGACCGTCTGGTCGTTGTCCAGGACTTCGCTGTTGAAGCGCCAAAGACCAAAGATCTGCTGAACAAGCTGAATGGCATGGGCCTGACTGACGTCCTGATCGTATCGGACGCTGTTGATCAGAACCTGTACCTGGCTGCTCGTAACCTGCCGCACGTCGACGTTCGTGACGTACAAGGTTCCGATCCGGTCAGTCTGATCGCCTATGACAAAGTGTTGATCACTGTGTCGGCCGTGAAGAAATTCGAGGAGCTGCTGGGATGAACCAGGAACGCGTATTTAAAGTCCTCCTTGGCCCGCACGTTTCCGAGAAGGCTACCGTTCTGGCTGAGAAGAAAGGCCAGTTCGTATTCAAGGTTGCTACCGATGCAACCAAGCTGGAAATCAAGAAAGCTGTCGAAGGCCTGTTCGGCGTAAAAGTCGAAAACGTGTCGACTGTTAACGTATTGGGTAAAACCAAGCGTACCGCACGTGGTCTGGGCAAGCGTAATGACTGGAAGAAGGCGATCGTTTCCCTTCAGCCAGGCCAAGATCTCGATTTCAGCAGCAGTGCTGAGTAAGGAAGGGGTGCATCATGGCAATCGTTAAATGCAAACCGACTTCCCCTGGCCGCCGTTTCGTGGTCAAGGTGGTCAACAAGGAGCTGCACAAAGGCGCTCCTCACGCACCGCTGCTCGAGAAGAAATCGAAGTCTGGTGGTCGTAACAACAATGGCCGTATCACTACACGTCACGTGGGTGGTGGTCATAAGCAGCATTACCGTCTGGTCGACTTCCGTCGCAACGACAAAGATGGCATTCCAGCCACTGTCGAGCGTATCGAATACGATCCAAACCGTACTGCTCACATCGCCCTGCTGTGCTACGCAGACGGTGAGCGTCGCTACATCATCGCCCCTAAAGGCGTGAGCGCTGGCGATCAGCTGATCGCAGGTTCGCTGGCCCCAATCAAGGCCGGTAACTCCCTGCAGCTGCGCAACATCCCAGTAGGTAGCACCATTCACGGCATCGAACTGAAGCCGGGTAAAGGTGCACAGATCGCTCGTTCCGCTGGTGCTTCGGCTCAGCTGATCGCCCGCGAAGGTGTCTACGTGACCCTGCGTCTGCGCTCTGGTGAAATGCGTAAAGTCCTGGCTGAGTGCCGTGCGACCCTGGGCGAAGTCTCGAACTCCGAGCACAGCCTGCGTTCGCTGGGTAAAGCTGGTGCCAAACGCTGGCGTGGCGTTCGCCCAACCGTTCGTGGTGTTGCCATGAACCCGGTTGACCACCCACATGGTGGTGGTGAAGGTCGTACCTCCGGTGGTCGTCATCCGGTATCGCCATGGGGCTTCCCAACCAAGGGTGCGAAGACTCGTGGTAATAAGCGTACCGACAAAATGATCGTCCGTCGTCGCAAGTAAATAGAGGGATACGACAGTGCCACGTTCTCTGAAAAAAGGTCCTTTTATCGATCTTCACCTACTGAAGAAGATCGAAGTGGCGGCGGAAAAGAATGATCGCAAACCGGTGAAAACCTGGTCGCGTCGTTCGATGATCCTGCCACAAATGGTCGGTCTGACCATCGCGGTACATAACGGTCGTCAACATGTCCCAGTTCTCGTGAACGAAGACATGGTCGGCCACAAACTGGGCGAGTTCGCCGGTACCCGCACTTATCGCGGGCACGTGGCTGACAAGAAAGCCAAGCGTTAAGGGGTTAGGAAATGGAAGTAGCCGCTAAGTTGTCGGGCGCTCGAATCTCCGCCCAGAAAGCCCGCTTGGTCGCCGACCAGATCCGCGGGAAGAAGGTGGGCGAAGCGCTCAACCTGTTGGCCTTCAGCAGCAAAAAAGCCGCTGAAATCATGAAGAAAGTCCTCGAGTCGGCCGTTGCCAACGCCGAACACAACGAAGGCGCAGACGTTGATGACCTGAAGGTCTCCACCGTTTTCGTCAACGAAGGGCGTTCGCTGAAGCGCATCATGCCGCGTGCCAAAGGCCGCGCTGATCGCATCGTCAAGCGGTCTTGCCATATCACTGTCAAGGTTGCGGACAAGTAACGGAGTCGATCAGATGGGTCAGAAAGTACATCCCACTGGCATTCGCCTGGGAATCGTCAAGGAGCACACGTCCGTCTGGTATGCAGATGGCGCGACTTACGCAGATTACCTGTTGAAGGATCTGAAAACTCGTGAGTACCTCCAAGACAAACTAAAAAGCGCGTCCGTAAGCCGTATCGATATCCATCGTCCGGCCCAAACTGCACGCATCACCATCCACACCGCTCGTCCAGGTATCGTTATCGGGAAGAAAGGTGAAGATGTTGAGAAGCTGCGTCAGGACCTGACCAAGCAGATGGGTGTGCCTGTGCACATCAACATCGAAGAGATCCGCAAGCCGGAACTCGACGCCATGCTGGTTGCGCAAAGCGTAGCTCAGCAGCTGGAGCGCCGCGTAATGTTCCGTCGTGCTATGAAGCGCGCCGTGCAGAACGCCATGCGTATTGGTGCCAAGGGCATCAAGATCCAGGTGAGCGGTCGTCTCGGCGGTGCCGAGATTGCTCGTACCGAGTGGTATCGCGAAGGTCGTGTGCCGTTGCACACCCTGCGTGCTGATATCGACTACAACACCTACGAAGCTCACACCACTTATGGTGTGATCGGTGTGAAGGTTTGGATCTTCAAAGGCGAAGTAATTGGTGGTCGCCAAGAAGAGCTGAAACCACAAGCACCAGCGCCTCGTAAAAAAGCTGCTAAGTAAGGGGTACGCCAAATGTTGCAACCTAAGCGTACAAAATTCCGCAAGCAGATGACCGGCCACAACCGTGGTCTGGCACTGCGCGGTAGCAAAGTCAGCTTCGGCGAGTTCGCCTTGAAAGCTGTCGCCCGCGGTCGCCTCACCGCTCGCCAGATCGAGTCTGCACGTCGTGCTCTGACTCGTCACGTTAAGCGTGGCGGCAAGATCTGGATCCGTGTGTTCCCGGACAAGCCGGTTACCAAGAAGCCTCTTGAAGTGCGGATGGGTAAAGGTAAGGGTTCCGTGGAATACTGGGTTGCCCAGATCCAGCCAGGCAAAGTCCTGTATGAGATCGAGGGTGTTTCTGAAGAGCTGGCGCGCGAAGCATTCGCCTTGGCTGCTGCAAAGCTGCCACTCGCCACCTCCTTTGTTAAGCGGACGGTGATGTGATGAAAGCGAATGAACTTCGTGAAAAATCGGCACAGCAGCTGAACGAGCAACTGCTCGGCCTGCTGCGCGACCAGTTCAATCTGCGTATGCAGAAAGCAACTGGCCAGTTGGGGCAGTCGCACCTGCTCTCGCAAGTTAAGCGTGACATCGCTCGCGTGAAAACTGTGCTCAACCAGCAGGCAGGTAAGTGATCATGGCTGAAGCTGAAAAAACCGTCCGTACGCTGACTGGCCGTGTCGTCAGCGACAAAATGGACAAGACCATCACCGTTCTGATCGAGCGTCGCGTAAAGCACCCGATCTACGGTAAATACGTTAAGCGTTCGACTAAGCTGCACGCGCACGACGAAACCAATCAGTGCAAAATCGGCGACAAAGTTTCCATTAGCGAAACTCGTCCGCTGGCCAAGACCAAGTCTTGGGCACTGGTTGAAGTCCTCGAACGCGCTGTTGAAGTCTAAGGGCTAGGGGTCGGAGAAATTTTATGATTCAGACTCAATCCATGCTCGATGTGGCCGATAACAGCGGCGCTCGTCGCGTCATGTGCATCAAGGTGCTCGGCGGTTCCCACCGTCGTTACGCCGGCATCGGTGACATCATCAAAGTAACCGTCAAGGAAGCAATTCCGCGCGGTAAGGTCAAAAAAGGCCAGGTGATGACCGCCGTAGTCGTACGTACCCGTCATGGTGTACGTCGCGCTGACGGTTCCATCATTCGTTTCGACGGTAACGCTGCTGTTCTGCTGAACAACAAGCAAGAGCCGATCGGCACTCGCATCTTCGGGCCAGTGACCCGTGAACTTCGCAACGAGAAGTTCATGAAGATCGTCTCGCTCGCCCCTGAAGTGCTCTAAGGAGATCCGACATGCAAAAGATTCGTCGTGACGACGAGATCATCGTGATCGCCGGCAAAGACAAAGGTAAGCGCGGTAAGGTGCTGAAGGTTCTCGCTGACGACCGTCTGGTCATCGGTGGTGTAAACCTGGTCAAGCGCCATACCAAGCCTAACCCGATGGCGGGCGTACAGGGCGGTATCGTCGAAAAAGAAGCGCCTCTGCACGCTTCCAACGTTGCCATTTTCAATGGTGAAACCAACAAGGCTGACCGCGTTGGCTTCAAGGTTGAAGACGGCAAGAAAATTCGTGTCTTCAAGTCGACCCAGAAAGCGGTTGATGCTTGAACACTGCTAGGTAGAAGACAATGGCACGACTCAAAGAGATTTACCGGAACGAAATCGCTCCCAAGCTTAAGGAAGAACTTAAGCTCGCGAACGTGATGGAAGTTCCACGCGTAACCAAGATCACCCTGAACATGGGTCTGGGCGAAGCTGTCGGTGACAAAAAAGTCATCGAAAACGCTGTAGCCGACCTGGAAAAGATCACTGGTCAAAAGCCGGTCGTGACTTTCGCTCGCAAGTCCATTGCGGGTTTCAAGGTTCGTGAAGGTTGGCCGATCGGCGTTAAAGTTACTCTGCGCCGTGACCGTATGTACGAGTTCCTGGACCGCCTGCTGGCGATCTCCCTGCCTCGGGTTCGCGACTTCCGCGGCCTGAATGCCAAGTCCTTCGATGGTCGTGGCAACTACAGCATGGGCGTGAAAGAGCAGATCATCTTCCCGGAAATCGACTACGACAAGATCGATGCTCTGCGCGGTCTGGACATTACCCTGACCACCACTGCTCGTTCGGATGACGAAGGCCGCGCTCTGCTGCGTGCATTCAAATTCCCGTTCCGCAACTGATTGGAGTAGGAAAATGGCCAAGAAGAGCATGAAAAACCGCGAGCTGAAGCGTCAGCTCACGGTAGCCAAGTACGCCAAAAAGCGTGCCGAGCTGAAAGCGACCATCGTCAACCTGAACGCATCGCCAGAAGAGCGTTATGCCGCCGTCGTCGCACTGCAAAAGCAGCCGCGTGACGCCAGCGCCGCTCGTCTGCGCAACCGTTGCCGCCTGACCGGCCGTCCTCACGGTGTATACCGTAAGTTCGGTCTGGGCCGTAACATGCTGCGTCAAGCTGCAATGCGTGGTGACGTACCAGGTCTGGTTAAAGCCAGCTGGTAAGCGCCAGGGTTCTGGCGGGAGGGGAGCAATCTTCCGACCGCCGGTGACCTCGCTTCTAAACAAGCCCCTATATGGGGCTTGTTTCGTTTCTAGGTTGTGTCTAGAATGATCGGCTCACCCGAGCCCGGGTCTTTTGTCCTGGGTGCTTGGGTGGTTGTGATAGCCGAGAGGCTAATAATTCTTGTATCAGGAGCATCTAGCCCATGAGTATGCAGGACCCGTTAGCGGACATGCTAACTCGCATCCGTAATGCCCAGATGGCTGAAAAGTCCGTCGTAAGCATGCCTTCTTCGACTCTGAAGGTTGCGGTTGCCCAAGTTCTGAAGGACGAAGGTTACATCGCTGGTTACCAGGTAAGCAGCGAAGTCAAACCCTCCCTGTCGATCGAGCTGAAGTACTTCGAAGGCCGTCCGGTCATCGAAGAGCTGAAGCGCGCCAGCCGACCAGGCCTGCGTCAGTACAAGGCCGTTACAGATCTGCCGAAAGTTCGTGGCGGTCTGGGCGTGTCTATCGTCTCCACCAACAAAGGTGTGATGACGGATCGTGCTGCACGTGCCGCCGGTGTTGGTGGCGAAGTTCTGTGCACAGTGTTCTAAGGGGGGATAAGCATGTCTCGCGTCGCTAAGAACCCCGTAAAGCTGCCGTCCGGTGTCGAAGTCAAATTCGCCGGCCAACAGCTTTCGGTGAAGGGTGCCAAGGGCACTCTCGAACTGAACGTTCATTCGTCTGTTGAAGTTACCGAAGAGTCTGGTGAGCTGCGTTTTGTCGCTCGCAATGGTGACCAGCAAGCTCGCGCCATGGCCGGTACTACCCGCGCTCTGGTGAACAACATGGTCCAAGGCGTAAGCCAAGGCTTCGAGCGCAAGCTCCAGCTGGTCGGTGTTGGTTACAAGGCTCAGGCCAAGGGCACCGTCCTGAACCTGGCTCTGGGCTTCTCTCACCCAGTAGACTACGAGCTTCCAGCCGGCATCACCGCTGAAACGCCTAGCCAGACCGATATCCTGATCAAGGGCATCGACAAGCAGCTGGTAGGTCAGGTGGCCGCTGAAATCCGCGACTTCCGTCCACCAGAGCCGTACAAAGGCAAAGGTGTGCGTTACGCGGACGAAGTCGTCCGTCGTAAAGAAGCCAAGAAGAAGTAGGGCCTAGCAAATGACCGACAAAAAAGTTACTCGACTGCGTCGCGCTCGCAAAGCACGCCTGAAAATGCACGAGCTCGAAGCCGTGCGTTTGTGCGTGTTCCGCTCCTCGCAGCACATTTATGCCCAAGTCATCTCGGCCGACGGCAGCAAGGTTCTGGCAAGCGCCTCTACCTTGGACAAAGACCTGCGTGATGGCGCCACCGGCAACATCGACGCGGCCACTAAGGTTGGCAAGCTGGTAGCTGAGCGCGCGAAAGCCGCCGGTGTATCTCAAGTTGCCTTTGACCGTTCCGGCTTCAAGTACCATGGCCGCGTCAAAGCGCTGGCTGATGCTGCTCGTGAAGGCGGGCTGGAGTTCTAAGTTATGGCAAATAACGATCAAAAGCGCGACGAAGGCTACATCGAGAAGCTGGTTCAAGTTAATCGCGTAGCCAAGACCGTCAAAGGCGGCCGTATCTTCACCTTCACCGCGTTGACCGTGGTTGGTGATGGTAAGGGCCGTGTAGGCTTCGGCCGTGGCAAATCGCGCGAAGTACCAGCCGCGATCCAGAAAGCCATGGAAGCTGCCCGTCGCAACATGATTCAGGTTGACCTGAAAGGCACCACTCTGCAGTACGCCACCAAGGCCGCCCACGGCGCCTCGAAGGTTTACATGCAGCCTGCCTCCGAAGGTACCGGTATCATCGCTGGCGGCGCTATGCGTGCTGTCCTGGAAGTTGCTGGTGTCCAGAACGTTCTGGCCAAGTGCTACGGTTCGACCAACCCAGTGAACGTGGTTTACGCCACCTTCAAGGGTCTGAAGGCCATGCAATCTCCTGAATCCATTGCTGCCAAGCGCGGCAAGAGCGTTGAGGAGATCTTCTAATGGCTGCCACCGTTAAAGTCACGCTGATCAAAAGCACCGCCGGCCGTCTGCCTAACCACAAACTGTGTGTTAAAGGCCTGGGTCTGCGTCGCATTGGTCACACCGTAGAAGTACTTGATACTCCCGAGAATCGCGGGATGATCAACAAGGCTTACTACATGCTGCGCGTCGAGGGTTAATCGATGAAACTCAATGATCTGAGTCCAGCGCCGGGTTCCCGTCGCGAGAAGCATCGTCCGGGTCGTGGTATCGGTAGCGGTTTGGGTAAGACTGGTGGCCGCGGCCACAAAGGTCAGACCTCCCGTTCCGGTGGCACCATCGCTCCGGGCTTCGAAGGCGGTCAACAGCCGCTGCACCGTCGTCTGCCGAAATTCGGCTTCGTTTCGCTGAAAGCCATGGACCGCGCAGAAGTGCGTCTGTCCGAGCTGGCCAAAGTGGAAGGCGATGTTGTCACCGTGCAATCCTTGAAGGATGCCAACGTGATCAACCAGAACGTACAGCGTGTGAAAATCATGCTGTCTGGCGAAGTCACTCGCGCAGTTACCATCAAGGGCATCGCAGCCACCAAAGGTGCGCGTGCGGCTATCGAAGCAGCTGGCGGCAAATTCGAGGAATAAATGGCTAAGCAAGGTGCTCTCTCTTCGCTCGGTAAGGGCGGGATGTCGGAACTCTGGGCTCGTCTGCGCTTTCTGTTCATGGCGATCATCGTCTATCGGATAGGTGCGCATATCCCGGTGCCTGGCATCAACCCGGACCGTCTGGCGGATCTGTTTCGACAGAATGAGGGGACCATTCTTAGCTTGTTCAACATGTTTTCCGGTGGTGCGCTGGAGCGCATGAGCATCTTTGCACTGGGGATCATGCCGTACATCTCGGCATCGATCATCATGCAGCTCATGACCGCTGTCAGCCCACAGCTGGAGCAGTTGAAGAAGGAAGGTGAAGCTGGCCGTCGCAAGATCAGCCAGTACACCCGCTACCTCACTGTAATCCTGGCATTGGTTCAAGCGATTGGCATGTCCATTGGCTTGGCCAACCAGGGCGTGGCGTTCTCTGCAAGCCTTGGCTTCCATGTGGTTGCCGTCTCCACCTTCGTGGCAGGCGCAATGTTCATGATGTGGCTGGGTGAGCAGATTACCGAGCGCGGTGTGGGCAACGGTATCTCGATGTTGATTTTCGCGGGTATCGTTGCCGGTCTTCCGAGAGCAATCGGGCAGTCTTTCGAGTCTGCGCGCACAGGCGATATCAACATTTTCGCCCTGGTCGCTATCGGTTTGCTGGCAGTAGCGATTATCGGTTTTGTGGTGTTCATTGAGCGTGGTCAGCGTCGAATCGCCGTTCACTACGCCAAGCGTCAGCAGGGCCGCAAGGTCTTTGCTGCGCAGACCAGCCACTTGCCGCTCAAGGTGAACATGGCAGGGGTAATCCCGGCTATTTTCGCCAGCAGCATTCTGCTGTTCCCGGCTTCGCTGGGTGCCTGGTTCGGTCAGTCCGAAGGTATGGGCTGGCTGCAAGACATCTCGCAGTCGATCGCTCCTGGTCAGCCGTTGAACATTTTGCTGTTTAGTGCAGGGATCATTTTCTTCTGCTTCTTCTACACAGCGTTGATGTTCAACCCGAAAGACGTAGCGGAAAACCTGAAGAAGTCCGGTGCCTTTATTCCGGGTATCCGTCCTGGTGAGCAGTCGGCGCGCTACATTGATGGCGTTCTGACTCGTCTGACCATGTTCGGTGCTCTTTACATGATGGCCGTATGCCTTCTGCCCCAGTTCCTTGTGGTGGCTGCAAACGTGCCGTTCTATCTCGGCGGGACGTCGTTGTTGATCGTGGTAGTGGTTGTGATGGACTTCATGTCCCAAGTACAATCCCACCTCGTTTCGCACCAGTACGAATCCCTGATGAAGAAAGCCAACCTGAAAGGCTATGGCGGCAGCAGCTTGCTGCGCTGACAGGCCCCTAAGGTTCGAGGAGTTGGTCATGAAAGTTCGTGCATCGGTGAAAAAGCTGTGCCGTAACTGCAAGATTATTCGCCGCGAAGGTATCGTGCGAGTAATTTGCAGCGCGGAACCGCGTCACAAGCAGCGCCAAGGCTGAGTGTGATCCGCGCTACAAGCCCAGCAGCTAGTGCGCTGCTGGGTTGATTAATTGTTTCTACAGCGATATTATCTCGCGCCCTATTTCTTGGCTTCCGGGGCGTAGGTAGCTGTCAATTGGAGTCCCACTGAATGGCCCGTATTGCAGGCGTCAACATTCCAGATAACAAGCACACTGTTATCTCGCTGACCTACATCTATGGTGTCGGTCGCACAACTGCACAGAAGATTTGTGCAGACACTGGGGTTAACCCAGCCGCAAAGATCAAGGATCTGAGCGACGAGCAGATTGAAACGCTGCGTAGCGAAGTCGCCAAGTTCACCACTGAAGGTGATCTGCGCCGTGACATCAACATGAAGATCAAACGCTTGATGGACCTGGGCTGCTACCGCGGTCTGCGCCATCGTAAAGGTCTGCCGGTTCGCGGTCAGCGCACCAAGACCAATGCACGCACCCGTAAGGGCCCGCGTAAGCCGATCCGCAAGTAATCGCACCAGCGAATCGACAGGAAAATAGACATGGCAAAACCTGCTGCTCGTCCTCGTAAAAAAATCAAAAAGACAGTGGTTGATGGCATCGCCCACATCCACGCGTCTTTCAACAACACCATCGTGACCATCACCGACCGTCAGGGCAATGCTTTGTCCTGGGCAACGTCCGGTGGTTCGGGTTTCCGTGGTTCGCGCAAATCCACCCCGTTTGCAGCTCAGATTGCTGCTGAACGAGCTGGTCAAGCTGCGCTGGAATACGGTCTGAAAAACCTCGACGTAAACGTCAAGGGTCCAGGTCCAGGTCGTGAGTCCGCCGTTCGTGCTTTGAACAGCTGCGGCTACAAGATCGCCAGCATCACCGACGTGACGCCAATCCCGCATAACGGGTGCCGTCCGCCGAAGAAGCGTCGCGTGTAATCAGGAGACAGATAAATGGCACGTTACATTGGTCCAAAATGCAAACTGTCTCGCCGTGAAGGCACTGACCTTTTCCTGAAGAGCGGCGTTCGCGCTCTGGAATCGAAGTGCAACATCGAAGCAGCCCCAGGTATCCACGGCCAGCGCCGTGGCCGTCAGTCCGACTACGGTACCCAGCTGCGCGAGAAACAAAAAGTCCGTCGTATCTACGGTGTTCTGGAGCGTCAGTTCCGCGGTTACTACCAAGCTGCAGCCTCGAAAAAAGGCGCAACTGGTGAGAACCTGCTGCAACTGCTCGAGTGCCGTCTGGATAACGTCGTTTACCGTATGGGCTTCGGCTCGACTCGTTCCGAGTCGCGTCAGCTGGTTTCGCACAAAGCGATCAGCGTCAACGGTAAGACTGTAAACATTCCATCTTACCAAGTTCGTCCGGGTGACGTGGTCTCGGTTCGTGAGAAATCGCTGAACCAGCTGCGCATTGTTCAAGCCCTTGAACTGTGCTCTCAGCGCGGCCGCGTTGAGTGGGTAGACGTGGATGCTGCTAAAAAGTCGGGCGTTTTCAAGAACGTTCCTGCTCGCAGCGACCTGTCTGCCGACATCAACGAAAACCTGATTGTCGAGCTCTACTCCAAGTAAGGGCTAGAAAATAGGTGCATCCATGCAGATTTCGGTAAATGAGTTCCTGACTCCCCGCCACATTGATGTGCAGGTAGTCAGTCCGACCCGCGCCAAGATTACGCTCGAGCCTCTCGAGCGTGGTTTCGGCCATACCCTGGGCAACGCGCTGCGCCGCATCCTGTTGTCCTCCATGCCTGGCTGTGCAGTAGTCGAGGCCGAGATCGATGGCGTACTCCATGAGTACTCCGCGATCGAAGGTGTACAGGAAGACGTAATTGAAATCCTGTTGAACCTGAAAGGCCTGGCTATCAAACTGCACGGTCGTGACGAAGTTACGCTGACCTTGTCGAAAAAGGGTTCGGGGGTGGTTACCGCTGCCGATATTCAGCTGGATCACGATGTCGAGATCGTCAACCCCGATCACGTAATCGCGAACCTGGCGTCCAACGGCGCCCTGAACATGAAGCTCACTGTAGCTCGTGGTCGCGGTTACGAGCCGGCCGACTCTCGTCAGACTGACGAAGATGAAAGCCGCAGCATTGGCCGTCTTCAGCTGGACGCTTCGTTCAGCCCGGTGCGTCGTATCGCCTATGTGGTCGAAAACGCCCGTGTTGAGCAGCGTACCAACCTGGACAAGCTGGTCATTGATCTGGAAACCAACGGTACTCTGGACCCAGAAGAGGCAATCCGTCGTGCCGCGACCATCCTGCAACAGCAGCTGGCCGCGTTCGTGGATCTCAAAGGTGACAGTGAGCCGGTAGTGGTCGAGCAGGAAGACGAGATCGATCCGATCCTGCTGCGTCCGGTTGACGACCTGGAACTGACCGTACGGTCTGCCAACTGCCTCAAGGCGGAGAACATCTACTACATCGGCGACCTGATTCAGCGCACCGAAGTAGAGCTGTTGAAAACTCCTAACCTGGGCAAGAAGTCCCTGACTGAAATCAAGGACGTTTTGGCTTCCCGTGGTCTGTCCCTCGGCATGCGCCTCGACAACTGGCCGCCTGCAAGTCTTAAGAAGGACGACAAGGCGACTGCCTGATCGTCGTAATCACCGAACGTAGTGTTTGGTAAGGAATGAATCATGCGTCATCGTAAAAGTGGACGTCACCTGAGCCGTACCAGCTCTCACCGCAAGGCTATGTTCCAGAACATGGCAGTGTCGTTGATCGAGCACGAGCTGATCAAAACTACTCTGCCAAAAGCCAAGGAACTGCGCCGCGTTGCCGAGCCGCTGATCACCCTGGCCAAGGAAGATAGCGTAGCCAACCGTCGTCTGGCTTTCGACCGTACCCGTTCGAAATCCGCTGTTGGCAAGCTCTTCAACGATCTGGGCAAGCGCTACGCCACCCGTCAGGGCGGCTACCTGCGTATCCTGAAGTGCGGTTTCCGCGCTGGCGACAACGCGCCTATGGCGTACGTCGAGCTGGTTGATCGTCCAGTCGGTGGTGCTGTAGAAGCTGCCGAGTAAGACGTTCTGTCTGCTACAAAAAACCGGGCCTAGTGCCCGGTTTTTTGTGTCTGTAATTATTGTTAATTCCTATCGCCTCAAATCGATCAATGAATTAGCTCTTGTAATGCCGCTCCCCGATACTGTCCGCAAGCCGACAAACGGCAGATCAAGACCGTCAAGGAGAGCCCATGAGCAAGATTCTTACCACCGCCAGCGGTGCACCTGTAGCTGACAACCAGAATTCCCGTTCGGCCGGCCCTCGCGGCCCGCTGCTGCTTGACGACTTCCACCTGCTGGAAAAACTCGCCCACTTCAACCGCGAGAACATCCCTGAGCGCCGTGTACACGCCAAGGGCTCGGGCGCCTACGGTACCTTCACCGTAACACGCGATATCACCCGCTACACCTGTGCCAAACTGTTCGACAAGGTTGGCAAGCAAACCGAGACCTTTTTGCGCTTCTCCACCGTAGGTGGCGAGCGCGGCTCGGCTGACACCGAACGTGACCCGCGTGGCTTCGCGCTCAAGTTCTACACCGAGGAAGGCAATTGGGACATCGTGGGCAACAACACCCCGGTGTTCTTCATCCGCGACCCCCTGAAGTTTCCTGACTTCATCCACACGCAGAAGCGCCATCCGCAGAGCAACCTGAAGAACGCCCAGATGATGTGGGACTTCTGGTCGCATTCGCCTGAGGCGCTGCACCAGGTCACGATCCTGTTCTCTGATCGGGGTATCCCGGACGGCTACCGTCACATGCACGGCTTCGGCAGCCATACCTACAGCCTGATCAGCGCGAGCGGTGAGCGCACCTGGGTCAAATGGCACTACAAGACTCAGCAGGGCATCAAGAACCTGGCACCGGCCGAAGCAGCTCGCCTGGCGGGTACTGACCCTGATTACGCCCAGCGTGACCTGTTCGAGGCGATTGAACGCGGTGACTATCCGCGCTGGACTGTGTGCATTCAGGTCATGAGCGAGGAGCAGGCAGCCAATCGAGCGGAGAATCCTTTCGATGTGACCAAGACCTGGTCGCAGAAGGAATTCCCTTTGATCGAGGTTGGCGTGCTTGAACTCAACCGCAACCCGCTCAACTACTTTGCCGAAGTCGAGCAAGCCACCTTCGGCCCAAGCAACATGGTTCCAGGTGTCGGCCTGTCGCCAGACCGGATGCTGCAAGGGCGTGTGTTTGCCTATGCCGATGCGCACCGCTACCGCGTAGGCACCAATCACCAGCATCTGCCGGTCAACGCCGCTCGCAGCCCGGTGCACAGCTACCAGCGCGATGGCGCGATGGCTTCCGGTAGCTATGGCAGTGCGCCTAACTACGAGCCGAACAGCTACAGCGATGCGCCCAAGCAGTCGCCGCAGCATGCCGAGCCGGCGCTTGCCCTGACCGGCGCAGCCGATCGTCACGACCACCGTGAGGACGGCGATTACTACAGCCACGCCGGGGCCTTGTTCCGCTTGATGAGCCCTGAGCAACAAACACTGCTGATCAACAACATTGCCGGCACCATGGCAGGTGTCAGCGCAGTTGTGGTGATGCGCCAGTTGCAGCACTTCTCCAAGGCAGATCCAGCCTACGGCGAAGGAATTGCCAAGGCGTTGGGGCTGAATCTCGCCTGAGTCGGAATGATAAGTAGAACCGCCCTCATTTGGGCGGTTTTTCAATGAATATCACTACTGTTTAGGCGTTTTTTTGCATGTTATTGCGCGTTTTTCAGTGACCTTGCAGCAGTCCTGGTTCACACTATGCACATAGCGCTTTCACATGGAGAACCAGGGCGATGCAAGGTCACCCGGACGTAATCGATTACCTCAACACGTTGCTCACCGGCGAGCTGGCAGCACGTGATCAGTATTTCATTCATTCGCGCATGTACGAAGACTGGGGCTTGTCCAAGCTCTACGAGCGCATCAACCATGAAATGGAAGAAGAGGCGCAACACGCCGACGCCCTGATGCGCCGCATTCTCATGCTGGAAGGCACCCCGCGCATGCGTCCGGATGATCTGGACGTGGGCACCACTGTGCCGGAAATGCTCGCAGCCGACTTGCGCCTCGAGTACAAGGTGCGCGCAGCGTTGTGCAAAGGCATTGAATTGTGCGAAACGCACAAGGATTACATCAGCCGCGACATCCTGCGTCAGCAGTTGGCAGATACCGAAGAAGATCACACTTATTGGCTGGAAAAGCAGCAGGGTCTGATCAAGGTCATCGGCCTGCAGAACTACCTGCAATCGCAGATGTAATCAGCTTGCCGTAACGGGCTGCATGGTTGTAAAAAAGCCCCCGGTAGCTCGCTACCGGGGGCTTTTTTTGTAGGCTTACGCCCGGTCACGCTCCAGCAACGGCTTGAGGTAGTGGCCGGTATACGACTGCTTCATCTTGGTCACCTCTTCAGGCGTACCCACCGCGATGATCTGGCCGCCCTTGGAGCCGCCCTCCGGGCCGAGGTCGACCAGCCAGTCGGCGGTCTTGATCACGTCCAGATTGTGTTCGATCACCACTACGGTGTTGCCGTGATCGCGCAAGCGGTGCAGTACATCGAGCAACTGCTGGATATCGGCGAAGTGCAGGCCGGTAGTCGGTTCATCGAGGATGTACAGCGTCTTGCCGGTATCGCGCTTGGACAGCTCACGGGATAGCTTGACCCGCTGCGCCTCGCCCCCGGAGAGGGTCGTGGCCGACTGACCAAGCTTGATGTACGACAGGCCGACATCCACCAGCGTCTGCAGCTTGCGCGCCAGCGCCGGCACTGCATCGAAGAATGCGCGGGCATCCTCGATGGTCATTTCCAGCACCTCGTGGATGTTCTTTCCTTTGTACTTGATCTCCAGCGTCTCGCGGTTGTAGCGCTTGCTCTTGCACACGTCGCAGGGCACGTAGATGTCCGGCAGGAAGTGCATCTCGACCTTGATCAGGCCATCGCCCTGACACGCTTCGCAGCGGCCGCCCTTGACGTTGAACGAGAACCGTCCCGGACCATAACCGCGCGCACGCGACTCGGGCACCCCTGCAAACAGCTCGCGCACCGGCGTGAAGATGCCGGTATAGGTCGCCGGGTTGGAGCGTGGGGTACGGCCAATCGGGCTCTGGTCGATGTCGACCACTTTGTCCAGATGCTGCAGGCCGTCCATGCTGCTGTGTGCGGCGGCCTCATGGCTGGTAGCGCCGTTCAGCGCAGTCGCCGCCAGCGGGAACAGCGTGTTGTTGATCAGCGTCGACTTGCCCGACCCGGAGACACCGGTCACGCAAGTCAGCAAGCCTATCGGGATTTCCAGATCGACGTTCTGCAGGTTGTTGCCACGCGCGCCTTTGAGCTTGAGCGACAGCTTCTTGTCACGGGGGGTGCGCTTGGCCGGCACAGCGATCTTCTTGCGCCCGGACAGGTAGGCACCGGTCAGCGAATCAGGGTGGTCCATGACCTCCTGTGGCGTGCCCTCGGCAACGATCTGGCCACCATGTACACCAGCGCCCGGGCCGATGTCGACAACGTAGTCAGCCAGGCGAATGGCGTCCTCGTCGTGCTCCACCACAATCACCGTGTTGCCCAGGTCGCGCAAGTGATTGAGCGTGCCGAGCAAGCGGTCGTTATCGCGCTGATGCAAGCCAATCGAAGGCTCGTCGAGGATATACATGACGCCCACCAGGCCCGCGCCGATCTGGCTGGCCAGGCGAATACGCTGCGCTTCGCCGCCGGAGAGGGTGTCGGCACTGCGATCCAGGGTCAGGTAATCAAGGCCGACGTTGACCAGAAACTGCAGGCGCTCGCAAATCTCCTTGAGGATCTTCGAAGCGATCTCGCCGCGGCGACCGGTCAGGGTCAGCTCGCTGAAGTAGGTGCTGGCATCGCCAATCGGCAGGTTGGTCACCGCTGGCAGGGTTTTCTCGCCAACCCATACATGTCGCGACTCACGGCGCAGGCGCGTGCCGCGACAGTCCGGGCATGGCTGCGTACCGAGGAACTTGGCCAGCTCTTCACGCACCGTGGCCGACTCGGTCTCGCGGTAACGTCGCTCCAGATTCGGCACGATGCCTTCAAACGGGTGCGAGCGCTTGACGATATCGCCACGGTCATTCAGGTATTTGAAGTCGACGTTCTGCTTGCCGCTGCCCTGCAGAATGATCTTTTGATCCTCTGCTGCCAGTTCAGCGAACGGTTGTTCCAGGCTGAAGCCAAAATGCGCGGCAAGCGAGCCAAGCATCTGGAAGTAGTACACGTTGCGCCGGTCCCAGCCACGGATCGCGCCCTCGGCCAGGGTCAGCTCGGTGTTGACCAGGCGCTTGGTGTCGAAGTACTGCTTCACGCCCAGGCCATCGCAGGTCGGGCACGCGCCAGCCGGGTTGTTGAAGGAGAACAACTTGGGTTCCAGCTCGCTGATGGCATGGCCGCAGACCGGGCAGGCAAAGCGCGCAGAGAAGATGATTTCTTCGCCGGGCTCGTCGTCCATCGGCGCGACCAGGGCAATGCCGTCAGCCAGCTTCAGCGCTGTCTCGAACGACTCGGCCAGGCGCTGCTGCAGGTCGCTGCGGACCTTGAAACGGTCGACCACGACATCGATGCTGTGTTTTTTCTGTTTCTCAAGGGTCGGCAGCTCGTCCATCTCGTACAGCTTGCCGTTGACCCGCACGCGCACAAAGCCCTGCGCGCGCAGCTCGTCGAACACCGCCAGGTGCTCGCCCTTGCGCTCGCGGATGACCGGCGCCAGCAGCATCAACTTGCTGCCCTCAGGTTGCTCGAGCACCAGGTCGACCATCTGGCTGACCGTTTGCGCTTCCAGCGGGATGTCATGGTCCGGGCAGCGCGGGGTACCTACCCGTGCATACAGCAGACGCAGGTAGTCGTAGATTTCGGTAATTGTGCCGACCGTCGAGCGCGGGTTGTGCGAGGTTGATTTCTGCTCGATCGAGATTGCCGGGGAAAGGCCCTCGATGGTGTCGACGTCGGGCTTTTCCATCATCGACAGGAATTGCCGGGCGTAAGCCGACAACGACTCGACATAACGGCGTTGACCCTCGGCGTAGAGGGTGTCGAAAGCCAGCGATGACTTGCCGGAACCGGACAAACCGGTGATCACGATCAACTTGTCCCGGGGCAGGGTCAGGTCGATGTTCTTCAGGTTGTGGGTACGTGCCCCACGAATCAGAATCTTGTCCACTGCGGCCTCGCTTGGCGGGCATAAACATAGAAGTATACGGCGCGCTGCCATTACGCGGCAAAGCGTCGCGTATATGCCGTCAAGGCGTGGGACTGATAGAATCGCCGCCGGTTCACACGAGGTTTATCCATGCACGACACCCACAACGAGCGCATGAGTGGTAGCGAGACTCGCGCCGCCGGTGGCCTGGCCCTGGTCTTTGCCTTTCGTATGCTGGGCATGTTCATGGTGCTGCCGGTACTTGCCACCTACGGCATGGACCTGGCCGGCGCCACGCCTGCGCTGATCGGCCTGGCCATCGGTGCCTACGGCCTGACCCAGGCGGTGCTGCAGATCCCGTTCGGGATGATCTCCGACCGCATCGGCCGGCGCCCGGTGATCTACCTTGGGCTGATCATCTTCGCCCTCGGCAGTGTGCTGGCAGCCCAGGCCGACTCGATCTGGGGCGTGATCGCCGGGCGCATTCTGCAGGGCGCCGGGGCGATCTCGGCAGCGGTCATGGCGCTGCTCTCCGACCTGACCCGAGAACAGCACCGGACCAAGGCCATGGCCATGATCGGCATGAGCATCGGTTTGTCGTTTGCCGTGGCAATGGTTGTGGGGCCATTGTTGACGCGCGCCTTTGGTTTGTCGGGATTGTTCCTCGCGACTGCAGGACTTGCCCTGGTCGGCATCCTGCTGGTGGCCTTCTTCGTGCCGCATGCGCACAGCACCCTGCAGCACCGCGAGTCGGGGGTGGCGCGCAAGGCCATCGGCCCAACCCTGCGCCATCCGGACCTTCTGCGCCTGGACGTGGGTATTTTCGTCCTGCATGCGATCCTCATGGCCAGCTTCGTTGCGCTGCCCTTGGCCTTTGTCGAACGCGGCGGCCTGCCCAAGGAAGAACACTGGTGGGTATACCTGACCGCGTTGTTCGTCTCATTTTTTGCAATGGTGCCGTTCATTATCTACGGCGAAAAAAAGCGCAAGATGAAGCGTGTGTTGCTCGGCGCGGTAAGCGTTCTGCTGCTGGTCGAGGTGTTCTTCTGGCAGTGGGCTGACAACTTGCACGGACTGGTGATCGGCACCGTGATATTCTTTACTGCCTTCAACCTGCTGGAGGCATCCTTGCCTTCGCTGGTCAGCAAGGTGTCGCCCGCCGGCGGCAAGGGAACGGCCATGGGGGTTTATTCCACCAGCCAGTTCCTCGGTGCCGCGCTGGGAGGAATCATCGGTGGCTGGTTATTCCAGCATGGTGGTCTGGGCATGGTGTTCGTCGGTTGTGCGCTGCTGTGTGCTGTGTGGTTGGTCGTCGCCTTGAGCATGAACGAGCCGCCCTATGTGACCAGCCTGCGCATGCCACTGACGCCTGAGGCGGTCCGGGAAGCCGGGTTGACCGAACGCCTGATGGCCGTGCCGGGTGTGACCGACGCCGTGGTGGTGGCAGAAGAAGCCGCCATCTATATCAAACTGGATACGAAAATTTTGGACCGTGCGACCCTCGAGCGTCTGGTAAATCCAGCCTCATCGGCGTGCGAAGCCTAGGAGAACGTTATGGCCCGTGGGGTTAACAAAGTCATTCTGGTCGGTACCTGTGGTCAGGATCCCGAAGTCCGCTACCTGCCCAACGGTAACGCCGTGACCAACCTGAGCCTGGCCACCAGCGAGCAGTGGACCGACAAGCAGTCCGGTCAGAAGGTCGAGCGTACCGAGTGGCACCGTGTGTCGATGTTCGGCAAAGTTGCCGAAATCGCCGGTGAGTACCTGCGCAAGGGTTCCCAGGTCTACATCGAGGGCAAGCTGCAGACCCGCGAGTGGGAAAAAGACGGCATCAAGCGCTACACCACTGAAATCATCGTCGACATGCAAGGCACCATGCAGCTGCTCGGCGGCCGCCCGCAGAACCAACAAGGCGGCGGTGATCAGTACAACCAGGGTGGTGGTAACAACTACAACCAGGGCGGTGGTCAGCCACAGCAGTACAACCAGCAGCCACAGCAGCAGGCACCGCGCCAGCAGGCACCACGCCCGCAGCAGGCTCAGCAGCGCCCGGCGCCGCAACAGCCAGCGCCACAGCCGGCAGCTGACTTCGACAGCTTTGATGACGATATTCCGTTTTAATCAATAGTCTTGTCGTAATAAAAAGCCCGCAGCATCTTATGCTGCGGGCTTTTTTATTGACTCGATGTCAATGTTTCGATGGTTTGTTAGTGGAAGTTGCAGGTGTGCTTCAAAGATAACTTTTAGTGTAGGAAGTTTCTGAGGTTGCTTGCTTGGTAATCAATGCCCGAATTTATTAAGTACAATCCGCTTTTTCAAGGAGCGGGCCCATGCAGGACATCATTTCTTCAAGTCGAATTATAATCAAAGACTCGCAAAGCGAGTATTGCGTTGCCGGCTTTGTCGATGCCTATCAGGCATACGTCAACGCTGAGGAGGGCGGCGCAGTGTATGCCTACTGGCTGTTGGTAGGCGTGGGCTTTCTCGTGACAGCCATCGGTGTCATCACCATGATCTTCGGCCCGGAAACCATAACGTATAACAGCATGGCTGGGCCGACGTTATTCGAGTATATACAGATCTATCCGGGGCCTATCGCAACGATTGGTAGTGTGTGCATGGCTGTGGGCAGCAAGTTGGGTTCTAAGGAAATCATGACCTGCGAGTCCTATTTGCAGGCCAACTATCAGTTAAAGTCTGAAGACGGTCAGGATGTGTCTAATACCGTCAAGATCACTCACCTGGGTGAAGATAAATTTGAGATTACATTGAATCAATGATTCGCTTGCTGAGCGTCTTGGAGTTCCGCGCTTGTCTGGAGTAGCGAAGGCCCCCAGCGCTGCAACGCGCCGAGGGCCTTTTGGGCTCATGTAATTTAGACTTCAAACACGCTGCCGATCAGCTTCAACCAATCGGCAGTCGCTTGATTTCCAGCACTTCGACCTTTTCCCACACCTTCTGCTCAAGGTAGGGTTCACTCTGCAGCCAGATATCGAGTGCGGCGCGGGACTCAAAAGCGATATGCACGTTGGAGCCGATCATCTTGCCCTCGGTGTTGAGCAGTGCTCCGCCGCCAAGGAAATTGCCACTGGCGGCCAGCGCGTGCAAGCGCGCCACATGCTCTTCACGGCACTGCAGGCGGCGTTCAAGGGCATCGTCGTAATCGTAGGCGATAAGCGCAAATTGCATGGTTCAGTTCCTGAAGGTTGGGTTTTCGGCTCAGTGCCGCGCGTGTTGCTGCATCGGCTGATGCGTCTCAGGAGCGGCTTCGCCCGCTGGCCGCGATACCAGCGCAGCAATTGCCGCAATCAGTGCAAGGCCACCAATGAAGCAGGCTACCGGCAACCAGTCGTGGTTATCAGCCATCAGCGCATAGCAAATGCTTGGTGAGAAGCCGGCGATGATGAAGCTCAGTTGGGTCGCCAGGCCAACCCCGGTATAGCGCACACGGATGCTGAACATCTCGGCATAGAAGGATGGCCATAGTGCATTCGGCGCACTGTAGAGCACAGATTTGAGCAGCACGGTGCTAAACATGATCAGGCCGATGTTCCCGGTGGTGATCGACCACAGGAACAAGAACACTCCAGCGCTGCAGGCGAACGCGCCCAGGGTGAAGATACGCTTGCGGCCGATGCGGTCAGCCAGCAGGCCGAACAGCGGTTGGCAGAGGAGGGCGACGGCCTGACTCGCGGCAATGGCCGTGAGCATCGACGCGCGCTCGACCCCCTGATTGTTGGTCGCCCAGGATAAGCCAAAGATCATCACCAGCGACGACACCGAGCAGATCAGTGCGCAGCAGAACACAATGATGAAGGCGCGCCCTTCATGGCGGAACAGATCAGCGACAGGCAAGTGTTCTGGCTTGGCTTTACTGGCTTTGAATTCCGGGCTTTCTTCGACGCCGCGGCGGATTATCCAGGTGATGATGACCATTACTGCACTGAGCAGGAACGGGATCCGCCAGCCCCAGCTGAGCAACTGTTCCTCACTCAGCATCGTTAGTGGGATGAATACTGACGTGGCGAGGATCGAGCCCATCGATGCGCCATTGATCAGCCAGCTGGTGTAGAACGATTTGCTCTTGCCCGGAGCGTGCTCCATGGTCAGCAGGCTGGCGCCGACCTGCTCGCCGCCAGCAGAAAAGCCCTGCAGCAGGCGGCACAGCACCAGCAACGCTGGCGCCCATGCGCCGATGCTGGCGTAGGTGGGCAGCAGGCCGATGGTGAACGTGGCGATGCCCATCAGCATCAGGGTCATCATCAGTACCTGTTTACGCCCGAAGCGGTCGCCAAGGTGGCCGCAGACCAGCGCGCCTACGGGCCGGGCCAGGTAACCGACGCCGAACGTGGCCAGGGCTGCCAACGTCCCCGCCATCGGGTCAGACGAGGGAAAGAACAGCGTGCTGAAGACCAGCGCGGCAGCAGAGCCGTAGATAAAAAAGTCGTAATACTCGACGACACTGCCCAGAAAACTGCCGAATGCAGCTCTGCGGGCCATGCGCCGATTGTCGGTCGCGTGAGTTTGCATGGGTTAGCCTTTCTTGTAATTGTGGTGAACGGGGCTTGCAACAGGTCAGCGGCTGCCGAACGGCGCCAATTGGCTGCCTCCACAGACGTGAATCACCTCGGCAGTGATAAAAGCGGCATCTCTCGAGGCCAGGAATGAAGTGGTGCCCGCAATGTCCTCGGGCGTGGTCAGGCGCTTCAAGGGTGTGCTGTTGATCGAACCCTGGGCCATCTGCTCGAAGCTATCGGCATCACGGCCATCGAGCGTGAAAGCCGAGGGCAATAGTCCAGGCGCGATGGCGTTGACGGTGACGTTGTGTGGCGCCAGCTCGCGAGCCATCGAGCGGGTCAACCCGACCAGGCCCGCCTTACAGGCGACATAGGCCGGTGGGCCGCCGGCCACCCAGCAGCGCGAGACCATATTGATCACTCGGCCGCTGTTCTGCCGCTGCCAGTAGGGTGCAACCTGCTGACACAGCAGGGCCGGACCGCGTAGGTTGACAGCCATCATGTGATCCCACTTGGCGACGTCGAAATCGTAGATCGAGCCGCGGTGATTGACCGCTGCGTTGTTCACCACGACATCGATGCGGCCAAAGGCAGCCCCAACATGCTCCACCAAGGTAGCGATGGAGGCCGGATCGCCGAGATCGGCGTGCACTGCCAACGCTCTCTGGCCCGGGGACAACGGCAGTTGCGCGACCAGGCTCTGCGCTGCCTCAAGGTCGAGGTCCGCCGCGACCAGGTCCAGGCCGTCCTGGCTCAAGCGAGCGCAGATGGCCCGGCCCAGTTCGCCAGCGGCGCCGGTGACCAAGGCAACCCGACGCGGGTCGGTGGAAGTGTTCATTGGCAAGGTACCTCTTGGCTGGCAGCAGGGACGAAAGGTGTCAGGTTCAGGTAGCGGCCGATCAGGTCGCGGTTACGCCGCAGCTTGTGCAGGTCACTGTGGCGGGCATCGAAATCTTCTACCGAAATCCAGTCGGCAAAGCCGTTGGCACGCAGGGTGGCGAGCATTGCCGGCAGCGGCAGTACGCCTTCATCGGGAGGGCACCATTGCCACTGCCAGCCTTGGCCAGGGCCGAGTGGTTGGTACGCGACGTTCTTGACCTGCACATGGGCCAGATGCGCACCCATCAGGTCGAGCGACATCTGCACATCCTCGCGGCCTTCGATGGCCAGGTTGCCGAGGTCATAGATGATGCCTAACCGCTCGGCGGGGTAATGTTCGGCCACGCGCATGGCCAGCGAAGGGCTGGAACAGATGGTGCGTTGATGCACCTCCAGCGCCAGACGCACGCCGGCTTGTTCGGCCAGTGGCAGGATCTGGTCAAGGAAGCGGCGCATGCGCGCATAGGCCGCTGGATAGCGCTCATCCACGTAGCCAGGTGCCCATAAGCGCAAGCGAGCCTGACCTGCCCGAGCGGCGAGGTTGATCATGTGCTGCGCCTGGTCAGTGTCGCCAACCGCCAGGTAAGGGCTCAGGCAGAAGATTTCCAGGCCGGCGGCATGGCAGCGCCGGTAGATGTCCTCGACTGCGTGTACTGTCGGGGCGATGGTGCAGCGATTGTTGCTGCGGGCATCCCAGGCGCGAGCAAAGTCCAGGCCAGAGGTATCGGCAACGCGCCACTCAACGCCTCGATAGCCGTGCTCGGCCAGTTGCTCAACCAAGGCTTCGGGAGCCAGGCTTGGCAGAGATGCGCTGGACGCGCCGAGCCGTGGCGGTGAGGTTGAAATCATATGATTGCCCTGGTTATCGGTTCCGTGTGGATAGGGTCGATGCTAGAGCAAACTTTTTGTTGAATAAATTGATATAAAATCAGCGCTTGGTTAACTTGTAGGTTGAACAAGGAGCCAGTCATGCACCCTAATGCCATCAACCTGCGCCACTTTCGGGTGTTTCTTGCCGTGGTCAGCGCTGGCAGCCTGGTCACTGCCGCCAAGCTGCTGCACATCACTGTTTCAGCCGTATCGAAAAGCCTCAAGGAGCTAGAGCAAGAGCTGGATGTGCAGTTGCTGCTGCGCGGGCGCAAGGGTGTGCAGTTGACCCAGGCCGGTGAGGCCTTCAACAAACACGCAGCGCAGACCATGGCCAGCTTTCGGTTGGCCATGGACGAAGGCCAGACGGCTGCGCCGGCACCGCAGATCCTCAAGGTTGGAGCGTTGCCGACAGCTGCGGGCTACATGCTCGCACCCGTGGTGGCGCAGATGCGCGAGCGCTACCCGCATGTACAGGTTCGCGTGGAATCCGGTATGTATGACTACCTGGTGGGCAAGCTGCGCACCCGCGAACTCGATCTGATCGTCGGACGGCTGATTGGTCGAGACATGCTCGGAGTGATGTTCGAGGCGTTATATGAAGAGGATTTGCTGCTGGTGGTGCGCACGGGACACCCACTGGCCCAGCGCGAGCAACTGCAGTTGGATGATTTGCGCGCGCACGTACTGCTGGCATCCCCGCAAGGTACCTTGGTACGAACCAGCATCGACAACTTCCTGCTCAGCAGTGGTGGCGTTCAACGCTTTCAGATTCAGGAATCGCTGAGCGAGACATTTTCTCGGGTATACGTCCACGATTATGACGCCGTGTGGTTTGTGCAACGCGGGGTGATCGACCTGGATCTGCGCTTGGGGCTGGTGCAGCAATTGCCTTTCAGCAGTTCCCTGCTGCGCGCACCGATTGGCCTTACTTCAGCGACTGATCGGCCGCTGTCTGACGTAGCGCAGATGTTTGCCGGGATGCTTCGGCAGTGGTGTACCGCCCGCTCTGCTCAGCGCTAGAGCGGGCATCGGCGGCGAATCTGAAGCTGCCGATGCTTTCTTTAGGCAATCAGGCCTTCAAGCCCGCTCCCCACACAGATCCAGCGCAAACCAATGCTCCGTCGCCTGCGCATCCAGCCCCGCCCCAAGCAAGCCAAACAACTTGCCCAGCGCCGCTTCGCGGGTCATGCCGCCGCCGCTGATCAGGCCAGTGTCACGCAGCCGGCTACCGGCGGCATAGGTGTCAAATACCACCGAGCCGACCGGGCACTGGCTGATCGCAACGATCACCACGCCGCCTTGGTGGGCGTCATGCAGCACATCCAGCAGGGCCTGGTCGTCGGACGGCCCGGTGCCGCTGCCGTAGCACTCCAGCACCAACCCTTGCACGCCGCTGTCGAGCAGGCCGCGCAGGTGTTCTGCCTGCAGGCCGGGGAACACCGGCAATACCGCCAGCTTTACCGGCTGGCGCAGCTGACGGTAGTCAAGCACAGCCGGGATGGCTGGCGCGCGCTCGCTGTCGCGATGACGGGGCAGGGCGGCGAAGGCGTCGAATGCCTCGCTGCGCAGCTTGGAGGCGCGGCAGCCGTGCAGCAACTGCTCGTGGAAGTACAGCTGCACGCCGTCCTCGATGCCGCTTTCGAGCAGGCGCAGGGCGCCGATCAGGTTGTCCCAGGCGTCGCTGTCTGGCGCGCCGGCGGGCAACATCGAACCGGTCAGCAGTACCGGCACCGGCAAACCGAGCAGCACGAACGACAAGGCTGCACCGGTGTAGGCCAGCGTATCGGTACCGTGCAGCACCAGCACGCCGTCGTGGCCGTCACGTTCCACCGCCTCGACAATCGCGTCACGCATGGCCAGCCAGTTGGCTTGCTGCATGTTGGCGCTGTCCAGCAGTGGGTTCATTTCACGCAGTGTCCACTGTATCTGCGGAGCATCGTCAAGTTGCGCCAGATGCTCGCGCATGCGCACGTCGAAGCCGCCCGCCGGGGCCAGGCCCTGGGGTGTTTCGAGCATGCCGATGGTGCCACCGGTATAGAGGACGAGAAGATTCTTGACTGCACGCATGGCGCATTCCGTAACGATGAGCGGAGAGAGAAGCAGCCGCCCGCGAACGGGGCGGCTGGCAGGGGAGGATATCAGCGCTGGGTCTGAACCTGACCGACGGTGTTGTCAGCGGTTGTTTCAGCGGCTGCCGGAACTGGCCAGGCGTTGCGGTCCAGGTCCAGGTCAGGGAACTTGCTCGAATCGAACACTGGCTGCTTGATGCCAGCCTTGCGCTGCACATCGTAGTCGCGCATTACCCGCAGGCCGATGTTGAACAGCAGGGTCAGGGCGATCAGGTTGACGAAGGCCAGACAGGTCATGGTGATGTCGGCGAAGGCGAACACGGTCGACAGGTCTTGCGCCGAACCCCATACGATCAGCGCCAGGACCAGGCCGCGGTAGCCCATCAGCACCGAACGCTTGCGGGTCAGGAACTGCAGGCTGGTTTCGCCCAGGTAGTAGTTGTAGAGGATGCAGGTGAAGACGAACAGCGACAGCGCGACGCTGACGAACAGACGACCCCAGTCACCGACTACAGCGGCCAGCGAGTTCTGGGTCAGGACGATGCCGTCACCTTCGAAGCCTGGGGTGTAGAAGCCCGACAGCAGGATCAGCAGTGCGGTGCAGGTGCAGATCACGAAGGTGTCGAGGAACACGCTGAACGCCTGCACCACGCCCTGTGCGCCAGGGTGCTTGACCGCGGCCACGGCAGCAACGTTGGGCGCACTGCCCAGGCCCGCTTCGTTGGCGAACACGCCACGTTTCACGCCCATCACGATCGCGCTGCCGAGCAGGCCGCCGAACGCAGGGTCAAGGCCGAAGGCGCTTTTGAAGATGGTTTCCAGCATCGCTGGCACGTGCTCGATCTGGCTGCCGATCACATACAGGGTGACGCCGATGTAGGCCAGAGTCTTGACCGGTACCAGCAGGTCGGACACCGAAGCAATACGCTTGATACCACCAAGGAAGACGATCGCCAGCAGCACTGCCAGGGCAATACCGGTCTGCTGCGGCGGGAAGCCGAAGGCATTTTGCAGCGAGTGGGTCACGGTGTACGACTGCAGGCCGTTGAAGGCGAAGCCGTAGGTCACCAGCAACAGCAGCGAGAACACCACCGCCATGCGCTTGAATTTCAAGCCATGCAAGATGTAGTACGCCGGGCCGCCACGGTACAGGCCATCGCCATCGGCGCGCTTGTACACCTGGGCCAGGGTACATTCGAAGAAGCTGCTGGACATGCCAACCAGCGCGGTCACCCACATCCAGAACACAGCGCCTGGGCCGCCGAGGGTCACAGCGATGCCGACACCGGCGATGTTACCGGCGCCAACGCGGCCGGCCAGGCTCAGCATCAGTGCCTGGAACGAGCTCAGCTGGCCAGCCTGGCCACGCAGGGATTCTTTGAACACACCGAACATGTGGCCGAAGTGACGGAACTGGACGAACCGCGAGCGGAGGGTGAAGTAGCTACCAAGTCCGACGATAAGGACGATGAGCAGCTTCCCCGAAAGGAAATCGTTGAGTACTTCGAGCATGGCAAATGACCTCGATTCTTATTCTTCGCGTGGAATGACCAGCGGCGGCAACGACGCGCCGCTTTTCGTTGGGCGCATGGTTGGCCATGACAAGAGTCGTTACAATTTCGCGGGTTGCTCTCAGTTGGCGCGACTTGATGCTATGCTTGCATCACTCGCATCAGCTGGACCTCGTACATGAGCGATCATTTCGCTAGCAACCTGAAATTGGCCTGTAGCCACTACCGCTCTATCTCCGAGGTTTGCCGGCAGCTGTCGATCAACCGTGCCCAGTTCAACAAGTATTTGAGCGGGCAGAGCCGTCCGACGGCCTACAACCTCAAGCGCATCGGCGATTTCTTCGGGGTCGAGGATTACGAGCTGAATTTGCCGCCCGAGCAGTTTGCCCGGCTGATAGGTGCGCGCATTCCTTCGGAGCAGAACGGGCCGTTGAACGACCCCATCAGTGAGCTGTTCAAGCCTTTGCATGCGCATGCCGGCAATCTCTCGCGCTATTGCGGCTACTACTTCGAATACTCCAACTGCATGTCGGTGCCGGGTACCATTCTGGTGTCGCTGGTGCATTTGCGGGAGGAGCGCGGCAGCTTTCTATTCGAGCGCCAGGAACGCCAGGAGCGCAGCAGCGCCACCGACCTGCATGCCGAAGTGCGCTGCCGCTACCTTGGTGCGGCGTTCCAGCTGCAGGACCGCATGTTCCTGATCGACTACGAATCACTCACCCTCAACGAGATGAGTCAGACCATCCTCATCCCCAGCTTCAAGAGCCGCATTACCCGCTTGAACGGGCTCAAGACCGGAGTCTCCAGCGGCGACCGGCGCAACCCGGCCTGTACCCGCGTGGTCTGGGAGTTTCTCGGCGAGGAGATCAACCGCATCAATGCCTACCGGCAGGTCAAGCTGTACCGCCCGGATGATCCGCGCATCGACGATGACGTGCGCGAGCGCCTCAGCGTCGGCCCGCTGAGCAACGGCTTGTTCGAGATCGAATAGGCCGCCTCAACCGCGAATGAACGCTGCGGTCACCTCTGCCACCTGGTCGGCGACTTGCGGATTGTCTCGCAGGTGAGCGGCGATGCCGTGGTCGCAGTCGGTCAGCAGCAGGCACTCGACATGTGGCGCCGGCACTGAGCGCAGCAGGGTATGGGTGACTTCTTCCGGGATCGGGCTGTAGCGCTGCACGCCAGACACCCAGCGCGTCCCCGCCGAGGTCCCCGCGCCTTGGCCATAAGCACGCGAATTAAGCCCGTCGTACTCACCGATCACCAGCAATACCTGGCCGGTAAAGGTGCGCAAGAATTCATAGCTGTCACATTGCAGAAAGGCGAACGGCTGGCGAATCGCTGCGGTGAACGCCGGGCCGAATGGCGCCTGGTGCGCCGCGTCCGGGTAAACCGCCGGGCAGATCAGCACCAGTTTGGAGATGCTTGGTAACTGCGCGGCCATCTTCAGCGCAATGGCTGCACCAAGGCTATGGCCGATCAGGGTATGGCACTGCTCGGCGATATGCTGATGAAAGCTCAGTGCCTCGTGCAGATTGGTGTGCAGCGACGGCGCGGCGGCGCCCGGTTGGCTGGCCAGGCTGTGGCCGGACAGGTTACCGCTGAGCGAGCCGATGCCCTGCGCCTGCAGGCGATACAGCAACGGGTTGAGGCGGGTGAAGTCCGAGCGTGCGCCACCGACGATAAAGGCGGGCGGGGCGTGTGCAACATCGGGCACCAGCAGTCGTGCCTGCTGCCGATAGCCGTCGAATGACTGTTCGATGAACCGCTCTGCGCCGGGCGCTGCCTCGTCATACTGCCAGGTCGAACGGTGTGCAGCGATGGATTCGGTGGGCATTTGGACCTTCGCGCTGAGCAGGGGATGGCGCGCTCAGTATAGGTCGATAACAGCCCCGCACAGTGCGCTACCGCAGTGCCGAGCAACGCCGCAATCCAGCAGGCGTTGGACTTCCCCTGTCGGAAACCGCAAAATGCTTTTTCTTCCAACGATCTGAGCGGACTTTTTTACCCTATGCGTATGCGCCTGATGCTGTTGGGTGGTGGCAATGCCCTCGGGCAAGCGCTGATTCGTCTCGGGGCCGAGGAAGACATCGGATTCCTGGCGCCGCGTCCGCCGGACAACGGCTGGGATCCGGCCAGCCTGACCCTGCTGCTGGACGAACACCGCCCCAACGTGGTGATCAACCTCGCCTATTACTTCGACTGGTTCCAGGCCGAGGCGGTCAGCGAACAGCGCCTCGCCCAGCAAGAGCGCGCAGTCGAGCGCCTGGCCGAGCTGTGCCAGCACCACGAAATGATCCTCGTGCAACCTTCCAGCTATCGCGTGTTCGATGGCTCGCGGGCCACTGCCTACAGCGAAAAGGACGAGCCGGTGCCCCTGGGCAGCCGCGGCCAGGCGCTGTGGCGGGTCGAGCAGAGCGTGCGCGCAACTTGCCCGCAGCACGTGCTGCTGCGGTTTGGCTGGGTGCTGGACGAGAGCATCGATGGCACCCTCGGGCGCTTTCTGACCCGCGCCGAGCAGCCGCAGGAATTGCTCCTGGCGGACGATCGCCGCGGCAATCCGACGCCAGTGGACGATGCGGCCCGGGTCATCCTCTCGGTACTCAAGCAACTCGACTGCGCCGCGCCGCTGTGGGGCACCTATCACTACGCCGGCAACGAGGCGACCACGCCGCTGGCGCTGGGCCAGGCGATCCTTGCCGAAGCACAGCAATGGCGCCAGCTCGCAGTGCAGGCACCCACCGCCCAGGCCCATGCGGCACGGCCGGATGCCAGCGACGAGCCGCAGAATGCGGTGTTGGCCTGCAAGAAGATCCTTCATACCTTCGGCATCAAGCCGCGCGCCTGGCGCTCGGGCCTGGCGCCTTTACTGGACCGATTCTACCGACATGGCTGACGCCCCTATTCTGATCACCGGCGGCGCGGGCTTCATCGGCTCGCACCTGTCCGACGCCTTGCTGGGCAAAGGCTATGCGGTGCGTATCCTTGACGACCTGTCCACCGGCAAGCGCGCCAACCTGCAGTTGCAGCATCCCGGCCTGGAGCTGATCGAAGGCGATGTCGCCGACGCCGCTCTGGTCGCCCGTGCGGCCGCTGGCTGCCGCGCCGTTGTGCATCTGGCTGCCGTGGCCTCGGTGCAGGCCTCGGTGGATGACCCGGTGAAAACCCACCAGAGCAATTTCATCGGCACGCTGAATGTCTGCGAAGCCATGCGCCTGAATGGCGTGCGTCGGGTGCTGTTTGCGTCCAGCGCCGCGGTGTATGGCAACAATGGCGAAGGCCAATCGATTGCCGAAGATACCCCCAAGGCGCCGCTGACGCCTTACGCAGTGGACAAACTTGCCAGCGAGCAGTACCTGGATTTCTACCGCCGCCAGCATGGCCTGGAGCCGGTGATCTTCCGCTTCTTCAACATCTTCGGCCCGCGCCAGGATCCGTCCTCGCCGTATTCCGGGGTGATCAGCATCTTCAGCGAGCGCGCTACCCAAGGCTTGCCGATCAAGGTATTTGGCGACGGCGAGCAGACTCGCGACTTCCTCTATGTTGGTGATCTGGTCCAGGTCATGGTCCAGGCCCTCGAGCAACCGCAGGTGGAAGAGGGCGCAGTGAACATCGGCCTGAACCAGGCCACCTCGCTGAATCAGCTACTGGCCGCGCTGCGCGACGTCATTGGCAGCCTGCCGGAAATCAGCTACGGCCAAGCCCGCTCGGGCGACATCCGCCACTCCCGCGCCGACAACGCACGCTTGCTGGCACGCTTCGACTTCCCTCAACCAACGCCGATGGTCGAAGGTTTGGCCAAGCTGTTGGGCAGGGGCTAAGCACCGTTCTGCAGGTCGCTCAGGCCTGCGGGAAACCCATCTGCGCGTCAGACCTTTCTGAAATCAAATCCAAATGCTTCTGCAAAAGCCCGTCTAGGAATTATCCTACGCGTCTTTCGGAAGCAGCTCAGTTGTCGGGGAATCACCTCAGTCTTAATTTCACAGGGTCGCCAGAAGTGGTGACCGGGTGTGAGAACCCGACAACACAAATTACGGCCAGTTTATGGCAGCCGTGCGCGGGCAGACTTCGGTCTGGCCGGGTTTCTCTTGTGTCTCGGTTTCTCACCCTGTGCACGGCTGCCACCCTCAATCCGTGAGAAGAGCGACGGTGGTGGTTTTCTGTGAACACACAAGAGACCTGACCATGAAAAAGCTCGTCCCGGATCCGCCAGTACCCTATTTTCTGATTAACGCCGAACTCAGCGTGGAAGATGCGCTCGCCCAGGTCGACAAGCTGCTCGACTGCTTGAACGGAACAATCAAAGCCAATCTTTTCGGTGAGCCTATTGGCATCCACAAGTACTTGCTGGAGGTCATAGAGGTGCTCAACCAGTTGATACTTGCGTTGGTTGCGCATGCCAGGGACAAGGAGGCGGTGTCATGAAAACCGATATCAAGCACCGCAAAACTCAAGGCCAGACACCTTGCCAGAACCTTTTCTGCGTACAGCGTGATGTGCCACTTGATCAGGCGTTCTCGGAGCTATCCGTACTCCTGGGCTGTATCCGCCATCTCGCTACAGAGGCGGAGATGGAGAATGATCGGCAAGCAGGGAGCGCTGTACGAATATTGAGTGAGCTCGCCAAGGCCCTGATCGATGATATGGAGCTGGGTGTCAGCAGAGCACTGGTTTCGCACTGAAACCCATCCGCTTCAAGGTCTCTGTGTTTATCTCTGGCTTGAGATCGCTGGCGCCCGCAGCGGCCCCAGCGCACTCGACACCGCGCTAACGACCCGACTGCTCGCGGATAATTCCCGGCTCCCTGGCTACGTAATTAGCCGCGACCTGGCTTCACCCCATGCCGCACCACCCGCCGCAGGCAATCGTCCGGCCCCACCACGCGGCCATCCCTGGCTTGCACCTGCAGTGTCTGCAAAGGTTGGCCGTGGGCACTGTCGAGCAGTTGCGAGCGGGTTTCGCCGGCTTCGAATAGAAATTGCTCGCCCCACTGGCGCAGGCCAATCACGATGGGAAACACCGCGCGGCCCTTGTCGGTCAGCACGTACTCCTTGTACGCGCTGCCATCCGAGGCGGGTTGCAGGGTCAGCAGGCCGGTTTCTACCAGCAGCTTGAGGCGCGAGGAGAGGATGTTCTTCGCCAGGCCGAGGCTCTTCTGCAGCTCACTGAAGCGGCGCAGGCCATCGAACGCATCACGCAGAATCATCAGCGCCCAGCGATCACCGAGCACCAGCAGCGCGCGTGCCACGGGGCATTGGTTGTTGATCGGGTCCAGCATGGCGACAACCTCGCTTGTTTATCTGGTTGCAGATTAAAACCACATTTGCTAGAAAGCCAGTAAGTGGTTTCAATATGAAACCAGTTGTCGAGTGCCTGCCATGACCGCGTTCAGCCCTGCGCCACTTACCCGCTCACTCACTCTGTTGCTTGCCGTGACCTGTGCACTGGCTGTGGCCTCGGTGTATTTCGCTCAACCGTTGCTCGAGTCGATGGCGACCAGCCTGGGGGTGGCAACGGGCAAGGTCGGGCTGGTCGTCGGCGCGACTCAGGCCGGCTATGCGGTTGGCCTGTTGCTGGTCGTGCCATTGGGCGATCTGTTCGAGCGCAAGCGCTTGATCGTCTGTCAACTGCTGCTCTCGGCCGCGGCGCTGCTGGCGGTCGGGCTGGCGCAGGACTGGGCCGTATTGCTGCTGGCGATGAGCCTGGTCGGGCTGCTGGCGGTTGTGGTGCAGGTGGTGGTGGCGCATGCCGCGACCTTGGCGACAGCGCAGGAGCAGGGGCGCGTGGTCGGCCAGGTCACCAGCGGCGTGGTGCTGGGCATCTTGCTGGCGCGACTGGTGGCTGGTGGGTTCGCCGACGTTGCCGGCTGGCGCAGCGTCTATTTTGTTGCTGCCGGGTTGGCGCTGTTGATGGCTTTGCTGCTCTGGCGCAAGTTGCCGAGCGCGCAGCCAGGCGCCCGCAGCGCCAGCTATTGGCAATTGCTGGCGTCGGTTGTCGGTCTGTATCGACACGATCGGCTGTTGCGCCAGCGTGGGCTGTTGGCCTTGCTGACCTTCGCCGCTTTCAGCGTGCTGTGGAGTGCAATGGTACTGCCGCTGAGCGCACCAGCGCTGGCGCTGAGCCATACCCAGATCGGCCTGTTTGGCCTAGCCGGAATCGCCGGTGCGATGGCAGCGTCACGTGCCGGGCGTCTGGCTGACCAGGGCCACGCGCAGCGAACCACAGGCGTGGCCTTGCTGCTGTTGCTGCTGTCGTGGGTAGCCACGGCCTTTCTTGAATACTCATTGCTGGCGCTGGTGCTGGGCGTAGTAATGCTCGATTTTGCCGTTCAGGCGGTGCACGTCACCAACCAGACATTGCTGCTGAAAGGGCGCAGTGAGATGGCCAGCCGCCTGATCGGGGCCTACATGTGCTGTTATTCGCTGGGCAGCGGGGTGGGGGCGGTAGCGGCGAGCTGGGTCTATGCGCGCTGGGGCTGGATGGCCGTGTGCGCAGTGGGCGCGGGGTTCAGCGCACTGGCCTTGATTTATTGGCTGTATCTGCGCTGGCAAACAGGCAATGGCCAGCGCTGACAGCAAAAAGCCGCTGCCTGATGGCAACGGCTTTGTCATGCAGCAACGATCAGAACTTGTAGCCAATACCGACCATGTACACCCATGGATCGACTTCAACGTCGACCTTGGTCTTGCTGTAGCCCAGTGCGGCAGGGCCGTCGACGGTGGCTTTGGTGTCGATGTCGACGTACCAGACCGAGGCGTTGACCAGCACGTTGTCGGTGATCATGTAGTCCATGCCGACCTGGCCGGCGATGCCGATCGAGTCCTGCATTTTCAAGTTGCTGAAGCCTTGCTGCTTGCGCGCGCTGCTCAGGTCTTCATCGAAGAACAGGGTGTAGTTGATGCCCACGCCTACGTACGGCTGGAACTTGGAGGCTGGGTCCATCGGGAAGTACTGCAGCGACAGGGTCGGTGGCAGTTGCTTGATGTCGGCCAGCTTGCCATCCAGGCCGCCGCCCAGGCCCTTGACGCCAACGGTGTGCTGGAACGGCGTGGCCGCCAGCAGCTCGACGCCGATGTGATCGCTGAGCATGTAAGCGAAGGTCAGGCCCAGCTGCGTGTCGCTGGTCAGGGTTGCCTTGGTGCCGGCTACCTTGTTGCCGTCGAAGCGCAAGTCGCCGCTGCTTTCGTTGGGCGCGGTGGTGATGGCGCCGGCGCGGACAATGAAATCACCCGGCTGGTGAGCGTGGGCAGCAGGCGCAACGAGGGCCAGGGCGACGAGCGAGGCGCCGAGCAAGGACTTGTTCATGGAAGCTCCGAAAGGACATTGGTAATCAATGGCCTAATGGTACGAAGGCGCTTAAACCAAATGTTTGACCCAGCTCAACGAAGCGCGGCATAGCCGTCCCGCGGGCTTATTTCAGCTCGTAGGCGTAGATTTTTTCGGCTTCCATCTGGTAACCGGTGTCGGCCAGCTCGCTGCTGCTGGCTTTGACCTGCATACGCCCTTCGATCCAGTACGGTTGGTACAGGTCTTCGACGCGTACGCCCATCTCGCTGAAAATATGCACGATCTGATTCGACGGCGGTGGCGGCACGTGAATGCAGGCGCCGTAATACGGCACCAGCAAAAACTCGGTGGTACGGCCTTCTTCACTGACTTCCAGCGGCACGATATAGCCCGGCAGCTTGACCTGCTGATTGTCCAGCGCCTGCACCACCGGAGCATTGGCCGATTGCTGTGGTACTGGCGGCGCGGACTCGGCCGCCAGCGCGTTGCCGATCTGCGACAGGTCGTGCAGCGGCGCCAGCTGCGGGGCTTGCACTGGCGCGCCTTCGGGGATCAATGCCGGCCAATCCAGCTCGCGCGGCTCAGCCGCCCACACCGGCGAGCTGAAGAGCAGCACCAGTAGCATGAGGCAGCGCGGGAACTGAGCGCTAAGGCGGGGCAGACGCATGGTAATCACTCACAAATGAATCGACAGACCATCAGCCAATGACTGCCGATAGGCACGCCAGGCCGGCACGCTGCCCATCAGCAACGCTGCGCCGAGGATGATAGCCAGCAGCGTCCATTCATGGCTACTCGGCCAGGCCAGTGGCAGGTACAAACCATAGTTGGCCTGCACGTAGCCCTGAGCCAGAGCGATGCCGGCATACAGCAGGCCAAGCCCGGCGACGATACCGGCTACCGCCAACGCCAGCGCCTCGAGGACCAGCAGGCCGGCAATATGCCAGGGCCGAGCACCCACCGAGCGCAGAATGGCCATCTCCCGGCGGCGCTCGTTGAGGCTGGTCAAAATCGCCGTGAGCATGCCGATCAAGCCGGTCAGCACGACAAACAACGACACCACGAACAGGGCTTGCTCGGCGGTCCCCATCAGGCTCCACAGCTCCTGCAGGGCCACGCCCGGGAGAATCGCCAGCAGCGGCTCGTTGGCGTACTGATTGATCTCCCGCTGCATGCTGAAGGTGGCGATCTTGTTGTTCAGGCCAAGCATGAAGGCGGTGATCGCAGTCGGTTGCAGGTCCATGCCGCGCGCTTGCTCGGCACTGATGCGGCCGGCGCCGCGAGCCGGTACGCCGTTGTGCCAGTCGACGTGAATGGCCTCCATGCCGGCCAGGCTGATGTGCAGGGTGCGGTCAACCGGGGTGCCGGTGCGTTTGAGCACGCCGACCACAGTGAACGGTTTGTCATCGTGTTTGACCAGGCTGATCGCCGCTACGCCATGGGCCAGCACCAGCTTGTCGCCGAGTTTGTAGTGCAGTGCCTCGGCGACTTCGGCGCCCAGCACCACGTCGAACGGGTTATCGGCAAACGGCCGGCCCTGGCTGAGTTCCAGGTGCTGGCGCCGGCCGTACTGGTAGTGGCTGAAGTAATCGGTACTGGTGCCCATCACCCGATAGCCGCGATGCGAGTCGCCCAGCGAAATCGGGATCGCCCACTTCACCCGCGGGTCGCTGGCGTAGTGTTGATAGCTGTCCCAGCGGATGTTGTTGGTGGCGTTGCCGATGCGAAACACCGAGTACAGCAGCAGGTTGACCGAGCCCGAGCGGGCGCCGACGATCAGGTCGGTGCCACTGATGGTGCTGGCAAAGCTGGCGCGGGCTTCGGTGCGGACCCGTTCCACGGCCAACAGCAGGCAGACCGACAGGGCAATCGCGAAGGCGGTAAGAAAGGCCGTGAAGCGCCGGTTGGCGAGGCTGGCCAGAGCAAGGCGGAGCAGGTACATCAGGCCTCCCGGGGCGCGGCGGCGCGATTGAGTTCGGCCAGTGACAGGTGTCGATCGAACAGCGGCGCCAGGCTCTGGTCGTGGCTGACGAACAACAGGCTGGAGCCGGCAGCGCGGCATTCGTCGAACAGCAGCCGGATAAAGGCTTCGCGGGTGTCGGCATCGAGCGCCGAGGTTGGCTCGTCGGCGATCACCAACTCCGGCTGGCCGATCAGCGCCCGGGCCGCGGCTACTCGTTGCTGCTGGCCGATCGACAGGCTATCGGCGCGCCGCGCGAGCATTGCCGGGTCAGTCAGGCCCAGGTGCGCGAGCAGTTGCGTGGCGGCCTGATCGACGCTGCCATGGCGCTGGCGGGCACGCTCGGCGCGGCTGGCAGAAAAACGACAAGGCAGTTCGACGTTTTCTCGCACCGACAGAAACGGCAGCAGGTTGAACTGCTGAAAAATGTAGCCGGTGTGATCGACGCGGAAGCGATCGCGCGCGCCCTGGCCCAGCTCGGCCAAGGTCTGACCGAGCAGGCGCACGCTGCCCTGCGCCGGCAGGTTCACACCGCCAAGCAGGCCGAGCAGGGTGGTCTTGCCGCTGCCGCTGGGGCCCTTGAGAAACAGCGCTTCGCCCGCTTCCAGGCGAAACTGCGGGATATCCAGCAGCGGCGCCTGGCCGGGCCAGGCGAACAGCAGATCACGCAGTTCGATCAACGCCTGGCTCATTCAGAACGCGACCGTCGCGGTGGTCGGCGTTGCTTCAAGGCCTTTTTGGCCATTAGGGCCAATCAACTGCACGTTGATCTTCTGCATCGCCGGGTAAGCCTTGAACAGCGGCGCGAGGTCGATGCTGGCGAGTTTGCTCGGGTTGCTGCAGGTGAACTGATAGTGCGCTTCGATATCGCTGTGGACGTGTTTCTCGGTTTTGCCGGCAGCCGCTGCTGGTGCGTCGAACAGCGGGCTTTGCAGCTCCTGCGCATCGATGCTGCAGCCAGCGTCCTTGGCCAGACCCAACAGCTGCAGCGGCTGCTCCAGTTGCTGGCGTACGCTGGCTACCTTGGCCTTGTCGACATCGCTGCTGGCGGCGTGTTCAAAACCCACCAGGTTCATCGCCGGGCTGTCCAGGCCAAGCTCGAGGGTGTTGCCTTCCAGTACTACGTCGAGTTTGGCCACGCCGTGTTCATGGGCGCCTAGCGCGGTGTGGTCGTGATCGTGATCATGCTCATCGTGGGCATGCGCCACGGCCAGGGGCAGCAGGGCGAAGGGCAGTGCAAGCAACAGACGGCGCATGGACAACTCCAGAGAGCAGGGCGAATGATTTGGTAATGTTATAACAGTTTTTCTGGCGAGTGCCAGCCGCTTGGCGAAGGTTTCATGTCGTGGGAGCATGGGCGCCAGGCAATTGTGAGCGAGGAAGCCAAGGTGAGAATACGAGGAACGATCGGCGAGTGGCCGGTGGACCTGACCATCGAGCTGGAGCCGGCGGAATGGGCGCAGCTTGGGCGTCAGGTGGAGTTGGCTGCGCCGGTGGACAAGGCAACGCCGGCACCGGCGGTGCGGCAGAACGATGACCAGTGGCAAGCTGCGCGCGAAGCCTTGCGCGTGGCCGGACAGATGACTGGGCCAGAATTACTTGAGCACCTGGAGCAGTTGACCGGCAGCACGGCGGCGGGCAAGCGGCTGCTGGTGCGCTTGCGTCACAGTGCTGAGGTGAGGGTGGAAAGCGCGGGGGATGCGCCTGTTTATCACTGGATAGGTTGAAACATAGTGGGCCAGCTACGCTGGCCTTTCGCGACACAAGGCCGCTCCTACAGGCGACCGAGTTGCTCATGGCTCACCGCCGGCCTGTAGGAGCGGCCTTGTGTCGCGAAAGGGCCGCGCAGCGGCCCCAGGATCTGTGCGGCCCCGCAGACCGTCGGGCCGATATGCGCCTCAATACATCAAGGCAAACAACTTGCGCCGATACGCGGTAACCAGCGGGTGCTCATTGCCGAGCAGCTCGAACACCTGCAACAGCGCCTTGTGCGGCAATCCGCTTTCATAACCCCGATTACGCTGGAAAAGCTTGAGCAACCCATCCAGCGCCGCTTCGTACTGCTGGCGCGCCAACTGCTGAATGCACAGCTGATAAGCGGCTTCGTCGTCCTCAGGGTTCTGCGCCAGACGGCTCTTCAACTCGGCGGCTTCCGGCAGGCTGGCGGCCTGGCGCAGGAAGGTCAGCTGCGCCTTGGCGCCGGCCAGCGCTGCCTTGTGCTCGTCGCTCTTGACCGCACCCAGCACGGCCTCAGCTTCACTCAGGTCGCCACGCTCGGCCAGGCAACGGCCGTACAGGATCAACGCCTCGGCATTGCTGTTGTCTTCGCCCAGCAACAGCTTGAGGGTCGCTTCGGCCTCGGCAAAGCGGCTTTCGGCAAACAGCGCCTTGGCTTCTTCCAGTGGCGAGGCAGTCGGCGCGGCAGGCATCTGCACGTGCGGCTCGAGCAGGGCGCGAATCGCCGATTCGGGCTGCGCACCGGCAAAGCCGTCGACCGGCTGACCGTCCTTGAACAGCACCACGGTTGGCAGGCTGCGGATACCGAACTGGGCAACCACCTGCTGCTCGACATCGCAGTTGATCTTGGCCAGCAACAGCTCGCCCTGATAACCCTCGGCTATCTTGGCCAGCAACGGCATCAGCGCCTTGCATGGCGCACACCACTCGGCCCAGAAATCCACCAGCACCGGTTTGTGGAAGGAGTTCTCGATGACCAACTGCTGAAAGTTGGCGTCGGTAGCATCGAAAATGTACGGCAGGGCGTTGGTATCGGGGGCTTGGCTCATCGCAACTCTCGCAAATCTCTGAATGACACCACTATAAAGGCTCGCGGCTGGCGTGGTACAGGCTGACCCGGCGGAATTCGTGCGGTTCGGCCAGGTCGGGCAGGGTCAAGCCTTCGAGCACGTCCAACTGACGGTACAGCGGGTGGCTGAAATTGCGCACCCGCGAGTCGGCCACCAGCACCTGGCGGCCACGGCTGAGAAAACCATCGAGCAACGGCAGGTTGGCCGGGTCGTACAACACATCAGCCACCAGAATCAGATCGAAGCGGTCGGCCTCGGCAAAAAAATCACTGCTGTAACCGAGCTCGACCTGGTTCAGCGCAGCATTGGCTTGGCACGCAGCCAAGGCCAGCGGATCAAGGTCGCAGGCAACCACCTCGACAGCACCCGCCCGCGCTGCGGCGATCCCGGCAATGCCCGAACCGGCGCCAAAGTCGAGCACGCGCATGCCCTCGACCCACTGTGGATTGGCCGCCAGGTAGCGGGCCATGGCCAGGCCGCTGGCCCAGCAGAAGCTCCAGTACGGCGGCTCTTCGAGGATGCGCTGGGTCTCTTCGCGGGTGAATGCGCGGTGCATGTTGTCGGCGCCGAGCAGCCACAGTTTCAGCGCGCACTCCGGCAGCGCAGTGGCAACCAGCTGCGCTTCGCCGATCAGACCGCTGAGCGCATGCTGCAACTGCACTGGCGCCATTTACGGGGCTTTCTCGAAGCGCAGCGGGCCGGTGGCCTGGCTCGTAGCCTGGACGATGCGCTGTGGCGGCAGGTGCATGATCAACTGACCCGAGCGGCTGGCGCGACCGCGCAACTCGACGCGGGCACCGGCCGGGAACGCTTCCGGGTTGAAGCGCAGTTGGTAGGGTAGGTCCTGACCGGTACCGGTCAGGGTGCTGCTGGCCAGCAGCCGCTGCGGGCGATCACGTTCGTCGATCACCAGCAATGCCAGCTCGACCTCGGCACCCGCTGGCACGTCTTGCAGGCTGCCGCTGATTTCCCGTTGATAAGCCGGCAGTGGGCCGAGCGCCGGGGCCTTTTTCACCGTTTTCGGCGCCGGCGTTGCGGGCACCGGTTCGTTTTTAGGTTTATCGCTGCTGCAGGCCGTCATCAGGCCAGCGAGGCAGAGCACGACGAGCGCTCGAAAGTGCATGGAGAAGTCCTTCAGGGGCAGATTTGAGTGGATGGTAACCCCTTTGGCTTGTCTTGCCAGTCGGATGCGCTACCATGGCCCTCCCTTTTTTTGTTGCCTGCCACCATGCACTGTCCCTTTTGCGGTGCCAACGACACCAAGGTCATCGACTCGCGCCTGGTCGCCGAGGGCGAACAAGTGCGTCGCCGGCGCGAATGCGTCGCCTGCGGCGAGCGCTTCACCACCTTCGAAACCGCCGAACTGGTACTGCCGCGGCTGATCAAGCAAGACGGCACCCGCCAGCCATTCGACGAAGACAAGCTGCGAGCCGGCATGCAGCGCGCGCTGGAAAAGCGCCCGGTCAGCGTCGAGCGCCTGGAAGCAGCGCTGGCGCAGATCAAGCACAAGCTGCGCGCCACCGGCGAGCGCGAGGTCAAGTCGCTGGTGGTCGGTGAGCTGGTCATGGAGGCGCTGCGTCAACTCGACGAAGTCGCCTACATTCGGTTTGCCTCGGTCTACCGGCGTTTCCAGGACCTTGACGAATTCCGCGAAGAAATCGACCGCCTGGCGCGCCAGCCGGGCAAAGAGTAAACATGCCCAGCCCGACCGCAATTCTCGACGCCCACTACATGGCCCTGGCCGTGCAACTGGCCCGCAAAGGCCAGTACAGCACCCATCCCAATCCGCGCGTTGGCTGCGTCATCGTGCGTGATGGCGAGGTGGTCGGCGAGGGCTGGCATGTGCGCGCCGGCGAGCCGCACGCCGAAGTGCATGCCCTGCGCCAGGCCGGCGAGCGCGCCCAGGGCGCCTGCGCCTATGTCACCCTTGAACCGTGCAGCCACCACGGGCGCACCCCGCCGTGTGCCGAAGCGCTGGTCAAGGCCGGGGTGGCCCGGGTGGTCGCCGCCATGCAGGACCCTAACCCGCAAGTCGCCGGGCGAGGTCTGCGGCGCCTGGCCGAGGCCGGTATCGAGGTTGTCAGTGGCGTGCTCGAGCAAGAAGCGCGTGCGCTCAATCCCGGCTTCCTGAAACGCATGGAGCACGGCCTGCCGTTCGTCCGCGCCAAGCTGGCGATGAGCCTGGACGGACGCACCGCCATGGCCAGTGGTGAAAGCCAGTGGATTACCGGCCCTGCCGCCCGCGCAGCGGTGCAACGCCTGCGTGCGCGCTCCAGCGTGGTGCTGACCAGCGCCAGCAGTGTGCTGGCCGACAATGCGCGGATGACCGTGCGCGGCGGCGAGCTGGGCCTGGACCCTGATAGCACCGCCCTGGCCTTGTCACGGCCACCGCTGCGGGTGCTGATCGACAGCCGCCTGCGCCTGCCGCTGACTGCGCCTTTGTTCCAGGCCGGGCCGGTACTGGTGGTCACCGGCGCCGCCGCTGACCCACGCTATGCCGAGGCCGGCCATGAGCTGCTGCAGTTGCCCGGCGCCGATGGCCGGGTGGATCTGCCAGCCCTGCTCAGCGCCCTGGCGGCGCGTGGGGTCAACGAGATTCTGCTGGAGGCGGGCGCCGGTTTGGTCGGCGCGTTTGCCCAGCTCGGTTTGATCGACGAATACCAATTGTTTGTTGCCGGCACCTTCCTTGGCTCCCAGGCCCGGCCATTGCTGGACTGGCCGCTGGCGAAGATGAGCGAAGCGCCGCGACTGAAAATCACCGAAATGCGCGCGGTGGGCGATGACTGGCGAGTCACAGCCATCCCCCAGCCGGCCGCCGGCGTATAATGCCCGGCTGGCCCAACGCCGCCCAGTTTCCGAGGAGAACCCAATGTTCACCGGCATCATCGAATCGATCGGCACCATCCGCAGCCTGACCCCCAAGGGCGGCGACGTGCGCGTCTACGTCCAGACCGGCAAGCTCGACCTGGGTGACGTCAAACTGGGCGACAGCATTGCCGTCAATGGCGTCTGCCTGACTGCGGTGGAACTGCCTGGCGACGGCTTCTGGGCTGACGTCAGCCGCGAAACCCTCGACTGCACCGCATTCAACGACCTGAAAAGCGGCAGCCCGGTCAACCTGGAAAAAGCCCTGACCCCGACCACCCGCCTGGGCGGCCACCTGGTCAGCGGCCACGTCGACGGCGTCGGCGAAATCATCTCGCGCAGCGATAACGCCCGCGCGATCCAGTTCCGCGTGCGCGCACCCAAGGAGCTGGCCAAGTACATTGCCCACAAGGGCTCGATCACCGTCGACGGCACCAGCCTGACGGTCAATGAGGTCGATGGCGCCGAATTCGAGCTGACCATCGTGCCGCATACCCTGTCCGAAACCATCATGGCCGACTACCGCAGCGGGCGTCGGGTGAACCTTGAGGTCGACCTGCTGGCCCGTTACCTGGAGCGTCTGCTGCTGGGTGACAAGGCTGCCGCACCGAGCAAGGGCAGTAGCATCACCGAAAGCTTCCTGGCCGCCAACGGCTACCTGAAATCCTGATCGAGAAGGGGGTGCCGCGTGGCGCTCAACAGTATTGAAGAGCTGGTCGAAGACATCCGCCAAGGCAAGATGGTCATCCTCATGGATGACGAAGACCGCGAGAACGAAGGCGACATCATCATGGCCGCCGAGTGCTGCCAGCCCGAGCACATCAACTTCATGGCCAAGCACGCCCGTGGCCTGATCTGCATGCCGATGAGCCGCGAGCGCTGCGAGACCCTCAAGCTGCCGCTGATGGCGCCACGCAATGGCTCGGGCTTCGGCACCAAGTTCACCGTCTCGATCGAAGCCGCCGAAGGCGTCACCACCGGGATCTCCGCAGCCGACCGTGCGCGCACCGTGCAGGCCGCGGCAGCCAAGGATGCCAAGGCAGACGATATCGTCAGCCCTGGCCACATCTTCCCGCTGATGGCCCAGCCTGGCGGCACCCTGGCCCGCGCTGGCCACACCGAAGCGGCCTGTGACCTGGCGCGCATGGCCGGGTTCGAGCCGAGCGGGGTGATCTGCGAAGTGATGAACGACGACGGCACCATGTCGCGTCGCGCCGAGCTGGAAGTGTTCGCCGCCGAGCACGGCCTGAAGATCGGCACCATCGCCGACCTGATCCACTACCGCATGATCCACGAACGTACCGTTCAGCGGGTCACCGAGCAGCCACTGGACAGCGAACTGGGCCAGTTCAACCTCGTCACCTACCGTGATTCGGTCGAAGGCGATGTGCACATGGCACTGACCCTGGGCAAGATCTGCGCCGAAGAACCGACCCTGGTGCGGGTGCACAACATGGACCCGCTGCGCGACCTCTTGATGGTCAAGCAGCCCGGCCGCTGGAGCCTGCGCGCCGCCATGAGCGCCGTGGCAGAGGCCGGCAGCGGCGTAGTGCTGCTGCTCGGTCACCCGCTCGATGGCGACGTGGTGCTGGCGCATATCCGCGAAAGCGCCGGCGAAACCCAGGTCAAGACGCCGAGCACCTACAGCACGGTTGGCGCCGGTTCGCAGATCCTGCGTGACCTCGGTGTGCGCAAGATGCGCCTGATGAGCTCGCCGATGAAGTTCAATGCGATATCCGGATTCGATCTGGAAGTTGTAGAATACGTGCCCTCTGAGTGACACAGGCGCGCCAATCGCCCTGGCGCTCGTGTCCAAACCCTCCTGCAGGCCGCCTAGGGCGGCCTCGCTCTTTAAAATGAGAACACCGCAATGACCCTGAAGACCATCGAAGGTACCTTCATCGCCCCCAAAGGTCGCTATGCTTTGGTGGTTGGCCGCTTCAACAGCTTCGTCGTCGAAAGCCTGGTGAGCGGTGCCGTTGATGCGCTGGTACGCCATGGCGTCAGCGAAAGCGACATCACCATCATCCGTGCTCCTGGCGCCTTCGAAATCCCGCTGGTTGCACAGAAAGTCGCCCAGCAGGGCGCTTACGACGCGATCATCGCCCTGGGCGCCGTGATCCGTGGTGGTACTCCGCACTTCGAATACGTTGCGGGCGAATGCACCAAGGGCCTGGCCCAGGTGTCGATGGAGTTCGGTGTGCCAGTCGCGTTCGGCGTACTGACCGTCGACTCGATCGAGCAGGCCATCGAACGTTCCGGCACCAAAGCCGGCAACAAAGGCGCTGAAGCTGCCCTGTCCGCACTGGAAATGGTCAGCCTGCTGGCGCAGTTGGAGGCCAAGTGATTAGCGACGAAAGCGATCGTTTCAACCCGCGCGATCCAAAACCTGCGGATGCTGGCAAACCATCGAAAAGCGCCAAGCGTCGCGAAGCACGCAAGCTCGCGACCCAGGCGCTGTATCAGTGGCACATGGCCAAGCAATCGCTGAATGAAATCGAGGCGCAGTTCCGCGTCGACAACGATTTCTCCGACATCGACGGCGCTTATTTCCGCGAGATCCTGCACGGGGTTCCGGCGAAGAAAGACGATATCGATGCCGCGCTCAAGCCTTGCCTGGACACCCCGCTGGAAGAGCTCGACCCGGTTGAACTGGCGGTTCTGCGCCTGTCCACCTGGGAGTTCCTGATGCGCGTTGACGTACCTTACCGGGTCGTGATCAACGAAGGCGTCGAACTGGCCAAGATTTTCGGCGCCACCGACGGCCACAAGTTCGTCAACGGTGTACTCGACAAGCTGGCGCCGCAGGTCCGTGAAGCGGAAGTCAAGGCGTTCAAGCGCTGATTGCGGCGCTGACCAGCCATGGGTGAGTTCGAGCTGATCCGTCATTACTTCGCCGCCGCGCCCTGTGCGCAGGGCGGCGAAGGTGTTGCGTTGGGGATCGGCGACGACTGTGCCCTGCTTGACCTGCCGGCTGCCGCGCAGTTGGCAGTGTCTACCGATACCTTGGTTGCCGGCGTGCATTTTCCGCACGCCTGCGACCCCTCGCTACTGGGCCAGCGCTCGCTGGCCGTAGCGGCCAGTGACCTGGCAGCCATGGGTGCCACGCCCGTCGGCTTTACCCTGGCGCTGACCTTGCCCGAGGTCAGCGAACAGTGGCTCAAGGCGTATGCCGAAGGCCTCGATCGCATGGCGCGACATTGCCGCCTGAGCCTGATTGGCGGCGACACCACCCGCGGCCCACTGAGTATCACCATGACTGTGTTTGGCCGGGTTCCGGCCGGGCAGGCCCTGCTGCGCTCGGGCGCGCAGGTGGGTGACTTGCTCTGTGTGGGCGGCGAGCTGGGCAATGCCGCCGGCGCCTTGCCGTTGGTGCTGGGCGAGCGCGAAGCGGCGGTCGAGATCAGTGCGCCGCTGCTGGCACAGTACTGGTCACCTTCGCCGCAGTTTGCCTTGGGCCAGGCCCTGCGCGGCAAGGCCACCGCGGCGCTGGATATCTCCGATGGCTTGTTGGCCGACTGCGGCCATATCGCCAAGGCATCCCGGCTGGCGCTCGAGGTGAACCTGGCCCAGGTGCCAGTGTCACCTGCTCTAGTGGCTTTTTCAGGGCCAGCGGCAGCCCGCCAGGCGGCGCTGACCGGTGGCGACGATTATGTCCTGGTGTTCACCTTGCCCGCGCAGCAACTGCCCGCGCTGCGCGACGCTGGCCTGGCGGTGCATGTCATCGGCCGGGCAGTGGCTGGCGGAGGCGTGATTTTGCGCGACGAACACGGCCAGGACATCACCCCGCGACAACGCGGCTATCAACATTTTAGGGAGACACCGTGACCGACCACCCCAATCAGGTGCCTGCGGAGTTCGTTCCGCCTTCGGTCTGGCGCAACCCGTGGCACTTCATCGCCTTTGGCTTCGGTTCCGGCACTTTGCCCAAGGCCCCCGGCACCTGGGGCTCGCTGGTGGCGCTGCCGTTCATTCCGCTGTGGCAGATGTTGCCCGACTGGGGCTACTGGCTGCTGCTGGGTATGACCATGCTGTTCGGCTTCTGGCTGTGCGGCAAGGTCGCCACCGACTTGCGCGTTCACGACCATGAAGGCATTGTCTGGGACGAAATGGTCGGCATGTGGATCACCCTGTGGCTGGTGCCGGAGGGTTGGCAGTGGTTGCTGGCCGGGTTCCTCATGTTCCGCTTCTTCGACATCCTCAAGCCGTGGCCGATTCGCTGGATCGACAAACATGTGCATGGTGGATTCGGCATCATGCTCGACGATATCCTCGCCGGTGTGTTCGCCTGGCTGGGCATGCAGGTTCTAGTTTGGGCGGTAGCCTGATACGGGAGTGGCAGATGGGGTTAAGGACGACGGTGCTGCTGTTGCTGATGCTGCTTGGCGGCGCTGTTGCCAACGCCAGCGACAAGCCTCAGTTGGGCCAGATCCATCTGGTCAGTGAAGACTGGCTCGACTACACCAACGCCGACGGCACTGGCCTGGCGTGGGATGTGTTGCGCCAGGTGTTCGAGCCCGCCGGGGTCAAGGTGTCCATCCAGAGCGCGCCTTACAGCCGTGCCATTGGCCTGGTCAAACGTGGCGAGGCGGATGCCTGGGTTGGCTCCTACAAGCAGGAGAGCGACGACAACCTCTACCCGCGCTGGCACTTCGATGTCGATCATATCTATGCGCTGGGCCTGACCAGCAAGCCCGTGCCGACCCCCGCCAATATCGGCGACTATCGCCTGGCCTGGGTGCGCGGCTACGACTACGGCAGTTACTTGCCGAATGTTCATGAGTTCAGGGAAATCCAGCGCCGCGAAGGGATTCTGCCGATGCTCGAGCATAACCGGGTCGACTTCTATGTCGATTCACTCACAGAAGTCGAGTACGTCCAGGCCCAGGCGCCCAAGCCGGACAGCTTTCGCCGCACTCATGTAGCAGAATTGCCGCTCTATCTTGCCTTTGCTCACAATGAGCAAGGCAAGGCGCTGAGTGAGCTGTTTGACCAACGCATGCAGCAACTGGTGCGCAGCGGCGAGCTGGAAGCGGTCTTCAAGAAGTGGAAGCAGCCCTATCCGTTCACTGCCGACAGCCAGCCTCGCTGAGCACATCCTCGCTAAGCATCGAACCTTTCGATCTTAACCGACGGTATTCACCGTGCGCACGCTTGTCAGCCTGCTGATACAATCGGCCCACGTGAAATTCCAAGTTACTAATCAGGAGCACAACGTGCCCGTCGTCTTTGTTGCCGCCTCGAAACTTCCGACTCCTTTTGCGACCTTCACCATGCATGGCTTTCTTGATGAAGCCACGGGCCGCGAGCACGTCGTGCTCAGCCTGGGTGATATCGCTGATGGTGAGCCGGTGCTCGGGCGTCTGCACTCCGAGTGCCTGACTGGGGATGCGCTGTTCAGCCAGCGTTGCGACTGCGGTTCGCAGCTTGAAGCTGCGCTGCAGGCGATTGCCCGCGAAGGCCGCGGCGTGCTGTTGTACCTGCGTCAGGAAGGCCGCGGTATCGGCCTGTTGAACAAGATTCGCGCCTACGAGCTGCAGGATGGCGGCGCCGACACGGTTGAGGCCAACGAGCGCCTGGGCTTTGCCGCCGACCAGCGCGACTATGGCATCTGCCTGCCGATGCTCGAGCACCTGGGCGTCAAGTCGCTGCGCCTGATGACCAACAACCCGCGCAAGGTCAAGGCGCTGACTGCCATGGCCATCAACGTTGCCGAACGCGTGCCGCTGCACACCGGTCACAACCCGCACAACAGCCACTACCTGGCGACCAAGGCCGGCAAGCTCGGCCACATGATGGGCACCGAGCACCAGGGTGAGGTGCCGCAGGCGTGACCCGCAGCGAGGTCAAGCGACGGCTGGCCCTGACCTGGTGGCAGTACCTGGCGCTGGGCTTGCTGCCGCTGCCGATCATGGCCTGGGCGTTTGGCGGCGGTGACGGCCTGATTCCGGTGCTGGCGATGCCGCTGTTCATTGCCGGTGCCGCGACCATGTTTCTTAGCCTCGCTCGGTTTGCCGCGTACAAGCGCGCGTTGATCCACACCAGCAAGGTGCTCGGCAGCGTCGAAGAGCCCGCGGCCTGGATCGAGCTGGCGCGGGTACGCCGCCTGGCCATGCTGTACGCCTGCATCCCCGCCTGGGTCGCCGCACTGTCGGTGCTGGTCGGGCTGGAGGCAGTGCCCCAGGTGCTGCTGGCGTTGTCCACCGTGGTGATCCTGTACCTCTATCGCATCCCGCGTCAGCTGGGTTGATGCGGCTGCTCTGCTGCCTGCTGCTGATGCTCGGCAGCACCGTTGCCGCCGAGCCACTGCGGGTGGTCAGCCTGGCGCCGTCGATGAGCGAAATCATGCTCGAACTGCACGCCGATGACCTGCTGGTGGGCGTGCTCGACGGCGGCGAGCGGCCAGCGGCGCTGCGTCAGCTGCCGTCGGTGGGTCGCCAGGGCCAACTGGACATGGAGCGCCTGCTCAGCCTGCGGCCTGACTTGCTGTTGTTGTGGCCCGGCGCCGTGGCCCCCGCCCAGCGCGAGCAACTGCGCCGGCTGGGCATCGCCAGCTACGATGGCGAAGTGGCCACGCTCGAACAATTGCTCAGCCACATCGAAGCCATCGCCAGCCGTATCGGCCGGGCCGAACAGGGCCAGCGCTACGCGGCGGGCTTGCGCCAGCGCCTGCAAGAGCTGCGGCAACGCTACCATCGCGAGCAGCCGCTGACCGTGTTCTATCAGGTCTGGGACAAGCCGCTGTATACCTTGGGCGGCAAGCAGATCGTCAGCGATGCGCTGAGTGTATGTGGCGCGCGCAACGTGTTCGCCGACCTGCCGCAGCCGGCGCCGTTGGTTAGTGTGGAGTCGGTGCTGGCGCGCAACCCTGATGTGATTGTCGCGGGCGACCAAGCCCAACTGGCGAGCTGGCGGGCCTGGCCGCAGCTCAAGGCCACGGCTGGCGGTCACCTGCTGGTGCTGCCGGACAACGGTTTGGAGCGCCCAAGCGGGCAGATGATCGAAGCTACCGCCAAGCTGTGCGCCTTGCTCGACGCTACAATGCCGGCGTCCAGGTCACGCTGAACAGCCAGCGGCGGCCTTCTTCGCGGTAGGCGTAGGCGCTGTTGTCGTAGCTGTAGAGCGCGCGGCTGTAGCCTTTGTCGAGCAGGTTATCCAGCTTCAGCTCCAGCTTTAATTCATCACTCGCGGCCCAGCTACTGCGCAGGCCGAGCAAGCCATAGCCGGCCAATCTGTTGCGGTTGGCTTCGTCATCAAAGCTGCTGCTGACGGCTTGCCAGCTGGCGCCCACGCCGAAGCGCTCGTACTGGCGGTCCAGATCCAGGCTCAGCGTGCGGCGCGTGCGGCGGGCGAGGGTGTGGCCGCTGTCGCGGTCACGCGGGTCGATCATGGCCAGGCCGAGTTGGCTGTGCCAGGCACCCCACGTCTGTTTGAGGGCGAGTTCGGCACCGTTGATCCGAGCGCTGGCAACGTTGCGCGGGATCGAGCCCTGGCCAAAGATGATCGCATCGCTCAATTCGGTGCGGTACAGCGACGCCTCCAGCTGGCTGTCGCTGCCGAGCTGGTTGCGCCACTGCAGCTCGACGGTCTTGGAATGCTCAGGCTTGAGGTCGGGATTGCTGTACGACGGGTAATACAGGTCATTGAAGGTCGGCGCACGGAAGCCTTCGCTGTATGACAGCAGCACATCGTTGGCCTGATTGACCGGTAACGTCAGGCTGGCGCTCCAGGTTGTTTGGCCACCAAACTGCTGGTTCTGATCACGGCGCACGCCAAGCTCGCTGGAGAAGTGCTCACCCTGATAGCGATGCTGCACAAATGCGGCACGGTTCCAGCGGCTGTCCTGATCCAGCTCGGTGTTGGCGTGCACGCGGTCCTGATACCAGTCACCACCCAGCAGCAGCGCGTGCTGCTCGCTCAGGGTCAGGTCGTTCTGCCAGGTCAGTTGGTCGCGGTAGGTGTTGAACACAAAGCGCTCGTCACTGAACTTGTCGCGTTTGTCGTCGCGGTTCTCGCTGTGCGCCAGCTCAAGGCGCGAATGCCAAAAATCGCTCAGTTGTGCATCGAAATAGCTGCCCAGGCTGCTGACGTTGAAGTCGGTGTAGGGCTGCTGGCCGAAGGTCTGGCCGCTGGCGAAGTCATAACGGCCGAACGGGTTGTCGTATTCACTGCGGCCTTGGCTGTCGAGCAGGTTCAGGCCCGCCTCGAAGCGCTCGTTGAACGTGTGGCTGAGGCTCAGGTTGAGCGAACGGTTACGGTAGGCATCATGGTCGCCATCTCTGGCCAGCGACGGCCCGGTCGAGTCGATGCCGGCGGTTTCGTCGAGGCTGGCACCGAGGTTGAAGCGGGTCGCGTCGCTGCCGCCAGACAAGCCCAGGCTGCGCTGCCAGGTCTGGTTGCTGCCGCCCGCAACGCGCAGGCGTGGCTGCAGGCCGGGGCCGCCGCTGCGCCGGGTGAAGATCTGAATGACTCCGCCGATGGCATCGCTGCCGTACACCGCCGAACGCGAGCCGCGCAGCACTTCGATGCGCTCGATCTGATCGATGTCGAGAAACTGTAGGCCGCTGTCGCCGGAGGTGGCATTGGCGATACGCACGCCATCGACCAGTACCAGGCTCTGGGCGGCCTTGGTGCCGCGGATGAATATCCCGGGCAGGCTGCCGCGTCCGCCGGTGGGAGCAACCTGCACCCCGGGCACGCGGGTCAGCAGGTCAGTCACGCTGGAGGGTTGCAGGCGGTCGATGTCGCTGCGAGTGAACACGGTATTGGCGGCAGCGGTGCTGGTGCGCGATTCGACCTGGCGGCTGGCGCTGATCAGTACGTCTGGCAGCTTCAGGGCGTCATCGCGGCTGGGTTCGGCGGCGAGCAGGGTGCTGGGGAGGGAGAGGAGGGTGGCCAGGGTTGCGAGTTTCATGACGGTTCCGTGCGGCGCTTTGGGGCCGCTCCGCGGCCCTTCGCGGCGGTCCGGCGTCCCGGTGAACCCGCTCCCACAAGATTTAGCAGCGTCGCCGAACCCTGTGGAAGCGGGCTTGCCGGACCGCCGCGAAGGCCGCAAAGCGGCCCCAGCAATCACAAGCCGAGCTTGACCATCCGGGCCCGCACCGAAGCTTCGATGCCAGCCGCGTCCAGCCCACATTCAGCCAGCATCTGCGCAGGTTTGGCGTGCTCGACGTAGGTATCTGGCAGGCCCAGGTGCAACAATTGCTTGAGCACCGCTTCGCGGCTGAGGAATTCGCCAACCGCAGCGCCAGCGCCGCCCATGATGGCGTTTTCTTCGATGGTCACCAGCAGCTCGTGGTTGGCCGCCAGTTCCAGCACCAGGGCCTCGTCCAGTGGTTTGACGAAACGCATGTCGACCACGGTCGCATCGAGCTTTTCAGCCACTTGCAGGGCTTCGCTCAGTTGCACGCCGAACACCAGCAAGGCCACGGTTTTGCCTTGGCGGCGAACCACGCCTTTACCGATCTCGATGGGCTCGAGGTCGGCACTGATCGGCGTGTTCGGGCCGGTCCCGCGAGGGTAACGCACGGCAGCCGGGCCGTTGTAACGGTGGCCGGTGCTGAGCATCTTGCGCAGCTCGTTCTCGTCGCTCGGGGTCATCACCAGCATGCCGGGGATGCAGCGCAGGTACGACAGATCGTAAGCGCCAGCGTGGGTCGGGCCGTCTTCGCCGACCAGGCCGGCGCGGTCGATGGCGAACAGCACATCGAGGTTTTGCACGGCCACGTCGTGAATCAGCTGATCGTAGCCACGCTGGAGGAACGTCGAGTAGATCGCCACCACCGGCTTGGCGCCTTCACAGGCCATACCGGCAGCCAGCGTCACCGCGTGCTGTTCGGCGATAGCTACGTCGAAATAGCGCTCGGGGTAACGCTCGCTGAACGCAACCAGGTCGGAGCCTTCTTTCATCGCCGGGGTGATACCCACCAGGCGCGGGTCGGCAGCCGCCATGTCGCACAACCACTGGCCGAACACTGCCGAGTACTTCGGCCCGCTGGCTTGCTGCGGCACTACTGGCTTGTCGGCGGGTTCGAGCTTGGTGATGGCGTGATAGACGATCGGGTCGACCTCGGCCGGAGCGAAACCCTTGCCCTTCTTGGTCACCACGTGCAGGAACTGCGGGCCCTTGAGGTCACGCATGTTGCGCAAGGTGGCGATCAGGGTCGGCAGGTCGTGGCCATCGATCGGGCCGATGTAGTTCCAGCCGAGCTCTTCGAACAGGGTGCCAGGGACCAGCATGCCCTTGGCGTACTCTTCGGTACGGCGGGCGATTTCCCAGGCGCCGGGCAGGCGCGAGAGGACCTTCTTGCTGCCTTCGCGCATGCTCGCATAGGTGCGGCTGGAGAGGATCTTGGCCAGGTAGTTGGACAAGCCACCGACGTTGCGCGAGATCGACATGTCGTTGTCGTTGAGGATCACCAGCATGTCGGCGTTGACTTCCTGGGCGTGGTTCAACGCCTCGAAGGCCATGCCGGCGGTCAGTGCGCCGTCACCGATCACCGCAATCGACTTGCGCGCGCTGTTTTGCAGGCGGGCGGCGATGGCCATGCCCAGCGCAGCGCTGATCGAGGTGCTGGAATGGCCCACGCCAAAGGTGTCGTACTCGCTCTCGGAGCGGCGCGGGAAGGCGGCGATGCCGTCCTTCTGGCGCAGGCTGAGCATGCGCTGGCGACGGCCGGTGAGGATCTTGTGTGGATAGGCCTGATGGCCGACGTCCCAGACCAGACGATCATCGGGGGTATCGAACACGTAGTGCAGGGCTACGGTCAGCTCGATCACACCGAGGCCGGCACCAAAGTGCCCGCCGGTCTGGCCTACGGTATAGAGCAACTCCTGGCGCAACTCGTCGGCCAGGTTCTCCAGGTCGGCTTCGGCCAGCCGGCGCAGGCCGGCGGGCGTGTCGGCGCGGTCCAGCAGCGGAGTGGCCGGGCGTTCGCGGGGGATCTCTTGAAACGTCGTGGGCATCAGGCGAGTCGTTATAGGTTTGAAGACCCGGCAGTTTACCCCATTGTTCGGCAAACTGCCCATTCACACAGGTTCAGCCGCCGCGCTGCCAATGCAACGCGAGCGGGTACTGCCAGTACTGTCAGTGGCGGCGCTCGACGATATAGCGGGCCAGCGCACGCAGGGGTTCGGCGTGCTCGCCAAAGCCGCTCAGCGCCGCCAGGGCCTGGTCACGCAGTTCGCCGGCATAGGCTTTGGCTGCGTCCAGCCCCAGCAGGGCCGGGTATGTTGGTTTGTCACGGGCTATGTCAGCACCCTGGCGTTTGCCCAGGGTCGCGGTATCGCTCTCGACATCGAGAATGTCGTCCTGCACCTGGAAGGCCAAGCCAACCGCGCGTGCATACACCTGCAATGCATCCAGCTGTGCTTGATCGGCGCGGGCGCTGGCCAGGGCGCCAAGGCGCACGCTGGCTTCGATCAAGGCACCGGTTTTGTGCCGGTGCATGTATTCCAGCGCCTGCTGATCCAGCTTGACCCCGACCGAGCCGAGGTCGATGGCCTGGCCGCCGACCATGCCGGCAGGGCCGGCAGCGTTGGCCAGAGTTTGCACCATGGCCTGGCGGATCGAGTCGGCTTGCGGGCTCAGGCCCGGGTCGAGCAGGGCGGTGAAGGCCAGGCTCTGCAAACCGTCGCCGGCAAGAATCGCACAGGCTTCGTCAAACGCCTTGTGGGTGGTCGGCTGACCGCGGCGCAGGTCGTCATCGTCCATCGCCGGCAGGTCATCATGAACCAGCGAATAAGCGTGGATCAGCTCGACCGCACAGGCTGCGCCGTTGGCTTGCTCGGCCGGCGTGCCGAAGGCTTCGCAGGCGGCATAGGCGAGCAATGGCCGCACGCGCTTGCCACCGTTCATCACGCTGTAGCGCATGGCCGCATACAGGCGCTGCAATTGTTCGGCAGGCGCTTGCAGCAGCGGTTCGAGGGCGGCGTCGACGCGGGCCTGGCAGCTGGCCTGATAGGCTTTGATCATGCTTCAGGCTCGGCGTCGAACGGCTGCGCGACAAGTTCGCCGTCGCGCTCGAGCAGAATCTGCACCTTTTGTTCGGCCTGGGCGAGCGCGCCCTGGCAGTCACGGGTCAGGGCGATGCCTTGCTCGAAGGCGGCCAGCGACTCTTCCAGCGACAGTTCACCGTTCTCCAGACGCTCGACCAGGGTTTGCAGGTCGGCGAGGGATTGCTCGAAATCGATGGAGGTTTTTTTGCGGGCCATGGCGACGGTCTCGGTGGCGATCTTAACGGCGCGACACTAGCAGAGGCAGGCATGCGGAGCAAATTCGACGGGCGTGAGCGGACCTACTGGCATGCAATAAATGCTGTCGCATTTTGTAGCACTTACCTTGGTGTGCTCATCTTGCGTTTTACAGACTTGTCCAATTGTCGCCCTCTGGTCCCTCTGACATAATCCCGCGCGCTCTATTCCGGTGCTTTACCGCCCCTCTCTCCACGTCACGTAACGGACTACGTTGTGAGCTTCCTTTCGATCGAATTTGGCCTCTGCTTTGCGTTGTTCTTCCTGCTCTACTGGAGCCTGTGTTGGAGCCTGCGTCTGCAGAACGCACTGCTGTTGGCGGCGAGCTATGGCCTGGTGGCCAGCTTCAGCCTGCAGTCGCTGTATATCCTGCTCGGTTACAGCGTGCTGGTGTACGCCCTCGGGCTGCTCGCGGCGCGCTATCCCGGGCGCTGGTTCATCAGCGGTTTGCTGCTGACGTTGGTGTTGGGCTGCTTCTATCTATTCAAGTATCAGGAGTTCTTCGTCAGCGGCGCACAAAACGCCCTGGCTGCGCTGGGCCTTGATGTGTCGTTGCCCATCGTCGAACTGCTGGTGCCGATCGGGCTGTCGTTCTATGCCTTTCACTCGGTCAGTTACCTGGTCTCGATCAACCGTCGCGAGCTGAGCACGTCGGCGCCGTTGGACCTTGCCCTGTATCTGGCGTTTTTCCCAAGCCTGGTGGCCGGCCCGGTCAATCGGGCCCTGCACATGCTGCCGCAGATTCGCCCCGAGGCGATGCGTCAGGTGCTGGAGCCGCAACGGGCGCTAGGGCTGATCGCCATGGCGGTGGTCAAGCTGTTCTTCCTCAGCGCCTGGCTTGGCAGCGAGTGGGTCGATCCGGTGTTCGACACTCCGGGCAGTGCCAGCCCCGAGCAGGTGTTGCTGAGCGTGTATGGCTACAGCCTGCTGATCTACTTCAACTTCAGCGGCTACACCAATCTGGTCACCGGCATTGCCCTGCTGCTGGGCTTCCGCCTGCCGGACAACTTCGCCGCACCCTACGCTGCGCACAATCTCAAGGAATTCTGGGGACGTTGGCATATCAGCCTGTCGCGGTTCATACGTGACTATGTCTATATCCCGCTGGGCGGCAACCGCCAGGGTGCCTGGCGCGGCAACCTGAACATGTTGCTGGCCATGCTGGTGTCCGGCTTGTGGCACGGCGCCAGCGCCAACTTCCTCATCTGGGGCGCGCTGCACGGCATTGGCCTGGCGATCTACAAGCTGTTCGCACAATCGGCGCCGGGCTTCGCCAAGGTGCCCGGGGCGGGCTTGCTGGCGCGCTTGCTGACCTTCCACTACGTGGCCTTTGCCTGGATCTTCTTCCGCAGCCCGACCCTCGACGGCGCCCTGGAGATGCTGGCGGATATCGCCCATGTCAGCCTGGCCGGGCTGAACTCGTCCAGCGGCGTGCTGATCCTTGCCTGCGTGCTGTATCTGGCCATTTATCCACAGTTGCTCAAGCTGCTCGAGCGCAGCCTGGCGGCCAGCCAACGCCTGCCGTGGCAGTTGTACCCGGTGCCGTTGGCGCTGTTCGTGTCGTTGATCATCTTCGCCTCGCAGTCGGGCGTACCGGGGTTCATCTATGCCAGCTTCTGATTCAGGGCAATTGCTGCGCGTGCAGTTGGACGCGGCCAAGGCGCTTTACGCGATCGTGGTGGTGATGGGCATCTTGTTCTGGCTCAACCAAGACTCGATCAAGCTCTACTGCCAACAAAAATATCACCAGAGCTGCGAGCTGCCGCTGGTTGGGCAAGCGCCGGCCTGGCGCTTCGGGGCCAGCCTGACCACAGCGTTGGGCGCGGCGCGCGACAGTTTCATCGCCAGCCTGGAGGGCGACAAGCAGGGGGTCGCGGCGCCAGCCACAACCGTGCTGGCGCCGAGCATGCCGGTGGTGACCGTCGATCTTGAACAACCGCTGCCTGCGGCCAGGCCCGAGCCTTTGCACAGGGTGGCCGAGCCTGGCGCAAGTGCGCCGCTGCCGGTTATCCAGCAGGCGCCAGTGCCTTTGGCGCAAACCGCTAGCAGCGTGGTTCTGGCCGCCGGTGACCAGGTGTTTCTGGTCGGTGACTCGTTGATGCAAGGGGTCGCCCCTCACCTGGCCAACAGCCTGCGCAAGCGTTACCAGATCAACACCGTCAACCTCAGCCGGCAGAGTACCGGCCTGGCTTATCCGGGCTTTTTCAACTGGCCGCAAACCGTCGCCGACACGCTGGCGCGGGAGCCGAACATCCGCCTGATGGTGGTGTTCCTCGGCCCCAACGATCCTTGGGACATGCCGCAAGGCAAGGGCAAGCCGTTCCTGCGCTTCAAGTCAGCGGAATGGGAGCTGGCCTACCGTGCCCGGATCGACGCTATCCTCGAACAGGCCCGCGCGCGAAATGTGCAGGTAATCTGGGTCGGGCCACCGAACATGAACCAGCCGCGGCTGTCTGCTGCAATGGCTTACCTGAGTGGCTTGTACCAACAACAGACGGCGCTGTTCGGCCAGCACTTCGTGTCCGCCAACCCGTTTCTGGGTTACCCCGACGAACAGTTCTCCTTCACCGTGCAAACGCCGGAAGGCAAGCGGGTCAAGGTGCGCTACGACGACGGTGTGCACTTCACCATTACCGGCCAGAAAATGATCGCTGCACAGGTACTGTCGCTGATCAGTTTTGCTGGCCTGACCGTTACAGGACACTGATATGCGCCCATGGCGTCACTTGCTGGGCCTGGCCCTGTTGATCAGCAGCATGCAAGGCTGCAGCGCTGGCGTAACCGCGCCGCCACAGCCGCAGCCGGTCAAACAGGCAAAAAACCCCAGCCCGACCCGGGACGGCAACGTCAGCCTGCTCGCGGGCAAGCTGCGCAACGCCGGCCGAGCGCCGGTGGCGATTGTCCAGCTGGGCGACTCGCATACCGCTGCAGACTTGTTCAGCGGCGAGCTGCGCCGGTTGCTGCAGGCGCGTTACGGTGACGGTGGCATTGGCCTGGTGCCGGCCACCGCCGTGCCCGGCATCCGCCATGACCGGGTGATCATCAACAGCGAGCCGCGGCAGTGGACGCTGGTGTCGGCGCGCAACCAGCAGAGCAGCCAGTTTCCGTTGGGTGGTTACTTGTCCATCCCGCAAGCGGCGCAGCCGGTGGTCACCCTCAAGGCGCGTGATGAGGACCACCAGCGCTATCGCATCTCTGCGTTGTACCAGGCAGCCAGCAACAGCACGCTGGTGGCCAATCGCACGCAGCGGCGCATGCTCCCGGCCACCGCCGGCAAGTGGCAACTGAGCCCGGCCTTCCCCAACCTCGGCTTGCCCGTGCAGATGAGCTTGCAGCCCAGCCAGGGCGTACTGCTCGGTGGCTGGTACATCCAAGGGCAGAAGAACAGCGGGGTGACCTTGTCGGCGTTGGGTATCAACGGCGCCCGCCTGGAGGTGGTCGACAAGTGGCAGCCAGGTTGGCAAGACAGCCTCAAGGCGCTGCGCCCCGACCTGGTGATCCTCGCCTACGGCACCAACGAGGCGTTTGACGACACCCTTGATCTGGCGCTGTACCAGACGCAACTGGACACCACCCTGACGCGATTGCGGCAGGACATGCCGCGCAGCGCGATCCTGCTGGTCGGCCCGCCGGACTCGATCAAGCAGCGCAAGGCGCGCAGCTGTGCAGCACGCCAGCCGCAGCCATTGGCCGCAGTTGTGCGCATCCAGCGTCAGCTGGCGCAGAAGCACAAGGCGTTGTTCTGGGATTGGCAGGGTTACATGGGTGGGCCGTGCTCGATTGCAACCTGGCAGGCACAGGGGCTGGCGCGGGGTGATCTGGTGCACCTGACCGCAGATGGCTATCGCAAGAGTGCGGCGGGCTTGTACCAGTTCCTGAAAGGTCCGCTAGGCTTGCGCTAGCGCGCTCAGGCTGGCACGGGGCAGGCCGCAGATACCGGCTCGCCCCGCGTCAGGTTGCGATCAGACGGCGACGGCTTCCAGCTGGATCAGCGCCACGCGGTACTGGGCCAACTCCTCGATGGTCAGCATCGGCATGCTGTTTTCACGCGCATACAAGGCCACCTGCTCGCCGCGGGCCATGCTGCCATCCGGGTTCATCAGTTCGCACAGCACGCCGGCCGGCCGCAGCCCGGCCAGGCGCGCCAGGTCGACCGTGCCTTCGGTGTGACCACGGCGGGTCAGCACGCCGCCATTGCGCGCCCGCAGCGGGAACACATGGCCCGGGCTGACGATATGGCGCTGTTCGGCGCTCGAGCTCAAAGCCGCCTGAATGGTGGTGATCCGATCATGCGCAGAAACACCAGTGGTGATGCCCTCGGCTGCCTCGATGGTGACGGTGAAACCGGTGCCATGGCGGGCCTGGTTGTTCTTCACCATCGGCGCCAGCTCGAGCGCGTCGACCGTGGCTTCGTCCAGGCACAGGCAAACGATACCGCTGCAATCGCGGATCATCATGGCCATGGTTTGCAGCGAGATGTTTTCGGCGGCGGCAATGATGTCCGCTTCGTCCTCGCGGTCATTGTCGTCGAGCAACAGGACCGGACGGCCTGCCTGGAATGCAGCCAGTGCGGCGGCAACATTGGGGAATTGCTGTTGGTGCTTGGGTGACATGAAACGCTCCTCGTGAAAAATCGATGAACGTCTCGGGGCGAACAAAACGCGCGCACAGGGGCACCTGATGGCCCCTGCCAAACGCCTTCTTTCATCCGGACTATGACCGTCGGCCCTGGAATCTCACCAGATCTGCTGTCCCCCGACCGGGTCGGGGCGCTCGCGGGCTCATCTTTCGATTTACCGCCGGTGGGGACTTGCACCCCGCCCTGAAGACCGGCTCAGCATACAGCACCGAGGCACCGGGCTGGCAAGCGCCGGCTCTGCGACTTTCGCCGTAGTCGGCGGTGGCAATTATTTACCGCCTCAGCCTGGCGAGCGTGCTGCAGCCTATCGACCCGCCCGACATCGGGCTGATCCTCAAGGAGCACACGCGCATGACCAGTCAATACCCATTCAGCGATGACGATGTGCAGAAAGCGTTCGATCAACTCAGCGTGACGCTGTTCGACGTACAACGTGATTTCGACCCTGACGACCACCAGTTGCCGAGCCCGAAAATACTGATCGTCGCCGGTGCGCAGGGCTCGGGCAAAACCTTCCTGCTGGAAAAAACCCTGCTACCCAGTGGGTCCTATGAGAACTACGTACGCCTATACCTGCCGGCGTTTCGTGAGTTGCACCCCAGTTACGCGCAGATGCAGGCGCAGGGTGTGCTCCATGTGTACGAGCACACCGAAAAGTTCATCTGGGCACTGGGCGAAAAAGTGTTCGCGTACGCCTTTGCCAACAAGTACAACATCATCATGGAGTCGGCGCTGGATAACATCGAATTTGCCAGATTTCCACCGGCGGCAACGGCAGCGGGCTACCGTTTCGAGGTCCATATGATCGCCTGCCAAAAGGAACTCAGCCATTGGGCAACGCTTGATCGAGTGGTCAAAAGCATCGAAACCAGCGAGCTTGAACGAGTGGTGTCATTGACCCAGATCGAGGAGGCGCAGTTCAACGCCAAGGCGATTCTGGATGCTTTCGAAAATGCCTGCACTCAAGTGCCCGGCTCGGAAATCACGCTCTACCAGCGCGACCTGCCGACCAACATGGAGCGCCAAGTGCTCTGCCACAGTACCTGCGACAGCTATGCAGAGCTCACGCCGCAGGCGGACTTCAAGGGCCAGCCGTTCGCTCAGGTGCCACATCTGGGCGTTAAGTTTGGCATCCTGCGCAATGCTCAGGCCAACTCCCCATGCGCTTATCTGCAGTATGCGCAAGTCGTTCACGCTGGGCTGATAAGCGAAGAGGTGCGCCAGAAAATGGTTCAGAAGTGTTGCGCTACATTGGCCAAAGCCCACCCGCTGATGCCCGCGATTCCGGCTGAGGTGTTCCGCGCCTTGTCCATGTATGTGCTCAAGTACGTCCATCCATAACGCAGCACACCGCCTGCTGATTACTTTGAAAGCGTTTCCAGCAGATGCGCGAGCGATGCAGGCAGCATTGCTCCGTGGCTCAGGTCATCGAAGCGTTGGTAAGAGACGTGCAGGCCGTTTACCTGGCCAAGCTCGGTCGCCAGCTCACGCATCGGCCGCTCGGCATCTGCCTGCTGCTGTCCACGCGGACTGGCTGGTTCGGCTGTGCCACGCATCAGCAGCAGGGACGGTCGAGCCTGACCCAGGCGCTGCAGCAGGCCTTGTGCCTCGCGCACAATCGCACCGTCATGCCACCACAGCGAGGGGCTGGCGGCTGCGTAGTGGCTGAACTCGCCTGGGCGGGTGAACAGCGCATGCAGGACCGCCAGGCCGCCGTAGGAGTGGCCCCACAGCGTCTGCCGGTTGGTGTCGATTGGCGCGACACTGGCGACCAGCGGGCGCATGCGCTGGCTGAGCAGGTCCAGAAACGCGTCGACACCACCGCTGGGCAGGCCCGTTAGCGGGTCGAGCTGTTCGGTCAAGCCAGTTACGGTAGGCGTGTAATCGAAGCTGCGCGCGTTTCGGTCAATGCGTTGCTCACCCTGATAACCCACGGCTACCAGCAGTGGGGCTTGTCCGTTGGCGAGTTTCTCCAACAGCCCCGGTTGCAGCACAGCCATCGCTGCATTGCCGTCGAGCATCCAAAGCACCGGGTAGCCGGCAGCCGGGGCCGGGCTGTCGGGTTGGCCGACCCACAATTGGTAGTGGCGCTTGCCATCGTCGGAGTCCAGCCTGAAGGTGCTGAAGCGATAGGCCTGACTATCGCTTTGCAGCCCGCTCGAATCGACCGTCTGCTCGCGGGCAGGAGGCGCTGCAAGCGTCTGGCCAATGACGACGGGGCCGAACAGGAGGGTAATCAGCAGCGGGACGATTTTCATCATGGGCTACCTGCGGGAGGGCGGGTGAATTGCGGGCATTAAAAAGCCGGCTTGTGGGCGGCTTCTCGATTGTCCGAGGATGTTTGCGATGATCCGCAACCCCTTACAAAATAAGAATTTTCTCCTGTAATCCTTCCAGTGACGTCCGCCCTCGTTCGCTGAAAACCGGTGCTGAGGTGTGGGTTAAGGTGTGGGTCTACAGGAGTTGAATGAGTGGGGAGCCTGACTATAAAAGGCATTGCGTGGATCATCAAGAAAGGCCAACCAGGCAAGACAGGGGATGGTGATGGTCTCTATCCCCAGATCAGCAAGGCGGGAGTACCTAGCTGGATCTATCGATATAAATCTGACGGCAAAAGCCGCGAGATGGGGTTGGGCCGCTACCCTGATGTCACATTGGCGGATGCGAAAGGCGCCGCGTCGGATCACCGGAAAATCCGCCTGTCCGGCGTAGACCCGCTTGAAGCACGGAATGGCGAGCGTCAGAAGCGTAAAGCTTCCGCGCAGGCCTCAGCAGAAACACCATCCTTTAGAGAACTGGCGCACAAATATCATCTGAAACACACGGAAGGGATGAGCGAAAAGTGGAAGAAGGGGTGGATAAGGAAGTTTGAGCTTCACGCTTTTGATTATAGATGAACTAAAACAAATTAAAATTCGCGATGCTGATGCTGCCCGCTTGCTCATCTATACGTGTGCTCGAACCATAATGGTGCGTTTCGCAGAGTGGCAAGAGATCGATCTAATAAAGAAGGGTTGGACTGTCCCCGGACTTAAGATGAAGATGACTGAAGATTTTAAAATTCCGCTGCCGCCTGTTGTGATCGGATTTCTGAGAACACTGCCTAGATACAAAAATACAACTTGTATTTTTCCAGGATTAGGTAAAGCTGGCGTTATGGGGGCTAATTAAATTCGTACGCTGCTTCATAAGATGGGGCATGCAGATGTCACCCGGCACGGATTTAGATCTTCAGGTAGAAATTGGGCAGCCGAGCAGACTAATTACCCTCGTGAGGTATGTGAGATGATGCTGGCCCACGACGAACGATCGAACAGAAAAAGCCTATAATCATACTGACTATTTTTGAAAACGCATGCCTCTTTTGGCTGATTGGACTGCCTATCTGTCATCCCATGGATCGGAAAGACGATCTACTGCGCACTTGTCATAACCCTAAATGGCGCTACACGGCAATCCCCGCAATCGTTGGCAGATGAAATTTATTCATCCGCCGACGTTGCAATCGGATCCAATTTTTTGCTAGCCTCCGGTTTCGGCTTACGGGCAGATTTTGGGTCGCGCATCGCGATCAGTGAAAAAATTGTCCGAAAGGATTGCCCTTGAGATGACTTAGCGATTCTTCGCGGTCCTGGTAATGCCTAAGAGTGCCCGTAAGCCACCTCATTTCCCGGCATGGCAGCAGTGAGTAATGAAGAAGATTGATGGTCTACGCGCAGCAAGAACTAAACCGGATCTTGCCCTGCTACTGAAAATCGATTCTTCTCATCTCACCAATGTCCTGTACAGATTGAAGCCTGAGACTCAGTACAAGAGTTTCACTATTCGTAAGAAAAGTGGCGGTGATCGCACTATTCAGGCACCCTCCGATGAATTGAAATCTATTCAGAAAGCTCTTTCGATTTTATTGCAAGACTGCGCTGAAGAAATTGAAAAATTAAAGGGGCCGAAATTTAAGTCTACTCTTGCTCATGGCTTTGTCCGCGAGCGATCAATTTTGACCAATGCGGTGATGCATTTAAATCGGAAAAATGTTCTAAACATTGATCTGAAAGATTTTTTTGATGGTTTTAACTTTGGTAGAGTTCGAGGCTTTTTTATCTCCAATAGGAATTTCCAGCTCGATCCTGCAGTCGCGACAGTAATTGCACAAATTGCTTGCTATGATAATAAGCTGCCTCAAGGAAGTCCGTGCTCCCCTGTTATCACAAATTTGATTACGCACTCTCTTGATATCCGGCTGGCATCTCTCGCAAAAGATAATTCATGCATTTATACGAGATATGCAGACGATATAACATTTTCGACTCGCGAGAAAGAGTTCCCTACTACCTTAATGGTGGAGGGTGCTAGCAGCTATACGCCAGGTCAACGGTTGCAATCAGAGATCAGACGAGCTGGATTTGAGATTAATCATCCGAAAACAAGAATTCAATACCGAGATTCACGCCAAGATGTAACGGGTCTGATCGTAAATAGAAAGCCTGGAGTTAAGAGCGAATATTGGAGAACGGTGCGATCCCAGTGTCATTCGCTCTTTAATACTGGGGCTTACAAGGAAAATGAGTCTGGATCTCCGGTAGAGGGAAATATTTTTGCCCTCGAAGGTAAATTGAATTTCATAGATCAGATTGATTTTTTTAATAGAAAGCGCAACAAGCCCGCTCTAAATCCCAACTACGAGCCGTCTAATCATGGCTCTAATACGCGAAAATTATTGAGTGGCCGTGAGCGTACGTTGAGTCGCTTCCTGTACTATAAGTATTTTTACGGCAATCTTAAGCCAACGATTATCTGTGAAGGTCAAACTGATAATATTTATTTGAAGGCAGCAATTAATAGGCTGGCTGTTGGTTATCCTAAGTTGGTTAGGCCAAAGACAGCTGCTGCGCCTTACGAATTGCTTGTTCAATTCATCAATTACACTGGTCGCACCAAGTTTTTGCTTGAGCTTGCAGGTGGCACTGACTATTTAAGAAAGTTTGTCGCGGAGTTTGGTGCCCATTTTAATTCTTACAAGGCTCCAGTTCCGACGCGCCCCGTTATATTGATACTTGATAATGATGATGGTTTCAATTCGATTGAGGGGATTTTGAAGGGCACTAAGTATAAGCCAACTATTTCTCCTTCCGGTTTAGCTGCTAATGAGTTCAGAAAGGCTGATTTCATTCGCGTGGCCTATAATCTTTATATTATCCTCACTCCATTGAAAGTTGGTGGAGCAAAGACTTCTATTGAGGATCTGTTTCCTCAAGATGTGCGGGATACTAAGCTGGGTGATAAAGTTTTCAATAAAGAAAATAAGATTGATACTGCAAAAGAATATGGCAAAGAATTTTTTGCCACAAAGGTTGTGGTTCCGAAAAGGAATGAGATCGATTTTTCTGGCTTTAATATCATTCTGACAAGAATGGTGCAGTGCATTGAGCACTTTTCTAAATTGAAATTGTAACTCCTGAGTTGTTGGTATGGTTCTAGTTCGCGATCACTCTCAAGCATAATAGCTGAATCGCTATCAACTACAGGTCTGACTCGCTGAGCAGGTCTGACGCCCGGCATCCCAAAGCCCTCGCAATTCTGAGGATGTTAAGGATCGTCACGTTGCGCTCCCCTCTCTCAATCTTCCCAAGATGCGCTCTGTCGATACCTGAGGCGTCTGCCAAGGCTTCTTGACTCAGCCCGACAACTTTTCTGCGAACACGGACTGTGTAGTGGTCAACTGATCCCGGACACAGTTTTGAGTTTTTCATCAGCTTTTGCCGGAGCCAGCCCATCGTTGAATTCATGCGGGCGGATCCAGTTGTAATGGCTCATTAAGTACTGGCTGATGTCTCGCTGTGCTTGCTGCCCAGTCAGGTACCCCGTGGTCGGTATCCACTCTGATTTCAAGCTGCGAAATACTCGCTCCATCGGCGCATTGTCCCAGCAATTTCCTCGGCGGCTCATACTCTGGCGGAATTGACGGCTGCCATATTGCGATTTCTGGTCGGAGTGGAACAGCATTCCTTGAGGTTTGCCAGGTTGTTCGTAAGCCCCGTCCAGCGCCTTGACCACGAGGTCTGCGTCCGGCTTTTCTGATAGGGCCCAGCCCACCACTCTGCGTGCATAGAGATCCAGGACAACTGCCAGATAGTGCCATTTGCCCTGCGCCCAAACGTAAGTGATGTCGCCACACCAGACCTGATTTGGCGCTTCGACATCAAACGCTCGGTTCAAAATATTCGAAATATCTGGCCGCTCCACTGTGGCCTTTTTGTACGCATGCGACCTTGGCTGCTTGCTCACCAACGCCAGCTCACGCATCAGGCTGCGCACCTTTAACCGGCTGATTTGCTCACCTTCTTCTTGCATCATTACCTTGATGCTACGGCTGCCGGGCGCACTTCGCCCCTGCGTGAACAACTCATTCACCCGACTGCGCAATCGCAGTCGCTCAACGTCCGGAGTTCGTCTTCTATGGCGATGTGCGTAGTAACTTGAGCGAGTGACTTCGAAGACCTCGCACAACCAATCAACGGGTTCATCGGCGCTGAGCTGACGGATCAGCGAGTACGCTCGAGATCTTCCGACATCAAGAGCGCGGTAACCTTTTTTAGTATCGATTTCTCACGTTCAAGACGCGTTACCCGAGCTTCAAGCTCTTGGATTTTCTGCTGCTCTGGGGTCAACGCTTTGCTGGTGGGCGTGATGCCGCCACGCTCCTGCTGAAGCTGGTTAACCCAACGGCGCAGGGCCGACTCGACCAAACCGAGCGAGCGGGCTGCTTCGGCATGACTGTAGCCTTGATCGAGCACTAGGCAGGCAGCTTCGCGTTTGAACTCAGGAGTAAAGGTACGGCGTTGCTTGGTCATCAGACACCTCTCTGTGGCGAGCATTCTCGCCTAAATGGGTGTCCGGTTTCATTAGACCACTACAGGGACAGGGACAGGGACAGGGGACAGAGCTATGGAGGGGTAAGGCAGAGGCGATTTATAGGAAGGGAAAAACGTGGGATTTAGGCAGTGGGCATCTTTCTCGCGCCCGCTCGTCGTCACGTCGCTAATTCTTATCAGCGATAAAGTGTGGGTCAAAGTGGGGGTCAAAACGAGGAGGAAGGCAGCGAAGTCCAGTGAATACGGGGGGTTGTGGAATTAAAAAGCCGGCTTGTGGCCGGCTTCTCGGGGACGATCTTGGCTCATTTTTGGTAAGCCGCAACCGCCTTAAACGGTATGACCTCAAGGGCCATGAAAAGAAGGCAGACGGCTGTGTCAGGCGTCGCCGAGCCCTCTGCAACGCGGCCTGGGCCGGTGTGGGGCGTAATGTGGGCCGAAGCATACTAGGGCTGGCAGCCGATGCCCAGCAAAAAATTGCACGGGGTATTTCAGGAGCTGGCCCGCTGGTTGAAATATGACCAGTGGAATACCCAGCCGATGATTTCCAGCCCTTGCTCCTGACGTTGCGCGAAGGTGTAGCGCTCGACCGCGTAGTTACGCTGGTCATGGCTGTGCAGGCATAGGGTGTCGTCGTGCTCGAGGCTGAGACAGTGCACCTTGAGCTGGCCGTTGTGCAGCAGGGCATAGGTTTGGCCATCGACTACGTGGGTGCTGCCGCGGTCGATGGCAATGATCGCGTCCTGCGGGATCATCGGCGCCATGTTGCCGGCGGGCATGAGCATGCAGATCGCTCGCTGAGGGAACACGCCGAGGGTTTCCAGGGACTGTGCCGGCAGGGTCAGGTGGCCCTGCATGTCAGGTGACAGCTGGTTACCGTGCAGCCGGTACAGGGAGATCCGCAGCAGCCGGCCGTCCAGGTCGAGCAGCGAGGTGGGTTGGTGCACTGCCTCGGCGCAGACGCCGCTCTGGCGCAGGATGGCGCTGTGGTATTTGGGCCCTACGCCGTTCATCAGCCAGCGCCGGTGCACGCAGAACAGATCGGCCATTTCGTCCATGCGTGCCAGAGGCACACCGCGTTTGAACCAATTGTTGACGTGCTGGGGGGTAACGCAACGCTGGGCGGCGAAATCGGAAGGGGTCAGGTCGCATTCTTGCAGGAGTGCCTTGAGGCGATCGCCGGATGTCGTCATGGGCGAAGTTTAACGGGGGCAGAGCGGCAGGAAAATGAACTGAGGGTTTGATTTTGTTGTGGGAAAACAGAGGGTTTGTAGGAAGGATCCTAGGACGGATTTTGTGCGAGGGAATCTGCAGCAGGGAAGAGTAGGCATGAAAAGGGGCGCAGAGCGCCCCTAGACACATGGTCTGAACGGCATCACCGCTCAGACTTGTTCGGCTCAGCCCTTGTAGGCAGCAACCGATTTGGTGATCGCTTCACGGGCGGCATCGGCGCCGGCCCAGCCTTCGATCTTGACCCATTTGCCCTTCTCGAGATCTTTGTAGTTCGCGAAGAAGTGCTCGATCTGCTGGATCAGCAGCGCTGGCAGGTCGGTGTACTCTTTGACGTCGACGTACAGCTGCGACAGCTTGTCGTGCGGGACAGCGATGACCTTGGCGTCGCCGCCGCCATCGTCGGTCATGTTCAGCACGCCGACCGGACGGGCGCGGATGACCGAGCCTGGCGCTACCGGGTACGGAGTCACGACCAGCACGTCGAGCGGATCACCGTCGTCGGCCAGGGTGTTGGGGATGAAGCCGTAGTTGGCCGGGTAGAACATCGGGGTGGCCATGAAACGGTCGACGAACAGGGTGTCGCTGTCCTTGTCGATCTCGTATTTGATCGGGGCGTGGTTAGCCGGGATTTCGATGGCGACGTAGATGTCGTTCGGCAGGTCTTTGCCAGCCGGAATCTTGCTGTAGCTCATTGGGCAGGGCCCCCGTGTCTGTTCAGAAAATTGGCGGCGATTATAGGCATATTCCGCCAGTGCACGCCACGCCCTGCCTGATGTGTGGCCAGCTCAGGGCTGACTGGCGCAATACTGCGGATCTTCGGCCTGCAGCCGGCTCAGGCGGGCCAGCGGGTCCTGCCGGTAGAACTGGACCAATTGCTGATAGACCTGCGGATACGCCTGTTGTAGCAGGTCAGGCCCACTAAAGAAGTATTCGCTGGTGACGGCGAAAAACTCTGCAGGATTCTCCGCGGCATAGGGGTCAATTGCGGTCTCGGCATCCGGGTTGGCATCAAGCTGGCGGTTGAGGTCGTCGTAGGCGCTCTGCATCGCAGCCGACCAGTCGCCGACGTGCATGCCGTGGTGCAGCGGCGGCAGGCCGTTGGCATCGCCATTGAGCATGTCGAGTTTGTGCGCCAGCTCGTGGATCACCAGGTTGTAGGCCTCCCAGCCGCCACCGGCGAGTACCCCGTCCATTGCCAGAATGACCGGCCCCTGTTGCCAGGCTTCGCCGCTGTGCTCGCCGTCATAGACGTGCTCGACGCCGCTGGCATCGCGGTGGCGCTGGGGGCTTTTGAAGTCGTCGGGGTAGAGGATGATCTCGTGAAAACCCTGATACCAGTCAAGATCCCCCAGGTGCAGCAACGGCAGTTGCGCCTGGGCGGCGAGCAGCAGGCGCTGCTCGTCATCCAGTTCGAACCCGGGCAGGCAGGTCAGGTGTTTGGCATGCAGAAACAGCACGCAGGCCTCACGCAGCCAGTGGTCTTCCTCGGCGGTTATGCCATCGAGCACCGGCAGGCGCTGGCGCACGGCCTGCCACAACTGCGCATCGATTGGGTAGCGCGCCAGGGTGCGCCGGCGCCGCCAGGCGCGTAACGACCACATGTGCCGATCAGTGCGCCTTGGCCGCGCGACCGAAGCGGCCACGCAGCAGGCCGAGCAGCATCGGCACCAGCGACAGGACGATGATCACCACCACCATCAGCGACAGGTGCTGCTTGATGAACGGCACGTTGCCGAAGAAGTAGCCCAGGGTGACCAAGCCGCCGACCCAGAGCAGCGAACCGGCCACGCTGAAAGTCAGGAAACGCGGGTAGTGCATGTGGGCGATGCCGGCGACAAACGGCGCAAAGGTACGCAGGATCGGCAGGAAGCGCGCCAGGGTCACGGTCTTGCCGCCATGCTTGTCGTAGAAATCATGGGTCCGCTGCAGGTAGTCGCGGCGGAAGATCTTCGAGTTGGGCTTGTTGAACAAACGTTCACCGGCCGTGCGGCCTATCACGTAGTTGGTGCTGTCGCCGAGGATCGCTGCGGCCATCAACAGGCCGGCCAGCAGCACCGGGTCCATGCCACCACCGGCCGCCACTGCACCGGCAATGAACAGCAGCGAGTCGCCCGGCAGGAATGGCATCACCACCAGCCCGGTTTCGCAGAAGATCACCGCGAAGAGAATGGCGTAGATCCACGGGCCGTAGTTGTTCACCAGCAGATCAAGGTAGGCATCGAGATGCAGGATGAGGTCAAGCGGGTTGAAATCCATGTACAGCACCTGTGTTCTTGACCCGCGACAACGGGCGCGCAAAGACGGAAATCGGCTACGCATGTGTGAGCGTAGGTAAACTTTCACACATGTAAAAAAGGGATTATACGGACAAGCTGGGATCGTGCCCGGGGAGATTGTAGCGGCGGATTACCGGCCGGCGGCAAAGGTGGTGGCGCTGGTGTCTGCAGCAGCGGCTGCACGCCGCTGCCACAGCGCGATCAATCCGAGTTGATCGGCAGGGTGTAGTTCTTGAACTCGGTGTCCTCGCGAAAGCCCATAGACTCGTAGGTTTTCATGGCGACCTGATTGTCGGTGCTGGTCGATACGCGCATGCGCACGGCGTTGGTTTCCTTGGCCATCTTCTTTGCTTCACGCATCAGGTGGTCGGCTACCAGCATTCGCCGGGCATCTTCGGCGACATAGATGTCATTGAGGATCCACACACGCTTGAGCGACAGCGACGAGAAGCTTGGATACAGCTGGCAGAAGCCCAGCAGCTTGCTGTCGTCGACATCGTCATCGGCGAAGGCCAGATAGATCACCGACTCCTCCAGCCGCAGGCGCTTTTCGAGAAAGCTGCGTGAGCTGTCCGGGTAGGGCAGTTGCCCGTAGTACTCGCGGTATTTGACGAACAATGGGTTGAGCAGGTCGAGATGTGCCAGGGTTGCCTTGATGATGCGCATGTACGGCCCTCAGAGTCCATTTAGGCAAACGACAGGTTGCCGACAACGTTCGCGCCCATGCTGCCCCAAAGCAGGCGCGAAGCGCAATCCAGCCGCCAGCAGTGATAACTACTGTTCGCCGAGCAAAAAGTTACCGCGTTTTGCGCTGGGGTCTGACGAGTCGAGGCTCAGTACCTCGGCTTCGTCCTTGAGGTTCACGCCCGACAGCTGGCGCCGACACGCTTCGCGCATCAGATACAACAGGCGATGCGCGGCCATGCCGTAGCTCAACCCCTCTAAACGCACGTTGGAGATGCAGTTGCGATAAGCATCGGTCAGGCCGACCTTGGGCGCGAAGGTGAAGTACAGGCCCAGGCTGTCGGGCGAGCTCAGCCCCGGTCGTTCGCCGATCAGCATGACCGTCATGCGTGCACCGAGCAACTGGCCGACCTCGTCGGCGACCGCGACGCGGCCTTGTTCGACCAGCACCACCGGTGCGCTGCTCCAGCCATCGGCTGCGGCCTGCTCTTCAAAGCGGCTGAGAAACGGCAAGGTATGCCGATGCACCGCCAGCGCAGAAAGGCCATCGGCCACGACGATAGCCAGATCGACCCCGCCGGGGTTGGCCTTTACGTGCTCGCGCAGTTGTTCGACCGAGGCTTCATTTAGCCGTCGACCCAGGTCAGGGCGCTGCAGGTACTGGTCGCGATCACTGGCGGCGCTGTGCAGCAGCAGGCTTTCGCGGCCGCGGTCGCTGAGCTGACTGCGCAGCCCGGCGTGGTCGAACGGCAGGTGCACGGCATCGCGGGCCTGGGCGTGGGCGAACTGGAAATCCAGCTGGGCGCTGGTCGGCAGGCTGATGCCGCTGCGGCCCAGGGCGATGCGCGCCGGAGTCAGGCTGCGCAGGGCCAGCCAGGGGTTGTCGGTGGTTGGTGGGTGCTGATCCATGGTCATCCCTATGCGAGCTGCGCCAAGGCCTGGCAAAAAGCGGGCGGCAGGTTGTCGCCAAAGCGAATGCGGCCATCGGCCTGGGTGAAGATGCCGGTGCGCTCCAGCCAGGCTTCGAATTCCGGCCCGGGCTTGAGGCCAAGGGTCTGGCGCGCGTAGAGGGCGTCGTGGAACGAGGTGGTCTGGTAGTTGAGCATGATGTCGTCGGAACCGGGGATGCCCATGATGAAGTTGATCCCGGCGACCCCCAGCAGGGTCAACAGGGTGTCCATGTCGTCCTGATCGGCTTCGGCGTGGTTGGTGTAGCAGATGTCGCAACCCATCGGCACACCGAGCAGCTTGCCGCAGAAGTGGTCTTCGAGGCCGGCACGGATGATCTGCTTGCCGTTGTACAAGTACTCCGGGCCGATGAAACCGACCACGGTATTGACCAGAAACGGCTTGAAGTGGCGCGCCACGGCGTAGGCGCGGGTTTCGCAGGTCTGCTGGTCGACGCCATGGTGGGCGTTGGCCGACAGCGCGCTGCCCTGGCCGGTCTCGAAATACATCAGGTTCTGCCCGACGGTGCCACGCTTGAGCGACAGGCCGGCTTCATAGCCTTCCTGCAAGACATTGAGGTTGATGCCAAAGCTGGCGTTGGCCGCTTCGCTGCCGGCGATCGACTGGAACACCAGGTCCAGCGGCACGCCGCGGTTGATCGCCTCGATCGAGGTGGTGACGTGGGTCAGCACGCAGGCCTGGGTCGGGATCTGGTAGCGCTGGATGATCGCATCGAGCATTTCCAGCATGGCGCAGATCGACGAAATGCTGTCGGTGGCCGGGTTGATGCCGATCATCGCATCGCCGTTGCCGTACAGCAGGCCGTCGAGAATGCTCGCGGCGATCCCGGCTGGCTCATCGGTCGGATGGTTGGGCTGCAGGCGGGTCGACAGGCGTCCGCGCAAACCCATGGTGCCGCGAAACTGAGTGACTACGCGGATCTTCTGCGCGACCAGGATCAAGTCCTGTACCCGCATGATCTTCGACACCGCCGCGGCCATTTCCGGGGTCAGGCCAGGCGCGAGGGCGCGCAGGCTGTCTTCATCGGCCTGCTCGCCGAGCAGCCAGTCGCGCAAGCCGCCAACGGTCAGGTGGCTGACCGGGGCGAAGGCCTCAGCGTCGTGGCTGTCGATGATCAGGCGGGTGACTTCGTCCTCTTCGTAGGGGATCAGCGCTTCGCTTAAAAAGTGCGTGAGGGGGATATTGGCCAGGGCCATCTGCGCGGCGACGCGTTCGCCGTCATTTTCGGCGGCGACTCCGGCGAGGAAGTCACCGGAGCGGGCCGGGCTGGCCTTGGCCATGACTTCCTTGAGGCTGTCGAAGCGGTAGACCAGATGGCCTACCGTGTGTACGAAACTTGCCATACAGACTCTCCAGAGCGCCGCAGGCAGGGCCTGCGGCGCATAGCGGCAATCAGTGCAAGGCCTCTTCGGCCTTCTGGATCGCAGCGAACTCTTCTTCCGGTGTGCCCGCTACCAGGTGGTGACGGCTGTAGAACGCAAAGTAGGCAATCAATACTGCATAGATCACCGCAGCGCCAATTACCACTCGCGGATCGACCAGGAACCCGGCAATCACCGCCACGCAGGCCAGCACCAGCGCCACGCCCGAGGTGAAGATGCCGCCCGGGGTGCGGTACGGGCGGTCCATTTTCGGCCGGCGGATACGCAGGGTGATGTGCGCCGCCATCATCAATACATACGACAGCGTCGCGCCGAAAACCGCGACCAGAATCAGCAGATCACCTTGACCGGTCAGCGACAGCGCGAAACCGATGATGCCCGGGATGATCAGCGCCAGTACCGGCGCCTTGCTCTTGTTGGTCTGCGACAACTTGCGCGGCAGGTAGCCGGCGCGCGACAGGGCGAAGATCTGCCGGGAGTAGGCATAGATGATCGAGAAGAAGCTGGCGATCAAACCGGCCAGGCCGACCAGGTTGACGAAGCCGCCCATCCAGGTCGAACCGCCGTAGGCTTTCGACAGGGCTTCGACCAACGGGTTACCCGAGGCTTTCAGCGCTTCCGAGCCGGCTCCGCCGGGGCCGATCACCAGAATCAGCAGGGCAAACGCCAGCAGCACCAGCATCGCGCCGATCAGGCCACGCGGCAGGTCACGTTTCGGGTTCTTGGTTTCTTCGGCAGCCAGCGGCACGCCTTCGACCGCGAGGAAGAACCAGATCGCATAGGGGATTGCCGCCCACACACCGAGGTAGCCAAACGGCAGGAAACTGCTGGCGCCGGCGGCGTTGGTTGGAGCGATGTCAAACAGGTTGGCCGCATCAAAATGGGGCACCATGCCGAGCAGGAACACCACCAGGGCAATCGCTGCCACCGCGGTGATGATGAACATCAGCTTCAATGCCTCGCCGACCCCAAAGATGTGGATGCCGATGAAGATGATGTAGAAGGCCAGGTAGATCATCCAGCCGCCAATGCCGAACAGCGACTCGCAGTAGGCGCCGATAAACACCGCAATCGCCGCGGGGGCAATGGCGTACTCGATCAGGATCGCGGTGCCGGTGAGAAAACCGCCCCACGGGCCGAACGCACTGCGGGCAAAGCCGTAGCCACCGCCGGCGGTAGGGATCATCGACGACAGTTCGGCCAGCGAGAAGCACATGCACAGGTACATCGTCGCCATCAGCAAGGTGGCGAGGAACATGCCGCCCCAGCCGCCTTGGGCCAGGCCGAAGTTCCAGCCGGCGTAGTCACCGGAGATCACATAGGCGACCCCGAGACCGACCAGCAGGACCCAGCCGGCGGCGCCTTTTTTCAATTCGCGTTGCTGGAAATAGTCGGAGCCGACCTTTTCGAAATCGACGGAAGAAGTAGCCGGCGTACCGGCGGGATGATCGCTTGGCATTGGATTCACCAGTTATTTTTTTTGGGGGCCGAAGGGAGTGCGGCCACTTGGTGATTTGTCTTGCATGAAGCGCGCCAGAGCGGTTGCTGCTCTGGGGGGGTGGTGTGTCATCGCCATTTTGCGGCCCTTCGCGGGGAAGCCCGCTCCCACAGTCGGCTGTAGGAGCGGCCTTGTGTCGCGAAAGGGCTGCAAAGCAGCCCCGGGCGTATTTAGAAGAAGCCCAGCGGATTGATGTCGTAGCTCACCAGCAGGTTCTTGGTCTGCTGATAATGATCGAGCATCATCTTGTGCGTTTCGCGGCCAACCCCGGACTTTTTGTAGCCACCAAACGCGGCGTGCGCGGGGTACAGGTGATAGCAGTTGGTCCATACCCGGCCGGCTTTGATGCCACGGCCCATGCGGTAGGCGCGGTTGATGTCGCGGGTCCAGACCCCGGCGCCGAGGCCGAACTCGGTGTCGTTGGCAATCGCCAGCGCTTCAGCTTCGTCCTTGAAGGTGGTGACACTGACCACCGGGCCGAAGATTTCTTCCTGGAACACGCGCATCTTGTTGTTGCCCTTGAGCAGGGTCGGCTGGATGTAATAGCCGGTGGCCAGGGCGCCTTCGAGTTTTTCCACCTTGCCGCCGCTGAGCAGCTCGGCGCCTTCGGCCTGGGCGATGTCCAGGTAGGAGAGAATCTTCTCGAACTGCTGCTGCGAGGCCTGAGCGCCGATCATGGTCTCGGTGTCCAGCGGGTCGCCACGCTTGATCTGCTTGACCTTGTTCAGCACCGCTTCCATGAACTGCGGATAGATCGACTCCTGGACCAGCGCCCGCGATGGGCAGGTGCACACTTCGCCCTGATTGAAGAACGCCAGCACCATGCCCTCGGCGGCCTTGTCGATAAAGCTCGGCTCGGCCTGCATGACGTCTTCGAAGTAGATGTTCGGCGACTTCCCCCCCAGTTCGACGGTGGACGGGATGATGTTCTCGGCAGCGCATTTCATGATGTGCGAACCGACTGGGGTCGAGCCGGTGAAGGCGATCTTGGCAATGCGCTTGCTGGTCGCCAGCGCTTCGCCAGCCTCACGGCCATAGCCCTGCACCACGTTGAGCACGCCAGGTGGCAGCAGGTCGCCGATCAGTTCGACCAGCACGGTGATGCCCAGCGGGGTTTGCTCGGCGGGCTTGAGCACCACGCAGTTGCCGGCAGCCAGGGCCGGGGCGAGCTTCCACGCGGCCATCAGGATCGGGAAGTTCCACGGGATGATCTGGCCGACCACGCCCAGCGGTTCGTGGATGTGATAGGCCACGGTGTTTTCATTGATTTCGGCAGCGCCGCCTTCCTGGGCACGGATGCAGCCCGCGAAGTAGCGGAAGTGGTCGACCGCCAGCGGGATGTCGGCGTTGAGGGTTTCGCGGATCGGCTTGCCGTTGTCCCAGGTTTCGGTGATGGCCAGCAGCTCGAGGTTCTGCTCGATACGGTCGGCAATCTTCAGCAGTACGTTGGAGCGATCCTGTACCGAAGTGCGGCCCCAGGCATCGGCAGCAGCGTGGGCGGCGTCCAGCGCCTTGTCGATGTCTTCGGCAGTCGAGCGCGGGAATTCAGCGATCAGCTTGCCGTTGACCGGCGAAGTGTTTTCGAAATATTGACCTTTGACCGGAGCTACGAACTCGCCACCGATGAAGTTGCCGTACTGACGCTTGAAGTTGACCTTGGCGCCGTCGGTACCGGGATGTGCGTAACGCATGGTGTCTCTCCTGGTTAGTTATGTTTGTTAGGGAGTTATCAAGCGTAGAGCAAAGGTCGGGCCAGCGCCTGCCAGGCCTTGTAGATCAAGGGCTTGGCCCAGTGCAGCGGGCGTGACGGCCAGCCGTTGTGCCAGGGCTGGAACGCGCTGGGTGACACTTTGTACCACTGGCGGTACAGCCTGTGCCGGCCACGCCAGCGCACCATTGCAAAGGCTTCTCGGGTGGAGGATGCTGGCCACAGACTGTATCTGCGGAGTCCAACAACAAATGCAGAACACCACGTTCAGCCAGCATGCCCAGCAGGTCCTGACCACCGCCCGCGGTGAAGGCAACGGCCCGGCCAGCGACCCTTCCATTGCCCGTTCGTGGCTGCGTTGCCTGGAGGACTACCACCTTGATCCTGCGCGCAGCCAGGCGCCGGTGGTGCTTGAGCACGGGCGCCTGTTGGAGACCCGCGAGCGCCTGCGCCAGGTGCTGCACATTGCCGACGGCGAGATGAACAGTCTGCACCAGCAGCTCTCTGGCGCCGGCCATGCGGTGCTGCTCACCGATGCCCACGGGGTGATCCTCAACTGCGTCACGGCGCCCACCGAGCGGCGTATCTTCGAGCGCGCCGGGCTGTGGCTGGGGGCGGACTGGAGCGAAGCCAGCGAGGGCACCAACGGCATCGGCACCTGCCTGGTCGAGCGCCAGGCGCTGACCATTCATCAGAATGAACACTTTCGTGGCCGCCACACCGGCCTGACCTGCTCGGCGAGCCCGGTATTCGACCCGCACGGCGAACTGCTGGCGGTGCTCGACGTGTCCTCGGCGCGAGCCGACGTGTCGCGTCAGAGCCAGTTCCACACCATGGCGCTGGTCAACCTGTCGGCGAAGATGATCGAGAGTTGCTACTTCCTGCGCCACTACCAGCACCAATGGCTGCTGCGTTTTCACCTGCAGGCAGAGTCGGTCGGGCTGTTCAGTGAAGGCTTGCTTGCCTTTGATGGCGATGGCCGGATCAGCGCGGCCAACCAGAGCGCGCTGAACCTGCTGGGCAGCATTCGCAGTGGCGTGCTGGGCAAACCGATCGATATGTTCTTTGCCTGCAACCTCGACGAGTTGCTCGGTCGCGCGACGCCGCAGGGCAGTACCGCCTGGCCCCTGCACACCCGCGATGGCCGTCAGGTCTATGCCAGCCTGCGCGGGCAGGCACCGGTAGCGGCCTGGGCCGTGCCCGCCGCGCAGCCCTTGCCGGTGGTGGCGCCAGCAGCGCAGATCTGCCTGCTCGACCCGGCCCTGCAAACCGACTTTGGCCGCGCCCTGCGCGTGTTCGAGCGCGATGTGCCATTGCTGCTGCGTGGTGAAACCGGCTGCGGCAAGGAGGCCTTTGCCCAGGCGGTGCACCAGGCCAGCCAGCGCCGGCACAAGCCGTTTGTGGCGATCAACTGCGCGTCGATCCCGGAGAGCCTGATCGAGAGCGAGCTGTTCGGTTATCGCGGCGGCAGCTTTACCGGCGCGCGCAAGGAAGGCATGCGCGGCAAGCTGCTCCAGGCGGATGGCGGCACCTTGCTGCTGGACGAGATCGGCGACATGCCGCTGGCCTTGCAGACGCGCCTGCTGCGCGTGCTGGAAGAACGCCAGGTAGTGCCCATCGGCGGCGAGGCGCAGGCCGTGGATGTGCGCATCATCAGCGCCACCCACCGCGATCTGCTCGAGCGGGTCGAGCAGGGCAGTTTTCGCGAAGACCTCTACTACCGCCTCAACGGCCTCGAAGTGCCCTTGCCAGCAGTCCGCGAGCGTAGCGACAAGGGCCAGTTGCTCGACTTCATCCTGGCGCAGGAGGCCGATGGCCAGCCGCTTGAGCTGGAGCCGGCGGCGCGTGAGGCGCTGCTGGCCTTCGCCTGGCCCGGTAACGTGCGCCAGCTGCGCAACGTGCTGCGTACGCTGGTGGCGCTGTGTGACGATCGGCGCATCGGTCTGGCTGACCTGCCGGCGATCATCACCCGCACCGCTCCGGCAACGGCTAATGCCAGCGTGGCCGCGCCGTTGGCCGATGCCGAGCGCGAAGCGCTGCTGGCCACCCTTGAACAACTGCGCTGGCACCTGACCCACGTCGCCAGCCACCTGGGCATCAGCCGCAACACCCTGTATCGCAAACTGCGCAGACACGGCATCACCCGAGTCAGTTGAAGCTGAATCAGCGGGTGCGAATTGGCGCGCCCTGGGCTACCCTGCCTCGACGTTTTGCGAGGTCGATCATGCACATTCATATTCTCGGTATTTGCGGTACTTTCATGGGCTCCCTGGCCGTGCTGGCGAAAGAGCTCGGCCATCGGGTCACCGGCTCCGATGCCAATGTCTATCCGCCGATGAGCACCCAGCTCGAAGCCCAGGGCATCGAGCTGATCCAGGGCTATGACCCGGCGCAGCTGGAGCCAGCCCCTGATCTGGTGGTGATCGGCAACGCCATGTCGCGTGGCAACCCGGCAGTCGAATATGTGCTGAACAAAGGCCTGCCGTATGTTTCCGGCCCGCAGTGGCTGGCCGACCATGTGCTGCAAGGCCGCTGGGTCCTGGCTGTCGCCGGCACCCATGGCAAGACCACCACCAGCAGCATGCTCGCCTGGGTGCTGGAGCATGCGGGCATGAGCCCGGGCTTCCTCATTGGTGGCGTGCCGCAGAACTTCTCGGTGTCGGCGCGTCTCGGCGATACGCCGTTCTTCGTGATCGAAGCCGACGAATACGACAGCGCCTTCTTCGACAAGCGCTCGAAGTTCGTCCATTACCACCCGCGTACCGCGATCCTCAACAACCTTGAGTTCGACCACGCCGATATCTTCCCCGACCTGGCCGCCATCGAGCGTCAGTTCCATCACCTGGTGCGGACCATCCCGAGTGAAGGGCTGGTCATTCATCCGACCACCGAGCAAGCCCTGGAGCGGGTGATCGGCATGGGCTGCTGGACGCCGGTGCAGACCACCGGTGCTGGCGGGCAGTGGCAGGCGCGCCTGCTCAGCGCCGACGGCTCGCAGTTTGAAGTGCTGTTCGAAGGCGTGGTGCAGGGCACCGTCAATTGGCCGATGACTGGCCAGCACAACGTTGCCAATGCCCTCGCGACGCTGGCTGCGGCGCGTCATGTCGGCGTCGTCCCGGCGATGGCCATCGACGGACTGAATGCCTTCAAGAGCGTCAAGCGGCGCATGGAGAAGGTTGCTGAAGTACAGGGCGTGACCATCTATGATGACTTCGCTCACCACCCGACCGCGATTGCCACCACCCTCGATGGCCTGCGCAAGCAGGTCGGTGAGGCGCCGGTGATCGCCGTGATCGAACCCCGTTCCAATTCGATGAAGCTCGGTGCGCACCGCGACGGCCTGCCCGAGAGCGTCAAGGATGCCGACCAGGTGATCTGGTATGCCCCGGCCAACCTCGGTTGGGATCTCGCCGCGACTGCTGCGCAGTGCAAAGTGCCGGCGATTGTCGCCGACAGCCTTGAGGCGATCATCGAGCGGGTCAAGGGCCAGGCGCGCCCCGGGACCCATGTGGTGATCATGAGCAACGGCGGCTTTGGCGGCCTGCACGGCAAGCTGGCCGAGGCCTTGAAGTGAACGGCCCGCAGCGCATTACCCTGGCCATGACCGGCGCCTCCGGCGCGCAATACGGCCTGCGCCTGCTCGATTGCCTGGTACGGGAAGACCGCGAGGTGCATTTTCTGATCTCGAAGGCCGCCCAGCTGGTAATGGCCACCGAGACCGATGTGCAGCTGCCGCCCAAGGCGCAGGCGATGCAGACCTTCCTCACCGAATACACCGGCGCTGCCGCCGGGCAGATTCGCGTGTACGGCAAGGAAGACTGGATGTCGCCGGTTGCGTCCGGCTCCGGCGCGCCTGCGGCCATGGTCGTGGTGCCGTGCTCGACCGGGAGCTTGTCGGCGATTGCCACAGGTGCCTGCAACAACCTGATCGAGCGTGCCGCCGACGTCACTTTGAAGGAGCGCCGCCAGCTGATTCTGGTGCCGCGTGAGGCGCCGTTCTCGACCATTCACCTGGAGAACATGCTCAAGCTGTCGCAGATGGGCGCGGTGATTCTGCCTGCAGCGCCTGGGTTCTACCATCAGCCGCAGACCATCGATGACCTGGTCGACTTTGTCGTCGCGCGGATTCTCAACCTGCTGAACATCCCTCAGGACATGCTGCCGCGCTGGGGCGAGCATCACTACGGAGTGGATGATTGAGGCGGGCTCTGCTGGCCTTGCTGGTCGCTACTTCGCTGGGCGGCTGCGCCACCGTGCGTACGCTGGATGCGAACAAGCCTGGGGCGCCGGTGGTATACGCCGGCACCCGTCTGGATTGGTATGTGATGAAGGGTGGCTGCTGCCCTGCGGATCGCTTTGGAGCGCAAGCCCCGGCTTATCCGGCGCTGGACCTGCCCGGCAGCGCACTGCTCGATACCCTGTTGCTGCCGCTGTCGTTGCTGACTGCACTTGGCGTGGGCTTCAACGCATCAGGTGGGCTGTGAGATTGCCGGGGCAGCCCCCGGCAATTGCTTAGTTTTTACCCAGTTTGCGCAGTTCGTCCGACTCGATCACTCGGATACCGTCTTCTTCTTCCAGCGCCAGGCGCCACAATGCCCGGGCCAGGGTACACGCCTCGATGCCACCGTACTTGCCAGGCAGCAGCCGGGCAATCGGCGCGGCCAGGCGCTCGGCGAGGCGCGGTTCAATCCGCTCACCGAGCAACAGCGATGGCCGCACGATGGTCAGCTGTGGCCAGTCCTGCGCTTTCAGCGCCTCTTCCATTTCGCCTTTGACCCGGTTGTAGAACACCGACGACTTGGGGTCTGCGCCAATGGCGCTGACCACCAGCAGATGGCGTGCACCCATTTCCCGCGCACGTTTGCTGAACGCCACCACCATGTCCAGATCGACAGCGCGAAACGCCGACTCCGAGCCCGCCTGCTTGATGGTAGTGCCCAGGCAGCAGAAGGCGATATCGACTCGGCCGCCCAGTTGCGGCAGAAACACCGCAGGGTCGCCGACCGGGTTTTCCAGGTGTGGATGCTCTGCCAGCGGCCGGCGCGTTGGCGCCAGCACGCGACTGATGGTGGGTTCATTGAGCAGCCGGTCAAGCAGGTGTTCACCTGTCAAGCCAGTAGCGCCGGCGATCAGGACATGCTGAGGCGTCAAGTACATGATGTCTCTCCCTTGTTACACACAGCTTAGCGCTTAGCAGGTGGTTTTGCCTGCGGCGGTACGGCTGTCTGAGCTTCATTGCGCAAGGCTTCTTCGGCCTGCTGCTGGCGCAGCCGTTGCCAGTGTGCCAGTACTGCGGGCGGCGCCCACAGCTGCGGTTCAGAGGCCTCGAAACCTTCCCTACGTTCCCGTTCGGCAACGCTGGCGCGCGCCAGTTCAAACGCCTGTTTCAAATCGTCGGTCTGGTTCAGGGCTTCAGCGAACAGGGCGTCGCCGAAATAGGTGAAGTCGGCCTCTTCCGAACAGCCAAATGACACCCGGTCCGGGCGCGCGGCGGTCATGATCAGGGTCCGCTCATCTTTCAGTGGCGGGATATAACCGCCGGAGTAGCAGGCCGAGATCACCACCACCTTGTCGCGGTCTTTGAGCGGCGCGAGGGTGCTGGCCAGCTCATCGGCGGAGAGATCGGCCAGTTGCAGGCGCGGCTGGTCGAGCACCAGCTGGTGATCGGCGCTGCCGTGGCTGGTCAGGTAGATGAAGATCAGGTCTTCCGGGCCGCTGCGCTCGGCCAGGGTTGTGGCGGCGCGGGTGAGGTTCTCGCGGGTGGCCATTGGCCGATCGGCCAGGTGATCGCGGTGGTTGACCAGGGTGATCTGGCCGCTGGCGCCAAAGCGCACCTTGAGCATGTTGCTGACATAGTCGGCTTCACGCATGAACACACTTTGCTGGCCATCGCCGGCCAGCACCAGGCTGTACAGCTGGATCGGCGCCTTGGATGGCGGCACCTGGGCCAGCGCGTCCTTGAGCAGCTTGCCCTGATTGAGCAGAGCCAGGTCGAGCGGGTCGGGCAGCAGCTTGCTCTGTTCGTCGCGCACACGCACGCCCTTGACCCAGTAGCCGCCCTCGATGCGGCCGTCGGCGTGGATCAGGCGGCCATGGCCCTGGTAGGCGTCGTCGGCAAAACCGCCGATGTACTGGCTGCCGTCCGCCAGGTGCAGGCGGCCTTCGCCCGAGAACCGCCAGTTGCGAAAGCCGCCCTTGTAGCGGCTGCCATCGCTGCCCAGCAGCTCGCCCTGGCCGTCCAGCGAGCCATCGCTGAACTCACCGATCCAGACGTCGCCGTCGGCGTTTTCGAAGCGGCCGCGGCCTTGCAGGCGGTTGTCCTTGAATTCGCCGATGTACTGCTCGCCATCGGCGCTGTCGTAAGTGCCGCTGCCTTGCAGCTGGCCATCGACGAAGTAGCCACTGAACTGATTGCCGCTGGCATCGCTGCGCACCCCGGCGCCGTTCGGCTGGCCCTTGGCGAACAGGCCCTGGTACTGGCTGCCGTCGGTCAACTTGAGCTCGCCGGCGCCATGGTACTGGTCGTCCTTGAACTGGCCACGGTAGACCTGATCGTTCTGTTTGAGGGTGCCTTCACCGTCGCGCCGGCCATGCTTGAAGGTGCCTGTGTAGTGGCTGCCGGGCGTGGTCAGCTCGCCCAGGCCCTCGAACAGGCCGCTGGCGAACTGGCCGCGGTAGACCTCGCCGTTGCTGCCATGCCATTCGCCCTGGCCATGCCACTGGCCGTTGGCGAAGGTGCCGGCGTACCAACTGCCATTGGGGTAGTCGATCCGGCCCTCGCCCTGCAGCAGGCCATTGACCACCTGGCCGCGGTAGCGGCCACCGTCAGGCAGGCGGGCGTCTGGCGGCGACAGTGGTTCGCCGTCGCCACAGGCAGCAAGCAGAACGGTGAGGGCGAGGGGCAGCAGTACACGCATGGCGGATCTCGGCAATAGATGTGCCGAGTATGCCGCACAATGCGTGGGCTGAGACAGTGCCCAGCCAGCAATCGCAGGGCCGCGTGGCAGCCCCGTCAGTGGCTCAGACGAAACACAGGGTCAACGGCTCGGCGATATAAGCCGGCTTGTCTTCGCCTTCGATTTCCAGGGTAGCGAGGATCTTCAGCAGCCACTGGCCAGGCTTTTTCTCGGTCGCTTCCTTCAGCTCGACCTTGAGACGCACATTGCTGTCGACCTTGACTGGCTGGATGAAGCGCACGCTGTCCAGGCCATAGTTGACGATCATCTTCATGCCCTCGGGCAGCACGAGGATGTCTTCCATCAGCTTGGGGATCAGCGACAGGGTCAGAAAGCCATGGGCGATGGTGCAGCCGAACGGAGTCTTGCTGGCTTGTTCCGGGTCGACGTGGATGAACTGGAAATCGCCAGTGGCTTCGGCGAACAGGTTGATGCGTTGCTGATCGATGGTCAGCCAGGCGGAACGTCCCAGTTCCTTACCAACATACTGCGAAAGCGCTGCAACAGGTACATAGGGCATCGTGACTCTCCAGGTTGTCGTGTCTGCTCAAGTGGTACGCGCGTGCAAGATCATCATGTTGGCAGCGCGCGGTCAAGCAACCATGTGCTGGCCACGCGCCCGGCCACGCGTGTTTATAATGGCCGCCATGCCCCAAGGAGAAGCTTATGCTGTTGCGTGGATTGACCTGGCTGGTGTTGTTTCAGTTGCTGGGTACGGCACTCAATCACCTGCTGGTGCCGATTCTGCCTGGGCCGATCATCGGCCTGTTGCTGCTGCTGGTATTTCTCATCGCCCGCGGCGAAGTCGGCAAACCGTTGAACGAAGCGGCCTCCAGCCTGTTGCGTTACCTGCCGTTGCTGCTGGTGCCGCCTGCCGTTGGGGTGATGGTCTATGCCAAAGACATTGCTGCTGACTTCTGGGCCATCGTCGGTGCGTTGGTGCTGTCTTGCCTGCTGACCCTGGTATTCGTCGGCGTCTTGATGCAGAAGCTGATCCAGCGCCAGAGCAAGCCGGAGGAGCACCCATGATCCTCGATTGGCAAGGCGCACTGGATGCCGTAGTGCACCATCCGCTGTTTGGCATCGGCATCACCCTGGGTGCTTACCAGTTGGTGCTGGCGGCCTTCGAGAAGACCCGTTGGATCTTTTTGCAGCCGGTGCTGGTCTCGATGGTGGTGGTGATTACTATCCTGCTGCTGTGCGGCATCGATTACAGCGAGTACCGCAAGAGCACCGAGATCATGAATATCCTGCTTGGCCCGGCCACGGTCGCGCTGGCGGTGCCGCTGTATCTGAACCTGCGGCGGATTCGCCAGTTGTTCTGGCCCACCTTTACTACGCTGGTAATCGGAGGGGTGTTCGCCACTGGTGCCTGTGTGCTGCTGGGTTGGTGGTTCGGTGCCGAGCACATGATCCTGATGACCATGGCGCCCAAGTCGGTGACCTCGCCGATTGCCATGCTGGTGGCCGAGCAGATCGGCGGCGTGGCCGCGCTGGCGGCGGTGTTCGTGTTGATCACCGGGGTGATCGGGGCGATTTTCGGCCCGGCGCTGCTCAGCCGTTGTGGTGTGCACAGCGCCGAGGCGCGGGGAATGTCGCTGGGGATTACCGCACATGCGGTAGGCACCTCGGTGGCCCTGCAGGAAAGTGACGAATGCGGCGCCTTTGCGGCGCTGGCGATGAGTTTGATGGGGGTGGCCACGGCGGTATTCCTGCCGTTGGCGGTTAGCCTGGTGGCTTGAGGATTGAACATGACGCTACCGCTGTTTCCGCTCAACACCGTGCTGTTTCCCGGGTGCATGCTCGATCTGCAGATCTTCGAGGCGCGTTACCTGGACATGATCGGCCGCTGCATGAAGCAGGGCGCTGGCTTTGGCGTGGTGTGCATCCTCGAGGGCGAGCAGGTCGGCAAGGCGCCAATGGGCGTTGCGCCGATTGGCTGCGAAGCGCTGATCCGCGACTTCGAACAGCAGGACAACGGCCTGCTGGGCATTCGCGTCGAGGGCGTGCGCCGCTTCGAGGTCGGCCAGACCAACGTGCAGAAAGACCAACTGCTGCTGGCCGAGGTGAACTGGCTGGCCGACAGCGCCGACAGCGCCTTGAGCGAGGAAGATGATGACCTGGTGGCGCTGCTGCTGGCCCTGGGTGAGCATCCAATGGTCGCGGCGCTGGATATGCCGCGCGCCGAGGGGCGCCAGGCGTTGGCCAACCAGTTGGCCTACCTGCTGCCGTTTATCGAAGAAGACAAGCTCGAGCTGCTGGCGATGGACTCGCCGCAGCAGCGCCTGGCCGCGATTCAATCGCTGCTCGAGCGCATGCAAGGCGAGCTGTTTGCCTGATCAGGAGCGCCTGGCCAGGCGCTCCTTCACACTCAGTACTGATAGCGCAGTAGTGCGTGGGGCAGGGCGTACAGGGCAAAAAACGCCAGCAATGCCACGCACGCCGGGAGGATCAGCCACCACACCCGCAGCGGTAGCGCCGTCAAAGGCTGGCGCCACTGCACCAGGGTCAGGCTGAGGGCGCAGATACAGCAGGCCAGCAGGGCCCCGGCAAGGATATCGGTCGGCCAGTGCGCGCCCAGGTAGACCCGCGACAGGGCGATGGACAGCGCCGGGATGCAGCCGAGCATGATCCAGGTCAGGCGCATCCGCGGCGGTTGCCCGCGGCCGGCCAGTACCGCCATCACCAGGAAGAACGCAAACGAGGCCGAACTGTGCCCGCTGGGCATGCTGTAAGTGGTCAGCGGGTCGCTGAGCACTTCTGGTCGGGCTCGGGCAAACAGCCATTTCAGCGTGCCATTGGCAATCGCGGTGCCCATCAGGGCGCTGCCGGCGAAGACCGCATGGCGCCATTGCCGGGCCAGCAACAGCAGGCCGGTCAGCAAGCCGCCGAGGAACAGTTGAGTGCGGAAGTCGCCCAGGCGGGTGACGATCACCACGATGCCGTCGAACGCCTGGCTGCGGTGCTCCTGCACCAGAGTCATCACGCCCTGATCGAACTCATGCAGGAACGGCCAGCCGAGAAACACCCCGGCCAACGCCAGAAAACTCATTCCGGCGATCAGCCGGGTCCCGTGGCGCTGGTCGCGAATGCTGCTGCTCAGGCTCAGGCCGATCAACACGGCCAAGGTGCCGGCGATGATCCCTGCATCCAGCCAGAAACCTTCCGGCAGCGGCAGGCGCATCGCCGCGCCGGTCGCCCAGCCAGGCAGCAGATAAGCCACCGACCAGCCGGCGCCGGCCACCAGGCTCACCGCAATGAAGCGCGGCAACGGCATGTCGAACATGCCGGCGACCATCGGCAGCATCGGCCGCAACGGCCCGATAAAGCGCCCCACCAGCAGGCTGGCGATGCCATAGCGCTGGAAGTAGGTCTCGGCGCGGCCGATCCACTCCGGGTGATGGCGGATCAGCGGCAAGCGCCGGATGTTCTGGTGGAAATACTTGCCGATGGCATAGGACATCGCATCCCCGAGCAAGCCGCCGGCAAAGCCCAGCAGCAGTGTTTCGCCCAGGGTGAATGCGCCACTGCCGGCCAGCACCGCAACGGCAAACAGCAATACCGTGCCCGGCACGATGATCCCGGCAATCGCCAGGCATTCGACACAGGCCACCACGAAGATTGCCACGCCAAGCCATTGTGGATTGGCGCTGAGCCAGCCGGTCAGGCTGTCGAGCCATTGGCCCATGGTCAGCTTCCTTGTACGAGAGTTGAGTAGTCCCGGCCTTCGACTTGGCCCCGACGCAGCGGGTTCCGTGTGCAGAAACGGGCGAATTGAGCATCGACGAAGCGGTACGGCAGGTGCTCGTCGCGGCCATGGGGAATGCCCAGGCGAGCGCACTGGATGATCTGCGGCACTGCCAGCGCACAATCCTCGACATACAGCGCCTGCGGATCGAAGCGTTGGCCGTCCCAGTGCGGCACCTTCAGGCCCAGCGCGCGGCAGAGCAGGGTCTGCCCGGCGCAAAGGCGCTCGGGTGGGCGCAACTGGCCGCTGGCATCGGGGTTGTTCAGTTGCATCCGGGCCAGGCTGTTGGCGTCCGAGAGCGCGTCGGTGAACGGGTAGGCTGACTTGATCAGCACCGCATTGCCCGGGCCGTGGGCACTGAAGTTCAGCGAATCGCCGCCGCGGGCGTAGTACATATAGATGTGCCCGCCGTCGAGAAACAGCGCCTTGCGCTTTTCGGTATAGCCCAGCGAGGCGTGGCTGCCCTTGTCGGTCAGGTAATAGGCTTCGGTTTCGATGATCCGCGCAGCCAGCCACAGGTCGCCCTGACGGTGGCGAATGACTTTGCCCAGCAGCGCCTTGGCCAGGGTCTGGGCATCACGGTCGAAAAAGCTGTCTGGCAGGGCGCGGGCCGGGCAGGGGGCTGGGTCTGGCATGCTGGCTGTTCGTGATTGAATGGCGCGATCATAGCAATTAATCGCTTAATCGAGGCTGAACGCTGCTGCAGATGGCTGCCTGCCGGTGCAAACCGCTGGCGCCCAGTACTCACGGGGCTTTCAGACCTCGCCCGGAGCATTTTAGTCAAGCCAGGTTACATCTTTCCTGTCTATTAACCGCGTCATCTTCTACCATCCGCCACCCGCCGCTGGGCGTACTGGTGCCCGCCAGTTATAATCAGCCGATTTCCCCTTTCGCCAAGACACCGAGCCCATGACTGAGTCCGTTCTTGACTACATGACCCGCCTGGGTCGCGCTGCCCGCCAGGCCTCGCGCGTGATCGCCCGCGCCAGCACCGCACAGAAGAACCGTGCCTTGCAGGCTGCTGCCGATGCGCTGGACGCCGCCCGCGCCGAGCTCACTGCCGCCAATGAGCAGGACCTCGCCAATGGCCGCAGCAATGGTCTGGAAGCGGCGCTGCTCGATCGTTTGGCGCTGACTCCTGCGCGTATCGACGGCATGATCACCGGCCTGCGCCAGGTGGCCAGCCTGCCCGACCCAGTCGGCGCCGTGCGTGACATGAGCTACCGCCCGTCGGGCATTCAGGTCGGCAAGATGCGCGTGCCGCTGGGCGTGATCGGGATCATCTACGAGTCGCGGCCGAACGTGACCATCGATGCTGCCAGCCTGTGCCTGAAGTCGGGTAACGCGACCATTCTGCGTGGCGGCTCCGAGGCGATTCATTCCAATCGCGCGATTGCCACCTGCATCCAGCGCGGCCTGGCTGCCGCAGGTTTGCCAGCGGCAGTGGTGCAGGTTGTGGAAACTACCGACCGTGAAGCGGTCGGTGCACTGATCAGCATGCCCGAGTTCGTCGACGTGATCGTCCCGCGTGGCGGCCGTGGCCTGATCGAGCGGATCAGCCGCGATGCCCGCGTACCGGTGATCAAGCACCTCGATGGCATCTGCCATGTGTACATCGACGCGCACGCCGACCTCGACAAGGGCTGGCGCGTTGCTTTCAACGCCAAGACTTACCGCTACGGTATCTGCGGCGCCATGGAGACCTTGCTGGTCGACCAGGCCATTGCTGCAGACTTCCTGCCGGAAATGGCCCGGCGCTTCCAGGAACACGGCGTCGAGCTGCGCGGCTGCGAGCGCGCCCGGGCGATCATCCAGGCAGCACCTGCCAGCGAAGACGACTGGCACACCGAATACCTCGACGCGATCCTGTCGATTCGCGTGGTCGACGGCCTCGAGCAGGCCATCGAGCACATCAATCACTACGGCTCGCACCACACCGACTCGATCATTACCGAACACCAGGGTCAGGCCCGGCGCTTCATCGCCGAGGTCGACTCGGCGTCGGTCATGCTCAACACCCCGACCTGCTTTGCCGACGGCTTCGAGTATGGCCTGGGTGCCGAGATCGGTATTTCCACCGACAAGCTGCATGCGCGCGGTCCGGTCGGCCTCGAAGGCCTGACCTGCGAAAAATACGTAGTGATTGGCGATGGCCAGCTGCGCGGCCAGGAGCCGAGCTGAGTTGAATCAGGCCCCTGCAGTGCGGCGCGTCGGCATTTTCGGCGGTACCTTCGACCCGGTTCATATCGGCCACCTGCGCAGTGCGCTGGAAGTGACCGAGCTGATGGGCCTGGACGAGCTGCGCCTGCTGCCCAACGCCCGCCCGCCGCACCGCGACACGCCACAGGTAGACGCTCAGGCGCGCCTGGCGATGGTGCAGAGCGCGGTCAGCGGGGTCGACTGCCTGAGCGTCGATGCGCGCGAGCTGGGCCGTGACAAACCGTCGTATACCATCGACAGCCTGGAATCGATCCGGGCCGAGCTGGGCGGCGATGACCAGTTGTTTCTGGTCCTGGGCTGGGACGCGTTCTGCGGACTGCCGGGCTGGCACCGCTGGGAAGAATTGCTCCAACATTGCCACATCCTGGTGCTGCAACGCCCGGATGCGGATGTCGAACCACCAGACGAGCTGCGCAACCTGCTGGCTGCGCGCTCGCAAAGCGATCCCACTGCCATGTCCGGCCCGGCGGGTCACATTTCGTTCGTCTGGCAGACCCCGCTTGCGGTGTCGGCCACGCAAATCCGACAGCTGCTGGCCAGCGGCAAGTCGGTACGGTTTCTGGTGCCGGATGCAGTACTGGCCTACATAGAGGCGCACGATCTATATCGTGGGTCCAACTGAGGGCGCCGTTGGGGCGCCTCATTCAAAACGAGTTGAACGAGTAACTATGAAGAAGCAAAACGACATCACTGCCGAAGAACTGGTCGAAGTGGCCAAGGAAGCGCTGGGAGAGGTCAAGGCCCTGGATATCCAGGTGATCGACGTGCGTGACAAGCACAGCCTGACCGACTACATGATCATCGCTACCGGTACCTCCAATCGCCAGATCAACGCGATGCTGGACAAGGTTCGCGAGCTGGTCAAAGCCAAGGGCGTCATGCCGCTGGGCGAAGAAGGCAAAGGCGAAAGCGATTGGGTGCTGCTCGACCTGAACGACGTCATCGTGCACATGATGACCGCCGCTGCGCGTCAGTTCTACGACCTCGAGCGCCTGTGGATGGGTGCCGAGCAGAGCCGTGCTGCCGATGGCAAGCACCACAGCTCCGAGAACGGCGCCAACGAGTACTTCGACAAGCTCAACAAGCAATAAGGAAGCGCCGTGCGTCTGCGATTGATCGCGGTCGGCTCGCGCATGCCCAAGTGGGTCGAGGAAGGCTGGCATGAATATGCCAAGCGCCTCCCTGCTGAGTTGCCGCTCGAGCTGGTGGAAATCCCGCTGAACACCCGGGGCAAGAACGCCGACGTGGCTCGCCTGATTCGTCAGGAGGGGGAGGCCATGCTGGCCAAGGTTCAGCCCGGCGAACGCATCGTCACCCTCGAAGTCCACGGCAAGCCGTGGAGCACCGAGCAGTTGGCGGTCGAGCTGGATCGCTGGCGCCTGGATGCGCGGACGGTGAATTTGATGGTGGGTGGGCCGGAAGGCCTGGCGCCTGAGGTGTGTGCGCGCAGCGAACAGCGCTGGTCGCTGTCGCCGCTGACCTTGCCGCACCCGTTGGTAAGGATACTGATCGGCGAACAGATCTACCGCGCCTGGACCGTGTTGTCCGGGCATCCCTACCACAAATGAGCCTGTAAGCCCGCCCGATGTCGCAGCCGATCCGCCTCAAAGACCACGAGAAAGACGCCCGTCTGGTGCGCAACCGCGTCGTGGTCGGCGCTGTGGCGATCATGTTGTTGGTGTGCGTGCTGATTGCTCGGCTGTACTACCTGCAGATCATCCAGTACGACTATCACTCGACGCTGTCGGAGAACAACCGGGTGCATGTGCAGCCGATCCCGCCGACCCGCGGGCTGATCTTCGACCGCAACGGGGTGATCATCGCCGACAACCGGCCCAGCTTCAGCCTGACCATGACCCGCGAACGCGCCGGCAAATGGCCAGAGGTGCTGGACGCCATCGTCGAGGTGCTGGGGCTCACAGCGGACGACCGTGCCCTCTTCGAGAAGCGCATGAAGCAGGGTCGGCGGCCGTTCGAGCCCGTGCCGATCCTGTTCGAGCTCAGCGAAGACCAGATCGCCCGGATCGCCGTCAACCAGTTCCGGTTGCCGGGCGTGGAAGTGGCTGCGCAGTTGGTCAGGCATTACCCGCAAGGTGCGCACTTTGCCCACTCGGTCGGCTATGTCGGGCGGATCAACGAGAAAGAGCTGAAGACCCTTGATCCGGTCAACTACAGCGGCACCCACCATATCGGCAAGACCGGCGTCGAGCGCTTCTATGAAGATGCCCTGCACGGTCAGGTCGGTTACGAGGAGGTCGAGACCAACGCCCGCGGCCGCGTGCTGCGCGTGCTCAAGCGCACCGACCCGATCCCCGGCAAGGACATCGTGCTGGGCCTGGACATCAAACTGCAGGAAGCCGCCGAGCTGGCTCTGGGTGGTCGGCGTGGCGCTATCGTGGCGCTTGATCCACGCTCGGGTGAAGTACTGGCGATGGTCAGCCAGCCAAGCTTCGACCCCAACCTGTTCGTCACCGGCATTGGTTTTCAGGCCTATGCTGACCTGCGCGATTCGATCGACCGGCCGCTGTTCAACCGGGTCCTGCGCGGGCTGTATCCACCCGGTTCGACGATCAAGCCCGCAGTGGCCATCGCCGGCCTCGACAGCGGTGTAGTGACAGCCGGCAGCCGGGTGTTCGACCCGGGCTATTACCAGTTGCCCAACTACGACCACAAATACCGTAACTGGAACCGCAGCGGTGACGGCTGGGTTGATCTTGACCTGGCGATCATGCGTTCCAACGACACCTACTTCTACGATCTTGCGCACAAGATGGGCATCGATCGCCTGTCGACCTACATGAACAAGTTCGGCCTCGGCCAGCGCGTGTCGCTGGACATGTTCGAGGAATCCTCCGGGTTGATGCCGACCCGTGAGTGGAAGCGCGCCACCCGCCGCCAGGCGTGGTTCCCGGGCGAAACGCTGATCCTCGGCATCGGCCAGGGCTACATGCAGACCACGCCGTTGCAGATGGCCCAGGCTACCGCACTGATCGCCAGCAAGGGCAAGTGGTTCCGCCCGCACCTGGCCAAGACCATCGAGGGCCAGCCGCCGGTCGACGAAAACCCGATCGAGGACATCGTCCTGCGTGACCCGTCCGATTGGGCCAAGGTCACCCACGGCATGGAGCAGGTGATGCACAACGCCCGCGGCACCGCCCGCGCGGCTGCTACCGGCGCGCAGTACCGCATCGCCGGCAAGAGCGGTACTGCTCAGGTGGTCGCGATCAAGCAGGGCGAGAAGTATGACCGCAACAAAGTCCAGGAGCGTCACCGTGACCACGCCCTGTTCGTCGGTTTCGCCCCGGCTGACGATCCGAAGATCGTCGTCTCGGTGATGATCGAGAACGGCGAGGCTGGTGGCCGCGTGGCGGCGCCGGTGATGCGCCAGATCATGGACGCCTGGCTGCTCGACGCCAACGGCCAGTTGAAAACCGAGTTCGCTCCCGCCACCGTCGCTCAGGAAAAGGCCCAGTGATTAACAATTTTGATCGCATGCTCTCCAGCGAAGACGTCATGCGTCGGCGCGCGAGCTTTCTTCAGCGCATCCACATCGACGGCCCGCTGCTGATCATTCTGCTGACCCTCGCCGCCGGCAGCCTGTTCGTGCTGTATTCGGCCAGCGGCAAGAACTGGGACCTGCTGAGCAAGCAGGCGACCTCGTTCGGCATCGGCCTGGTCTCGATGTTCATCATTGCCCAGCTCGAGCCACGCTTCATGGCCCGCTGGGTGCCGCTGGCGTACCTGACCGGGGTGTTGCTGCTGGTGGTGGTCGACGTCATGGGTCACAACGCCATGGGCGCCACGCGCTGGATCAACATCCCCGGAGTGATCCGCTTCCAGCCTTCGGAATTCATGAAGATCATCATGCCGGCAACCCTGGCCTGGTACCTGTCCAAGCGCACCTTGCCGCCTGATCTCAAGCATGTGGCGATCAGCCTGGTGCTGATCGGCGTGCCGTTCATTCTTATCGTGCGCCAGCCGGACCTGGGTACTGCGCTGCTGATCCTGGCTTCCGGCGCGTTCGTGCTGTTCATGGGTGGCCTGCGCTGGCGCTGGATCATCAGTGTGATCGCCGCGGCAGTGCCGGTGGCGGTGGCGATGTGGTTCTTTGTCATGCACGACTACCAGAAGCAGCGCGTGCTGACCTTCCTCGATCCTGAGAGCGACCCGCTCGGCACTGGCTGGAACATCATCCAGTCCAAGGCCGCGATCGGCTCCGGCGGAGTATTCGGCAAGGGCTGGTTGCTCGGTACGCAGTCGCACCTGGACTTTTTGCCGGAGAGCCACACCGACTTCATCATCGCCGTGCTCGGCGAGGAATTCGGCCTGGTCGGCATCTGCATGCTGCTGATCGTTTATCTGCTGCTGATCGGCCGCGGCCTGGTCATCACCGCACAGGCGCAGACCCTGTTCGGCAAGCTGCTCGCGGGCAGCCTGACGATGACCTTCTTTGTTTATGTGTTCGTCAATATTGGTATGGTCAGTGGCTTGCTCCCGGTGGTGGGGGTGCCGCTGCCCTTCATTAGCTATGGCGGAACTTCGTTGGTGACGCTGCTGTCAGCGTTTGGCGTTCTGATGTCGATCCACACCCACCGCAAATGGATCGCGCAAGTTTGAATAAGGTGAACAATTTCATGCAAGCAGTGCGTAGCTGGGCGGCCCGTTGGGCGCCGTGGATCGGCGCAATGGGCCTGCTCGGCGCAGTCCAGCAGGCCAGTGCCGGCGACTACGACGGCTCGCCGCAGGTGGCCGAGTTTGTCGGCGAAATGACCCGCGACCACGGCTTTGCCGGCGAGCAGCTGATGGGCGTGTTCCGCGAGGTGCAGCGCAAGCAGTCGATTCTTGACGCGATCTCGCGTCCGGCGGAGCGGGTCAAGCCGTGGAAAGAATACCGGCCGATGTTCCTCACCGATGCGCGCATCGCTCGTGGTGTCGACTTCTGGCGCCAGCACGAGGCAACCCTGGCGCGTGCCGAGCAGGAATACGGTGTGCCGGCCCAGGTGATCGTGGCGATCATTGGCGTGGAAACCTTCTTTGGTCGCAACACCGGCAACTACCGGGTGATCGATGCCCTGTCGACGCTGGGTTTCGACTACCCGCCGCGGGCTGAATTCTTCCGCAAGGAGCTGCGCGAGTACCTGCTGCTGGCCCGTGAAGAACAGCTCGACCCGCTGACCCTGAAAGGCTCGTACGCCGGCGCCATGGGCCTGCCGCAATTCATGCCGAGCAGCTTTCGCGCCTACGCAGTGGACTTCGACGGTGACGGCCATATCAATATCTGGAACAACCCGGATGACGCCATCGGCAGTGTCGCCAGCTACTTCAAGCGCCACGGCTGGGTTGCCGGGGAAGGCGTGGTCAGCCGCGCCCAGGTGCGCGGCGAGCGTGCCGACGAAGGCCTGACCAGCGGCATCGAGCCGGTCAAGACCGTCGCCGAATTGCGCGCATTGGGCTGGTCGAGCAATGATGCGCTGCGCGATGATCTGCCGGTCACCGCCTTCAAACTGGAAGGCGACAACGGCCCTGAATACTGGATGGGCCAGAAGAACTTTTATGCGATCACGCGTTACAACCGCAGTGTGATGTACGCCATGGCCGTGCATCAGCTTTCGCAACAGCTGGTCATTGCACGGGGCGTCAAGTAATGCGCGGATTGTTTACTACTCATTCCTTCAAACTGCTGACCTGCATCGCCATCAGTGCGGTCCTGGTCAGTTGCTCATCGAGCCGGCCTGCACCCAAGAGCAGCGGTGCGGGTGGCAACGTCATCCGCTCGCAGCCGGGCCTGGACATCAACCGCGCGCATAAAGACGGCGCGCCATGGTGGGATGTCGACGTCAACAAGATCCCCGACGCCACCCCGACCGTGCACACCGGCAACTACAAGGCCAACCCGTACACGGTGCTGGGCAAGACTTATTACCCGATCCAGGAGTCGCGCAACTACCGCGCCGAGGGTACTGCATCGTGGTACGGCACCAAGTTCCACGGTCAGAACACCGCCAACGGCGAGGTCTATGACCTGTACGGCATGAGCGCGGCGCACAAGACCCTGCCGTTGCCGGCCTACGTCAAGGTGACCAACCTCGACAACCAGCGCAGCGTGATCCTGCGGGTCAACGACCGCGGCCCGTTCTATTCGGACCGGATCATCGACCTGTCGTACGCCGCCGCCAAGAAGCTCGGTTACGCCGAAACCGGCACCGCGCGGGTGCGCGTTGAAGGCATCGACCCGCAGCAGTGGTGGGCCCAGCGCGGCCAGCAGGCGCCGTTGGTGCTGAAAGAGCCGCAGGTCGCGCAGACGCAGCCGCTGCCCGCCAGCACCGGCAAGGTCGAGCAGTGGACACCGCCAGCGCAGCAGCATGCCGCTGCCGTGGTGCCGGTGCAGATCGCCAGCAACAGCGTGCCGAGCAACACCGGCGGCATGTTCCTCCAGGTCGGCGCCTTCGCCAACCCGGATGCTGCCGAGCTGCTGCGCTCGAAACTGAGCACCATGGTCAGCGCGCCGGTGTTCATCAGCTCGATCGTGCGTAACCAGCAGACCCTGCACCGCGTGCGCCTGGGGCCGATGAGCAGCCAGGGTGAAGTGCAGCAGACTCAAGACAGCGTGCGCCTGGCCAATCTCGGCCAGGCCAAGCTGGTCACCGACTGAACGCGGAACTCACGGCGCCCGCTGCGGCCTGAAGTGGGCGCCGGGCTGTCCGTTTTGTCATGAATTGCCCGGCGCGGCCATGTACAATGGCCGTTTTTGCCCCGCCAGGCCCCGCGCCAGGCTCCTGGGCTGCCACGCAGCTCACATAACTAGACTGACTGGGCGTTGGGCTTCGAGCCCACGGAACATCAGACCATTAGCGATTTTCGAGAGACGGATGAACATCACCAACCTTGCCAAACGACTTTGCCTGCCTGTCCTGCTGATGATCACCCCTGCTGCCTTTGCAGCAGAGCAGATGATGCCAGCCCCACCACAGCTGGCAGCCAAGTCCTACGTACTCATGGACGCGTCCAGCGGCAACGTGCTGGTCGAAAACAACGGTGACGAGCGCCTGCCGCCAGCCAGCCTGACCAAGCTGATGACCGCCTACATCGCCACCCTCGACATTCGTCGTGGCCAGATCGGCGAGAACGACCCGGTTACCGTCAGTGAAAACGCCTGGCGTACCGGCGGTTCGCGGATGTTCATCAAGGTAGGCAGCCAGGTTACCGTCAGCGACCTGCTGCACGGCATCATCATCCAGTCGGGCAACGATGCCTCGGTCGCTCTGTCCGAACACATCGCCGGCAGCGAAGATGCCTTCGCCGACATGATGAACAAGACTGCTGCCGATCTGGGCATGAGCAACAGCCACTTCATGAACCCGACCGGTCTGCCGCACCCCGAGCATTACTCGTCGGCCCACGACATGGCCCTGCTGGCTCGCGCGATCATCAACGAAGACCCGGCTCACTATGCGATCTACTCGCAGAAAGAGTTCTTCTGGAACAACATCAAGCAGCCCAACCGCAACCTGCTGCTGTGGCGTGACAAGACCGTCGATGGCCTGAAAACCGGCCACACCGACGAAGCCGGCTACTGCATGGTCGCCTCCGCCGTACGTGATGGCCAGCGCCTGATCGCCGTGGTGTTCGGTACCAACAGCGAGCAATCGCGTGCCGCCGAAACGCAAAAGCTGCTGACCTATGGCTTCCGCTTCTTCGAAACCCAGACCTTCTACCAGAAGGGCACCGAGCTGACTCAGGCGCCGGTATGGAAAGGCGCGACCAATCAGGTCAAGGCCGGTCTGGCCAACGACCTGACCATGACCATGCCTAAAGGCCAATTGAAGCGCCTGGCCGCCTCGATGACCATGAACCCACAGCTGACCGCGCCCATCGCCAAAGGTGACGTGATCGGTAAAGTCGAAGTCAAACTTGACGAGAAAGTGGTTCACAGCGCCGACCTGATCGCCCTCGACGGCGTTGAGGAAGGTGGTATCTTGCGCCGTATGTGGGATAGCATTCGTCTATTCTTCTACGGGTTGTTCAACTGATAACGTGACCTGCCACGCTCCCGCCAATCCGGCGGGAGCGTTGTTGTTGCCACGGCTTACGAGGCCGTTTCCGCATGAGCGAAGCTGACGTCAAGTCGCACAAGATCGAATTCCCCTGCGCTGATTACCCAATCAAGGTGATCGGCGATACCGTGGTCAATTTCAAGAACACGGTCATCGAGATTTTGAAGAAACACGCTGAGGTCGACATGTCGACCCTGGCCGAGCGCCAGAGCAAGGAAGGCAAGTACACCACCGTGCAATTGCACATCGTGGCGACCAGCGAAGACCAGTTGCATGACATCAACAGCGCCCTGCGTGCTACCGGCATTGTGAAAATGGTGCTCTGATGCCGGCCAGCCTCGGTATCCGCGAGCTTGGCCTGCAGCCCTATGAACCGGTGCTGGAGGCCATGCGGCGTTTTACCGAGCAGCGTGGTACCGACAGCCTGGACGAAGTCTGGCTGGTCGAGCACCCGCCGGTGTTCACCCAGGGCCAGGCCGGCAAGGCCGAGCACCTGCTGGTGCCGGGTGATATCCCGGTGGTGCAGAGCGACCGCGGTGGCCAGGTGACCTACCATGGCCCCGGGCAGTTGGTGGCTTACCTGTTGCTTGATGTGCGCCGGCTTGGTTTTGGCGTGCGTGAACTGGTTACCCGGATCGAAAACAGCCTGATCGATCTGCTGGCCAGTTATGACGTTGTGGCGGCGGCCAAGGCCGATGCGCCCGGAGTCTATGTTGACGGGGCCAAGATCGCCTCGCTCGGCTTGCGAATCCGCAACGGCCGTACCTTTCACGGCCTTGCTCTGAACGTGGACATGGACCTTGCGCCATTCCGCCGAATCAATCCCTGCGGCTATGCGGGGCTGGCGATGACCCAGCTGCGTGATCTGGCAGGTCCGATCGAACTCACCGAGGTCAGGACAAGGCTGCGTGGACAGCTGGTCAAGCACCTCGACTATGCTGAGCAGACGACCCTTACGGGCGGAATCGACTGAATATGACAACTGTGCAAGAAGCCGTGCCGAACCTGATCACCACCCATGACGTGACCCCGCGCCCGGCGCCGAAGAAGGTCGAAGCCGGGGTCAAGCTGCGTGGCGCCGACAAGGTCGCGCGCATCCCGGTAAAGATCATCCCTACCGACGAGCTGCCGAAGAAGCCTGACTGGATCCGCGTGCGCATCCCGGTTTCGCCGGAAGTCGACCGTATCAAGCAACTGCTGCGCAAGCACAAGCTGCACAGCGTCTGCGAAGAAGCCTCGTGCCCGAACCTGGGTGAGTGCTTCTCGGGTGGTACCGCCACCTTCATGATCATGGGTGACATCTGCACCCGTCGTTGCCCGTTCTGCGACGTCGGCCATGGCCGGCCGAAAGCACTGGATGCCGACGAGCCGATGAACCTTGCCGTGGCCATCGCCGACCTGCGTCTGAAGTACGTGGTGATCACCTCGGTAGACCGCGACGACCTGCGTGACGGCGGTGCCCAGCACTTCGCCGACTGCATTCGCGAGATCCGCAAGCTGTCCCCGGGCGTGCAGCTCGAGACCCTGGTGCCGGACTACCGCGGGCGCATGGACGTGGCCCTGGCGATCACCGCTCAAGAGCCGCCAGATGTGTTCAACCACAACCTGGAAACGGTACCGCGCCTGTACAAGGCCGCGCGTCCGGGTTCGGACTACGACTGGTCGCTGGACCTGCTGCAGAAGTTCAAGCAACTGGTGCCGCACGTACCCACCAAGTCTGGCCTGATGCTCGGCCTGGGCGAAACCGACGAAGAAGTGATCGAAGTGATGCAGCGCATGCGCGAGCATGACATCGACATGCTGACCCTCGGCCAGTACCTGCAGCCATCGCGCAGCCACTTGCCGGTGCAGCGTTTCGTGCACCCGGACACCTTTGCCTGGTTCGCTGAAGAAGGCCACAAGATGGGCTTCAAGAACGTCGCCTCCGGGCCGCTGGTGCGTTCCTCGTACCACGCTGACCAGCAGGCGCACGAAGCCAAGATCAAGCTGTAAGCTGATCCGCTGGGCCAATGCCGATGCGCGCCGGGAGGTGCCATCGGCATTTTTGTTGGGGATCTGTACCCTGTGGGCAACGATCTCGGGCTGGCCCATTGTTGCTGCCCATTGATCTGCAAATGCTTTCAAGGAGTTGCTGGATGGACTGTGCTGAACACCTAGGTTCACTATTGCCGCGAAAGCTGGCAGCGAATGCCTGTTTTGCGGTGATTGCCCCCGCAGGGCCGGCGCGGCTGGATGCCGACAAGGCCCAGCAGTGGTTCAACGAGCGTGGCCATCGGTGCCGGCTATATCCCAGCGTGAGCAGCAGCCAGGGTTATCTGGCCGGTACTGACCAGCAAAGGCTGGATGACCTGCATGCTGCATTCGCCGATCCGCAGGTGGACGCCATTCTGTGCATGCGCGGCGGCTACGGCAGCATGCGCCTGCTCGACCAGATCGATTTCGAGCTGATTGCCCGCAACCCCAAACCCTTGATTGGCTACAGCGACATCACCGCGCTACACACCGCGATCAACCGCTACTGCGGGTTGGTCAGTTTTCACGGTGGCATGCTCAACGCCGACCTGCTGGGCGGCAAGCTTGAACCGACAGTCAGCTCGCTGCTGCGGCAATTGCGCGGTGAAGTGGGGCAGGGCGATGCACTCGTCCATCCCCATGCTTATCCCTTGACCACAGCGCTGCCAGGCGTTGCCAGCGGGCGCCTGCTGGGCGGCAATCTGTCGATGCTCGGCGCGACGCTGAGTACGCTTGGGGAGATCGACACCGACGGCGCCATCCTGTTTATCGAAGACGTCAACGAGCCGTTGTACCGGGTTGACCGGCTGCTCACGCAACTGCGCCTGGCAGGCAAGCTGCAGGGCGTGCGCGGGGTGTTGGTGGGTGACTTTGCCGGGATTACCGTAGCCGCCATGACGCCGCTGTTGCAGGACATTTTTGCGCCGCTGGGGGTGCCGGTACTGGCCGGTTGGCGCAGTGGCCATTGCGATCCGAACCTGTGCCTGCCGCTGGGCGCTCAGGTGCGGCTCGACAGCGACATGCAGACACTGGTGCTGCAGCAGGATTTGTTCAGGGCTTGAGATTGCCGGGGGCGCTTTGCGCCCCTATCGCGACACAAGGCCGCTCCTACAGTTGGCCGCGCACGTCAATTTTACGCGGTCCCTGTAGGAGCGGCCTTGTGTCGCGAAAGGGCTGCGAAGCAGCCCCCGGCAATCTCACTACTGACGCAAACTCTCGAGCAGCTTGTGCGTCGGGTAGCCGTCAGCGGGCATGTTCTGCGCCTGCTGAGCGGTACGGATGGCCTTGCGGGTATTGGCGCCGATGATGCCGTCGGCATTGCCCGCGTCATAGCCGCGCGCATTGAGCAGGTTCTGCAGCTCGATGCGCTCGCTGCGGCTCAATGGCAAGTCATCCTTGGGCCAGCTGCCGGCAATGAAGCCCCAACCGGAGAAACGATCGCCCAGCAGGCTTACCGCCAGCGCGTAGGACGACGAGTTGTTGTACTTGAGAATGGCGCGGAAGTTGTCCAGCACCAGGAACGCCGGGCCACGTGCGCCGGCCGGCAGCAGCAGCGCCGCCGAGAGTTGATTGCTGCCCGCTGGCAGCTGGGTGCCATTGGGCAGCTTGACGCCCAGTTGCAGCCATTCACTGACGGTCTTGCGCTGGGCGCCATCGGCGATCCAGAAGTCGAAATCGGCCGGCACCTGGACTTCGAAGCCCCACGGTTGGCCACGCTTCCAGCCCGAGCTTTGCAGGTAATGCGCGGTCGATGCGAGGGCATCGGCTGTGCTGTTCCAGATGTCGCGGCGGCCGTCGCCGTCGAAGTCGACGGCATGGGTGTTGTAGGTGGTCGGGATGAACTGGGTCTGGCCCATCGCCCCGGCCCACGAGCCACGCATGGCCTCAGGCTGAATGTCGCCGTTCTGCAGGATCTGCAACGCCGCGATCAGCTGGTCCTGGGCAAACTGTGGGCGGCGGCCCTCATAGGCCAAGGTCGCCAGCGAGCGGATTACCGATTTGCTGCCCTGGAACTGGCCGAAGTTGCTCTCCATGCCCCACACCGACACCAGCACCTGGCGGTCCACGCCATAGCGTTGTTCCAGGCGCGTGAGCAGCTCGGCGTTCTGTTCCAGCAGCTTCTTGCCGTTGCGCACCCGCAGCGGCGACAGCGCGCCGTCGAGGTATTCCCACACCGGACGGCTGAACTCGGGCTGGCTGCGATCGGCCTTGATCACGTCCATGTCCGGCGTGACACCGGCAAACACGCGGTCGAACAGCCCGGCATCAATGCCGGCCTGCAACGCTTGTTGACGGAAACCGGCCTGCCACTGGGCAAAGCTCTGCACTGGCTGGATTTCAGCGTTGATGTCGGCGTTGCTGGTGGGCAGGGTAACCACCGGTGCGGGCTGGGCAGGGGCCAGTGGCACGGCGTCGGCGGCGGTAGGTTTTTCCGCACAGGCGACCAGCAGGATAAGGCTGGAGGCCGCGATCAGCTGGCGTGGTTGCCAGCGTGGGAACAGACTGAGGGACATGCACAGATCCAGGAATTACAGGTCAGGTAGCGACCATATCATGCCTGCGCGCTGGATGCTTTCATGCGGCCAAAAAGTAAGAAGCCTCCCAATCTCTCGATTGGAAGGCTTCGCGGCGGTAGCTGCCTTTGCCCTTGTCTGGTTGCTCCTGGCGGCTGCGAAACAGCGGCTGGGCAATGATCGACTTGGCTTTGTTGGGGCGGTGCTTTTGCGGCTTTTTGCTCATGGCGGGGTTCCCCGGCTTGGGTGGGTGTGCGGGGCGGACTTTAGGGCTTGGCGCGGGGTGGGGCCAATTGATTGTGTATATGGTCGAGATTGTTGGGGCCGCTCTGCGGCCC
>NZ_JACDIU010000006.1:362235-384741 GCF_014525325.1 Pseudomonas sp. EZ-C24 | reverse complement strand
CTTGTGATGCTGATAATCTTGGCGACTATCAAACCGTACTCACAAGCACCCACACGAATTGCTTGATTCAATTTGTTAAAGAGCGGTTGGTTGAGCGTTTCGTCTCAACCGAGGCGCGCATTCTACGCTTTCCTCTGTGTTTGTCAAGCGTTTATTTCGAAGTATTTTGCGAGAAACTCGTTCAACTTCAAACACTTGACTCGCTTGCGATCTCTCGTAGCGGGAGGCGAATTCTACAGCGTTACAACCTGCTGTCAACTGCCTTTTTGCTACTAACAACCTTAAGCGTTTAACACTTGCCTCGCTGCGACTGCCTCGCTGCGAGGTGGCGAATAATACGCGATCTGAATTTGGAGTCAACACCTTGATCTGAAAAAACTTTCGCGCTGATAACGGCCTTCCCGGCAACTAAACGGCAGCGCAATTGATCTGTAGAGAAACACCCTGAGGAGCACAGCGGTAATGAGCGATGCGCACAGCGACAAAACCCCTGGCCTGTCGGCGGATGAAGAACAGGAAATCAGCCATAACCAACCGCCCCGGGCCGCGGTGCTGCACGAGATCATCCGCGCCCAAGGCGACCAGGAGCTGGAGCGAACCCTCGCCGCGCTGTGGTGGTCGGCACTTGCCGCCGGCCTGAGCATGGGCCTGTCGTTGATGGCTATGGGCTTGTTCTATGCCCGCCTGCCAGAGGGTGATAGTGCACAGGTCATCGCCAGCCTTGGCTACTGCGCCGGGTTTCTCGCTGTGATCCTGGCGCGCCAGCAGTTGTTTACCGAAAACACGCTGACTGCCGTGCTGCCAGTGATGACTACCCCGACCCTGGGCAACCTCGGCCGCTTGTTGCGTTTATGGAGCGTGGTGCTGCTGGGCAATATGGCCGGCACGCTGCTGGTGTCCTGGGTCATGCTCGAGCTGCCGATTTTCGACAGCAAGGCAGACGTGGCATTCCTGGAGATAGGCCGCAAGGTCATGCAAAACGACATCAGCCAGATGTTTGCCAAAGGCATCATATCGGGCTGGATGATCGCAACCATGGTCTGGATGATCCCGGCAATGGAGAACGCCAAGATCTGGATCATCCTGCTGATCACCTACATGATGGCCCTCGGCGACTTCACCCATATCGTGGTGGGCTCGGTTGAGGTTTCCTACCTGGTCTGGGCTGGCGATGAAACCTGGCAGGCTTTTGTGTTCGAGTTTGCCCTGCCTACCTTGGCCGGCAACATCATCGGTGGCAGCTTCATCTTTGCCTTGATCAGCCACGCCCAGGTGCGCAGCGACAGCGGCAAGCCACCGTCCAAGCTATTAAAGGAAGCCAACCAAAATAACGATCGCCAAGAGCCGCGTCTTTAATAGCTAACGCGAGACAACTGAACTGGGTTGCGCCCTGCCCTGCTGACGCAGGGGGCGCGGTTGCCACCAGTTCTGCCCGGGGTGGGGTGAGTCGAGGCTGACACGCTCGCCCATCTGCGGCGTGCTCAGCTTGACGTGAGCAGCGCCGGCCAGCGCGAGAATACGTTCGAACGGCTCCTGCCAGGTATGGGTAGACAAATCAAAGGTGCCATTGTGGATAGGCAGCATCCAACGCCCACGCAGATCCAGGTGTGCTTGCAAGCTTTGCTCGGGCTGCATGTGCACGCTGGGCCAGGCCAGGTTGTAGGCGCCGGTTTCAATCAGCGTGAGGTCGAACGGACCGTAGCGCTCGCCTATCTGACGAAAGCCATCGAAGTAACCGGTATCGCCACTGAAAAACAGCCGCAGCCCGTCATCGATGATCACCCAGGACGCCCACAACGTCTGATTGCTGTCGAACAGACCGCGCCCGGAGAAGTGCTGCGCAGGTGTGGCGGCAAAGCGCACGCCCGCCACCTCCGCCTCCTGCCACCAATCGAGTTGGCGCACCTTGCCAGCTGGCACTCCCCACCCGATCAGGCGGTCACCAACTCCTAGCGGCACCAGGAAAACATCCGTGCGCGGCGCCAACTGGCGAATGGCATGCTCGTCGAGGTGATCGAAGTGATCATGGGACAGGATCACGGCTGCCAACGGCGGAATCTCGTTGGTCGCCAACGGCGAAGGGTGAAAGCGCTGCGGCCCGGCCCACTGCACCGGCGAGGCGCGCTCGGCAAACACCGGGTCGGTGAGGAAAAAGCGCCCACGCAGCTTGAGCAGTATCGTCGAGTGCCCCAGCCGCCACAGACTGTGGTCTGGCGAATCAAGCAACTGCTGCCGGCTCATCGGCTGCAAGGTAATAGCCGTCGCTGGCCGCGTTTGCGGTGGTTTGCGCAAGAACAGGTATTTGAGACCAATGCGCAGTTTTTTCAGCATGCCGTCCTGTGGCAGGGCCGCCTGGTTGTGAAAGCGCCCATCCTGATAACGCGCCGGTTCACCGGCAGGGGAGTCCGTGGGCAGCATGAACAGGAGCACTCCGTAGAGAAACAAGGCCTTCATATTACCCCACAGCGTTGGATCAACCGTGAAATGGCTTGTAAGGTCATTTTTCGCTGAGGTGAGTCTGTTGAACAATATTCACCCGATTTATGCGATAAACGGCGCCCCACGGAAGAACCACGATCATGATCGACAACAGAAGCGGCAAGGGACTCTCATTCGTCAGGCGCATCTACCTGCCCAGGATTCTCGGCATGGGCATCGGCCTGTTCAGCGTGATGGCCGCCATGGCACCGCTGCATCCTCCCGGCTGGATCTGGGCGTTGATGCTGGTTAATGGCTTGCTGTGGCCACACGTTGCTTATCTATGGGCCAAGCATTCCACTGCGCCCTACCGCGCCGAACAACGTAACCTGCTGCTGGACTCACTGATGGGCGGCTTCTGGGTGGCGGCCATGCACTTCAATCCTCTGCCCACGGTGACCATCCTGTCGATGATGACCATGAACAATGTTGCCGCCGGCGGCAAATCCCTGCTGGCGCGCGGGCTGCTCGGGCAATTGGCCGGGATGCTGCTCGCCAGCGCGATGCTGGGCAGCGGCCTGCAGTTGCAGACCAGCGCCCTGCAGGTCTGGGCATGCCTGCCAATGCTGGCCCTGTATCCCGTAGCACTTGGATGGGTGTGTTATCGCCTGGCGATCAACCTGGCCGACCATAAACGTCAGCTCAGCGCACTGAGCCGTACCGACAGCCTGACTGGTTTGCTCAATCACGGTTCATGGAAGGACCTGCTCCTGCTCAAGTTCCAGATCAGCCGCCAACAGCGCCTGCCGGCAATGATCGCCCTGATCGACATCGACCATTTCAAGGCCATCAATGACACTTATGGTCACGTCGTCGGCGACTGCGTGCTGCGCCACTTGAGCCAGGAACTGCAGCGCAGCCTTGGCCCGGATGATCAGGCCGGGCGCTACGGTGGCGACGAGTTCTGCGTGATATTCCCAGGGGCTGACCAAGCCCGGGCTGGGCTGGCGATGGAAGCGCTGCGTGAGCGGGTCAATGCCTACCGCAACCCGCAACTACCCATGTTACGGATCAGTCTGAGCATTGGTCTGGCAGCCTATGATGAGCTTTTGAAGTCGCCGGAGCACTGGCTGGAACACGCCGACAAAGCACTCTATGCCGCCAAACATCAGGGCCGCGACCAGGTCAGCTTCAATCATGGGCCTGCTGCCCCGCTCAGGCTGGCATACCCAGACTGAGCGGGGCCACATTCAACGCAGACGGCGCTCGGCAACGATCTCCGGCAGATCGCTGCGCTGCAGATAGATGCGCAACGGCTCGGCGATATTCAGGCGGTCGTCCACATGCTGGCCGAGCAGCAGGGCCAGGCGCTCACGGCACAACGCCATGCGCTGCCCGGACTCGGCCCGCCAGACGAATTCGCTACACGGTGTAATGCTGTCGTCCGCTACATCCATGCCAAACGCATCTTCGGAAAAGCGCACGATATGACTGCCGCGCTTGGCGTGATAACCGACAAAGCCATTGAGCTGGTCGGCGGCGCTGCAGATGTCTTGAGAAGTAATGGCCATGGCGTACCTCGCTAGTTAAGAGAGTGACGCACGCAAAGCCTGCGGCGGCCTCTGGCGGGCCACGCGCAGCTTTCAGCCTAGCGCAACTGGCCAGCGCTTCGCCAAGCTTTTTGATCTGCTCCTGGCAAGCCCGCTAGAATACCCGGCAAATCATTGATGTGGCCCAAGGGGCCGTGGAACCCTGCATGAACAACGCGGTAAGTTCCGACATCGCCACCATTGGTCGCATCAGTGCCGTGCCGGCGATTCTTCAGGTTATCTGCCAGAGCACCGGTATGCGCTTTGCTGCAGTGGCGCGGGTCACCGAGCACAGCTGGACCGCCTGTGCGGTGCTGGACGGCCTCGGATTCGGCATGGATGTAGGCGGCGAGCTGGACATCGCCACTACCTTTTGCAATGTAATCCGCAGCTCACATCAGGCGATCGTGATCGACAAGGCCAGTGAAGACCAGCTCTACTGCCAGCACCCCACCCCCAAGCAATACAAGTTCGAGAGTTACATCTCTGTGCCGGTGTACCGGCAGGACGGCAGTTTCTTCGGCACCATCTGCGCGCTTGATCCCGAGCCGTTTGCGCTGAAAAACAGCGCAGTACAGCCAATGGTCGAGGGCTTTGCCCGCCTGCTGTCGGTGCAGATAGAACATGAAGAACAGGCGCAGCGTACCGAACACGCCCTGCAGCAGGAGCGAGCGATGGCAGAGGTGCGCGAGCAGTTCATTGCCGTGCTGGGCCACGACCTGCGCAACCCGCTGTTCGCCATCACCGCCGGCGCAGAGCTGCTGGTGCAGCGCCTGACCGAGCAAAAACACCAGGCACTGGCCAAGCACATCCTCACCTGCGGTCAACGGGCGAGCAATCTTGTGCGTGATGTGCTGGACTTCGCCCGCGGCCGCCTGGGCAGCGGTATCGCCCTTGCGCAGCAGCCGTGCCATGACCTGGCTGAGGTACTGCGGCACGTAGCCTCGGAACTGCAACGCGTCCACCCACAGCGCCGATTGCAGCTGCAACTTGGTGAGATCGGCGGCTTGTATTGTGACCCTGAGCGGATTGCCCAGTTGTTATCCAACCTGATCGCCAACGCCTTGGTGCATGGTGACCCGCAGGGTGTGGTGACGGTCGGTGCAAATATTCATGAAGGCCACTTCCTGCTGAGCGTACATAACCTGGGCGAGCCGATCCCCGCGCAGACCCTCGCTCAGCTGTTTCAGCCCTTTACCCGAACACGCGCCACAGCCCATCAACAAGGGCTGGGCCTCGGCCTGTACATTGCCAACCAGATCGCCCTCGCCCACGGCGGGCACATGCAAGTGGCATCAAGCCTTGCGGGCGGAACTGTGTTCAGCTTTCACCTGGCCGTTGATCGGCCTGAGACGGCTGTTCAAGCACTGTTGCCGGAACAGTAAGCCGCGCTGCGCCAGCAAGAAAATCCAGACAAAAAAATGGGCGACCGAAGTCGCCCTAAATGCCTTGCGTGCTCATGAATCGGGAAGGATCAGCGCTGTTTGCGCTTGTGCGAATCCTTCCAGATGAAAATGCCCAGACCGGCGAAGAAGACCAGCATCAGTCCGACCGTCACAACACCTGCGATAACCACATTGTCGAAGAACATGTCGGCGCTCCCTGTTTATCTGCCGTCGTCCGATGGATGTAAGGTAGCGAATAGGAGCAGGGAGGAAATTGACCGGTGTCAATAGTGCCCGGGACCGGGCACTGGAGGCGGGCGCAGGGTTGACCTGCGTCAAGTTTCAGCGCTTTTTGGGTTTGTTCTTGGGCTTTTTCTTTTTACCAGCCGTCAGCGGCATGGCTTGCTCGAAGGCCTGGCGCATTTCATCGAGGCGCTTGTCCTTGAGGTCATGGATACGTTTGGCGCGCTCGGCGCCGAAGTCGATCAGGTTGTCTTCACTCATGGGCGGGCCCGGCTGTCAGCAGATAAGTGCATGATGCCGCCAGGCGTCGATGTTGGCCAGTCAGACTTCGATATCGACCAGCAAACCCTGGCGCGGACGTTCGCCCAGTGGCGCTACAGGCACGGTGTTGTCGGCGTTGAGTTCCTCTCCGGCGAGTGCCTCGTAACGCTCGTCATCCTCATCGTGGCGGCGCTGATGCTGGCGGCGCTGCTCTTCACGCAGGAGCAAGGCCTGCTCGTTGGGGTCGCGCTGCTGCTTGAGGTTGATCGAGCTGTCGTCGGGAGCTGGCTGCGCAGGGACAACCGGGCGGATGTCCGGTGTCTGTTTGACCGGGTCGTGCTGGGTGGTCACGGGCATGGCACTGAGTGGAATGATCGGCGGCAGCATTGAGGTTCTCCTGTCACTACTGTATCGGCCGGTGTGAACCGGCCTTGAGTGCCTCACTACGGGAAGCGTGCGCCGCCAGCCAGGCTTGCTTAATCGGGTAGATCGTCATCTGCATCACCCGGCTCGGGGCTGACTTCGCTCCACGGCCGTTTGTAGACCTTCTGCCACACCGCATCCAGATGATCACGCAGGACCTGCGCGGTATTCCTCAGTGAAGCGCTATCAACCCGCTCACCGCCGATAGGTTGCTCTCCTGCCGGGCTGATCAAGGACTGACCGGTGATGCTGTAGACCGAAGCACCTTCACGCAGTTCGATTGCAATGTCGTGCGGGTCAATACCACCGCCGCAGAATGCGTGGCTGGCCACTGTCACTTCGGCGACACCGTCGCCATTCAGATCGCTGACGTCACTGACATCGGTATAGAAGTCGACATCCAGGTCCAGCCCCGGGCAGGTGGTCTCTTGCTCGATCTGCCAGCGCGGCTTGAACGCTTCGCTGCCGGCAGTGCGCCCGTACAGGGTGGCTTTGAGCACCACCTTGTCGACTTCCTGCTCGCTCTCGGGGTCACTGGCCTGGCCATCGGTACGGCTCAGCACCAACAGCCCCTCGCCGTCGCGGTCGCGAAAATGCACGCTCTTGATCGGTGTACGCACACCCAGCACCTCGAGCTGCTCGGCGGCGATCGGCGCCAAGGACTGGAAATTGTTCTGCTCGCAACCGGCCATCAGCAGCAAGCTGCCCAGGCCCACGGAAGCGGTCAACCAACGGTACTTGGCAGGCATTGGGCTGGGTATCCTCGTCGCTGCGGGTGGGCGTCGATGAAACGGCTAGTCTGTTAACTCTTTGGTCTGCCCGGTCTATCCGTTAACATAGCCGGCTTTTCATCGGCGGGAGTTCAGGCAGTATGGCGCAGCAGTATCAACCGGGGCAACGCTGGATCAGCGACAGCGAAGCCGAGCTCGGCCTGGGTACCATCCTGGCACAGGATGGCCGCTTGCTGACCGTGCTGTACCCGGCCACTGGCGACACCCGTCAATATTCCCTGCGCAATGCGCCGCTGACCCGCGTGCGCTTCTCGCCGGGCGACCAGATCACTCATTTCGAAGGCTGGAAGCTGACCGTGCGCGAGGTCGATGACGTCGACGGCTTGATGGTCTACCACGGCCTCGACGCACAGAACCAGCCGCGCACCCTGCCGGAAACCCAGCTGTCCAACTTCATCCAGTTCCGCCTGGCCAGCGACCGCCTGTTCGCCGGGCAGATCGACCAGCTGGCGTGGTTCTCGCTGCGTTACAACACCCTGCAGCACAACAGCAAACAGATGCTGTCGAGCCTGTGGGGGCTGGGCGGCTGCCGCGCGCAACCGATCGCGCACCAGCTGCATATCGCCCGTGAGGTCGCTGACCGGATCGCCCCGCGCGTTCTGCTGGCCGATGAAGTAGGCCTGGGCAAGACCATCGAAGCAGGCCTGGTGATTCACCGCCAACTGCTCACCGGCCGCGCCAACCGGGTGCTGATCCTCGTTCCAGAAAATCTCCAGCACCAGTGGCTGGTAGAGATGCGCCGGCGCTTCAACCTGCAGGTAGCGCTGTTCGACGCCGAACGTTTCATTGAAAGCGATGCCAGCAACCCATTCGAAGACGCCCAGCTGGCGTTGGTCGCGCTGGAGTGGCTGGTCGAAGACGAGAAGGCTCAGGACGCGCTGTTCGCCGCCGGCTGGGACCTGATGGTGGTCGATGAAGCGCATCACCTGGTCTGGCACGAAGAAAACGCCAGCGCGGAATATTCCCTGGTCGAGCAACTTGCCGAGGTCATCCCTGGCGTGCTGCTGCTGACCGCGACCCCCGAGCAACTTGGCCAGGACAGCCACTTCGCGCGCCTGCGTCTGCTCGACCCGCATCGTTTCCACGACCTGGCAGCCTTCCGCGCCGAGAGCGAGAACTACCGCCCGGTCGCCGAAGCAGTGCAGGAGCTGCTCGAACAAGGCCGCCTGTCGCCCAAGGCCCACGCCACTATCCACGGTTTCCTCGGTGCCGAAGGCGAAGCCTTGTTGACTGCGGTCAACGATGGCGACAGCGAAGCCAGCGCACGCTTGATCCGCGAGCTGCTCGATCGCCACGGTACCGGCCGCGTGCTGTTCCGTAACACCCGTGCTGCCGTGCAAGGCTTCCCCGAGCGTCATCTGCATCCCTACCCGCTGCCTAACCCTGAGCAGTACAGCGCACTGCCGGCTGGCGAGCGCGCCGAGCTGTATCCGGAAGTGGCCTTCCAGGCCCAGGGCCCAGGCGATGACGAGCAACGCTGGTGGCGCTTCGACCCACGGGTCGACTGGCTGATCGACACGCTGAAAATGCTCAAGCGCACCAAGGTCTTGGTGATCTGCGCCCACGCCGAGACCGCGATGGACCTGGAAGACGCCCTGCGCGTGCGCTCCGGCATCCCAACCACGGTATTCCATGAAGGAATGAGCATCCTCGAACGGGATCGCGCGGCAGCCTACTTCGCCGATGAAGAGTTCGGCGCTCAAGTACTGATCTGCTCGGAAATCGGCAGTGAGGGCCGCAACTTCCAGTTCGCTCATCACCTGGTGATGTTCGACCTGCCAGCCCACCCCGACCTGCTCGAGCAGCGCATTGGCCGTCTCGACCGGATCGGCCAGAAGCACACCATCGAGCTGCATATCCCGTACCTGCAGGACAGCCCGCAAGAGCGCCTGTTCCAGTGGTACCACCTGGCACTGAATGCGTTCCTCGCCACTTGCCCGACCGGCAACGCCCTGCAACATCGCCACGGTTCGCGCTTGCTTTCGCTGCTCGGCGATGGCGAAGCCAGCGCCTGGAACACCCTGGTGGACGAAGCCCGCGCTGACCGCGAGCGCCTCGAGTCCGAACTGCACAGCGGCCGCGACCGCTTGCTCGAGCTCAACTCCGGCGGTGCTGGCGAAGGTCAGGCACTGGTCGAGGCGATCTTGGAGCAGGACGACCAGTTCGCCCTGCCTATTTATATGGAAACCCTGTTCGATGCCTTTGGTATCGACAGCGAGGACCATTCGGAAAACGCCCTGATCCTCAAGCCGAGCGAAAAGATGCTCGACGCCAGCTTCCCGTTGGGTGACGACGAAGGCGTGACCATCACCTACGACCGGGCCCAGGCATTGTCGCGCGAAGACATGCAGTTCCTCACCTGGGAACACCCAATGGTACAGGGCGGCATGGACCTGGTGCTGTCCGGGTCGATGGGCAACACCGCCGTAGCGTTGATCAAGAACAAGGCGCTCAAGCCAGGCACCGTCCTGCTCGAACTGCTCTACGTAAGTGAAGTGGTCGCGCCTCGCAGCCTGCAACTTGGCCGTTACCTGCCGACCGCTGCCCTGCGCTGTTTGCTCGATGCCAACGGCAACGACCTCGCCGCACGGGTGGCCTTCGAGACGCTCAACGAGCAGCTCGAAAGCGTGCCGCGGGCCAGCGCCAACAAGTTCATCCAGGCGCAGCGCGATGTATTGGCCCAGCGCATCAGTGGTGCCGAAGCCAAGATCGAGCCGGTGCACGTCGAGCGCGTGGCCGAGGCGCAGCGTCGCCTGGCTGCCGAAGCGGATGAGGAGTTGGCACGCCTGACCGCACTCAAGGCCGTCAACCCGACGGTACGTGACAGCGAAATCGATGCGCTGCGTGCACAGCGTGAGCAGGGCTTGGCCATGCTCGACAAGGCGGCTTTGCGTCTGGAAGCGATTCGGGTGCTGGTCGCGGGCTGAGTAGTCCAAGCACGACTCGCAAGCAGTAAAAACCAGGGCGCCTTACGGCGCCCTTTTTTATTTCCGCCCGCTATCAGCCTGATAACCAAATCGTAGCAACCAAATAGCCATTAATCAGGAAGGGTTAACTACCTTTTCCTATACTGCGTATTCATGAGTCTCCGTCGGGGACGGATGCAGGGCACCACGGAGAGGCGCGATGGAGTGGCTGGGACTGCAATTGTTCGCCGAGCTACCGGCAACCGGACAGATCGTTATCGACTGCCGTCACGAGCCATTGCTGATCATTCTGGCCTATATCGTCGTCAGCGCTGCGGCGTTTGCCACCCTGGATATGGCTGAGCGCCAATGCCACAGCGAGAACGACAATGCTCGCCGGCAATGGCGGATCCTCGGCGCATGCTGCCTGGCAGGCGGTATCTGGGCCTTGCATTTCATCAGCATGCTGGCCTTTCACGCGCCGCTGGAAACCCACTATGACGCCGCGCTGACAGGGTTGTCGTTGCTGCTTGCCCTACTCGCCTCGTGGTTCGCCATGCACAGCCTTGAGCGCCATGTGATGAGCCCGCTTCATTACCTGCAAGCAGCCACATTCATCGGCCTCGGTGTGACCTTGATGCACTACGTCGGCATGGCGGCAATGAAGACCAGCGCCGTGCAGTACTACCAGACCAGCCTGCTGCTGGCCTCGTTGCTGATTGCCATTGTCGCCAGCCTGCTGGCGCTGGTCATGGCGCGTCACTTTCGCAACGGCAGCGGCACCCTGCATCTGGCCATGAAGTACGGCGCCAGCCTGCTGATGGCCGGCGGTATCGTGGCTACCCATTTTACCGGCATGGCGGCCATGACCCTGGTGATCCCGGCAGACGCTGCGCTGAGCCTGCCATCCACTGACAACAGCCTGCAGTTGGGCCTGACCGTTGCCTGCATCACCCTGCTGATCAGCGCCAGCAGCATCAGCGCGGCGCTGGCCGACAAAAAACTGCAAAGCAAGGAGCACGACCTGCGCCGGGTCAGTGTGCTGCTCAGCCAGCTTGACCAGGCCCGGGTGTCGCTGCAGCAGGCCGCGCACTACGATGCACTGACCAACCTGATCAACCGCCGCGGTTTCAACCAGGTGTTTGCCGAACGTCTCGCCGAGCACGCCGCAAATGAAGGCATGCTGGCGGTGATGTTCCTCGACATCGACCACTTCAAGCGGATCAACGACAGCCTCGGCCACGCCGCCGGCGATGATCTGCTCAAGGTCATCGCCGACCACATCAAAGCCGCAACCCGCAGCCAGGATCTGGTGGCGCGGTTTGGCGGCGACGAATTCTGCATCGTCACCAGCCTGCACAGCCGCGACGAGGCCCGTCACCTGGCGCAGCGGATCATGCAGCGGATGAAAGAGCCGATCGACCTGGGCGGACGGCGTATGGTCATGACCACCAGCATCGGCATCAGCATCTATCCGGACGACGGCCGCAATGCCGAAGAATTGCTGAAAAACGCCGACTTGGCGCTTTATCAGTCCAAAGGCTGCGGACGCAACAACCTCAACTTCTTCAATAGCAGTCTGCGTGTTCGCGCGACCCTGGAACTGCAGTTGGAGGAAGAACTGCGGGTTGCCTTGCTCGAAGAACGCGGCCTGTGCGTGCACTACCAACCGATTTTCGACGTACGCAGCGGTCAAGTGGCCAAGCTGGAAGCGCTGGTGCGCTGGCAACACCCGCAGCATGGTCTGCTCGGGCCCGACCGCTTCATCGGCATCGCCGAGGCCAACGGGCTGATCGCCGAGCTGGATCTGTGGGTGCTGCGCCGCGCCTGCGCCGACCTTGCCCGGCTCAATCAGCATGGTTACGCCAGCCTCAAGGTCACGGTCAATTGCTCGGCGCTGACCCTGGCCCGCGAAGAGCTCCCAGATGACGTCGAACAGGCCTTGTTCCAGGCTGGCCTGGCGCCGCGACAACTGGAACTGGAGGTCACCGAAAACGCCCTGATGGGCGACATTCAGCAGGTCATCAACCTGCTCAAGCGGATTCGCGGGCAAGGCGTGGCGCTGTCGATCGATGACTTCGGCACTGGCTATTCGTCGCTGGCTTACCTCAAACGCCTGCCGCTGGACGTACTGAAGATCGATCGTTCATTTATCCAGGAAGTCCCGGTCAGCCAGAAAGACCGTGAGATCGTCCAGGCAATCATCATGATGGCCCACACCCTGCACCTGCAGGTAGTCACCGAAGGCGTCGAAACCGTGGAGCAGCAGCAGTTTCTGGTCAGCCATAGCTGTGATTACCTGCAAGGCTACCTGCTCAGCCGACCGGTGCCGTTGACCGAACTGTACCCGGTACTGGAGCGCCTCGACCGCCAGCAACCGGCGCTCACGGCAGATGCCGATACAGCTCAACCAGAGTTGCCGGATCTTTTTCCAGGCAGCCCTGGCTACCGTGCAAGCGCATCAGTTGCGCGGCGAGGCCACTGATCGGTGCGGCCGAGCCCTGCTCGTGGGACAGTTTGACGGCGCCATCGAGGTCCTTGAGCAGCGTGCGTACATGCCACTTGACCGGTTCGAACTCGCTCGCTGCCATCTGCGGCGCAAGTATCTGCAGCGGCTTGGAATCGGCAAAGCCACCGGCCAGCGCTTCGGCGATCAAACTGGCATCGACGCCGGAGCGCTCGGCGAGGGCGACCACTTCGGCAATCACCAAGGCATTGCAGGCAACGATCATCTGGTTGCAGGCTTTGGTGACCTGGCCCGCGCCTACCGCGCCCATGTGAGTCACGCGCTGACCGAGCTGCATCAGCACCGGCCGTGCCCGGGCCAGATCCTGCGCTGCGCCGCCAACCATGATCGCCAGGCTACCGGCGGTAGCCCCGGCTGTGCCGCCCGACACTGGCGCATCCAGCCAGGCCATGCCACAACGCGCTGCCAGCTCGGCTGCCATTGCCCGCGTCGCACTGGGCTCAAGGCTGGACAGGTCGACCAACAACTGCCCGTGCCGACCGCCTGCGGCCACCCCCTGTTCACCAAACACCACCTGGCGGACCACGCTGGTGTCCGCCAGGCACAACAGCACCATATCGCTGTACTGGCTCAGCTCTGCAGGGCTCGCCGCCAGCCGGGCGCCGGCAGCGACCAACTCGGCGCACTTGTGCGGGCTGCGGTTCCATACCGTCAATGGGTAACCGGCAGCCAACAGGCGACGGCACATCGGCAGGCCCATCAAGCCAATCCCAGCGAAACCCAACGCAGGCAATGCAGTACTCATAGCAACTCCATCAACGGTGTGTGCAACAGCAACCAGCAAGTGACAGTGCCACCCTGGCCTCGACTTGAGCGCAGTGGCGAGCGCCCTGCACCTTTATTACGCATTCCGTAAACTGTTACCGCTGTGCCGAACGAGGCTCGCGGTGTTACTTACTTCTACCTTACGTGCACGTCAACGCGCACCATAAGCAGCCGCCTGCCTGTTTCTACGCACCAAAAAAGCTCACTGATTTGTAGCGGGCTTTGTCTGCATGAGCACGAATGGCGAAACCACCACAGCCCAGATTTGCGGATCACGGGCCTGCATGTCTAGCGCCTGCTCTGCCGATACCGGGCCGACAGTGCCATCCGCCCGCCATTTGGCGAACATTTCACCTTGGTTTTCGGCCATCGCCGCAGCAACGGTAATCAGGTCCAGATCGGGGTCGACCCAAATCAGGTCACCCTTTGCCCAGAAACGCTCCAGCGCCTTCCACTCAATGATTGCAGTCTCACCAAGCAATTTGGCATAGAGGGTGCTTGTTTGATCAGTCATGGGTTCCTACCAGCAAGAATCGGCCAACTCAAAGGCCGCTATTTTTGCAGAAAAACCCGGTTGCAAATATGTAATTTGCTCGACGGCTCCCGAGTATGGGGGATGCATCGCTGAATAGAGGCTATTTGATGGCGCTATTCTGTATGTTTATGTCGATCACGCGACACCCCGCGAAACAGACGCTTTTTGATGGCTTTTCAAGCGTCGAGCCAGCGCTCTACACTGTACCGGTACAGTTCCGGGACATGTTCCGGGGGAAGGTGGGCGTGCATATGGCGTGGCCATTGCACATCCCGCCCGGTCTGTAGCCCTGACCGCCAGGACTATAAGAATTACAACAGAATGAGTGGAGCACTATGATCAAGATTTCCAAGCTGTTCGCTGCAATGGTACTGGCCGGCGTAGCCAGCCATTCGTTTGCTGCCGATACCATCAAGATCGGTATCGCCGGCCCGAAAACCGGTCCCGTCACCCAGTACGGCGACATGCAGTTCATCGGCGCCAAGCAAGCTATCAAGGACATCAACGCCAAGGGCGGCGTCGATGGCAAGATGCTTGAGGCCAAGGAATATGACGACGCTTGCGACCCTAAACAAGCAGTGGCCGTAGCCAACAAAGTGGTCAACGATGGCGTCAAGTACGTAATCGGTCACCTGTGCTCCAGCTCCACCCAGCCTGCATCCGACATCTACGAAGACGAAGGCGTGATCATGATCACCCCGGCTGCCACCAGCCCGGAAATCACCGCCCGTGGCTACAAGATGATCTTCCGCACCATCGGCCTGGACAGCGCGCAAGGCCCGGCTGCTGGCAACTACATCGCCGACCACGTCAAGCCTAAGGTCGTTGCAGTACTGCACGACAAGCAGCAATACGGTGAAGGCATCGCTACCGCGGTCAAACAGACCCTGGAAAGCAAAGGCACCAAAGTTGCCGTGTTCGAAGGCCTGAACGCGGGTGACAAGGACTTCTCCTCGATCATCCAGAAGCTCAAGCAGAACAACGTCGACTTCGTTTACTACGGCGGCTACCACCCAGAACTGGGCCTGATCCTGCGCCAGGCGCAAGAAAAAGGCCTGAAAGCCAAGTTCATGGGCCCGGAAGGTGTCGGCAACGACTCCATCTCGCAGATCGCCCAAGGCGCTTCGGAAGGCCTGCTGGTGACCCTGCCGAAGTCGTTCGACGCTGACCCTGCGAACAAGGCCATTGCCGATGCCATCAAGGCTGACGGCAAGGACCCAAGCGGCCCATTCGTGTTCCCGGCCTACTCCGCTGTGCAGTTGATCGCTGACGGTATCGTTGCGGCCAAGTCCGAAGACGCCGACAAAGTGGCTGCAGCGATCCACGCTGGCACCTTCAAGACCCCGACCGGCGACCTGTCGTATGACGCCAAGGGCGACCTGAAAGACTTCAAGTTCGTGGTTTACGAATGGCACTTCGGCAAGCCGAAGACCGAAGTCTCCCCGCAGTAACTGCGTGATCAATAGCTGACCGAAAAGCCCACTGTGCGAGCAGTGGGCTTTGTTTTACGAGGTTCATGAGAACGATTGCCGTGATCCGGCAGCCGCCTCACCTGAAAATCTTAAAACCGTCACCCGCGGTTCACTGGCCGAGCCCTGCCATCGTCGCACAGACCACGAGGCGCGCCGGGTTACCCCCCGCCAGCGAATGCAATCAGGTTTTTAGGAGCGCTGTAATGCCTGAGATCTACCATTTCTTCCAACAACTGGTTAATGGATTGACCATCGGCAGCACCTATGCCTTGATCGCCATCGGTTACACGATGGTGTACGGCATCATTGGCATGATCAACTTCGCCCACGGCGAGGTGTACATGATCGGGTCCTACGTGGCATTCATTGCACTCGCCGGGCTGGCCATGATGGGCATCCATTCCCTGCCGATACTGATGACCGTGGCCTTTATCGCCACGATCTGCGTAACCAGTGCCTATGGCTACAGCATCGAGCGCGTTGCCTACCGCCCGTTGCGCAACAGTAACCGTCTGATCCCGCTGATCTCTGCCATCGGCATGTCGATCTTCCTGCAGAACACTGTGCTGCTGTCACAGGATTCCAAGGACAAGTCGATCCCCAACCTGATCCCTGGGAGCTTCTCCTTCGGCCCGGGCGGCGCAGAGGAAGTGCTGATTTCCTACATGCAGGTACTGGTGTTCGTCGTCACCCTGGTGGCCATGACCCTGTTGACCCTGTTCATCTCCCGTTCCCGCCTGGGCCGCGCCTGCCGCGCCTGTGCCGAGGACATCAAGATGGCCAACCTGCTCGGTATCAACACCAACAACATCATTGCCCTGACCTTCGTCATTGGCGCCGCACTGGCGGCAGTGGCAGCCGTGTTGCTGAGCATGCAATACGGGGTGATCAACCCCAACGCCGGCTTCCTGGTGGGCTTGAAAGCCTTCACCGCGGCAGTCCTGGGCGGCATCGGCAGTATTCCGGGCGCCATGCTCGGTGGCCTGGTGCTGGGTGTGGCCGAAGCCTTTGGCGCCGATATCTTCGGTGACCAGTACAAGGACGTCGTGGCGTTCGGGCTGTTGGTTCTGGTGCTGTTGTTCCGGCCGACCGGCATTCTGGGCCGTCCGGAGGTTGAGAAAGTATGAACAAGAATATCAAACAAGCGTTTTTCAGCGCCCTGCTGGTCTGGGCCGTGGCCTTCCCGGTACTTGGCCTGAAGCTGAGCATCGACGGCATCAACCTGATCGTGCATAGCCAGGGGCCGTTCACCATCACCGTGATTGCGGTGTGTTCGGTGTTGATGTTCCTGCGGGTGTTGTTCGACAAGCAGTGGAGCGCAGTGACTGCCCGTGGCTCGGACCGCAAGTTGATCTCGCCAGCGGTGAGCAACTTCCTGACCTTGCCCAAGACCCAGCGCTGGATCATCCTCGGCCTGATCGTGGTGGCATTGGTCTGGCCGTTCTTCGGTTCGCGCGGCGCGGTCGACATTGCTACGTTGATCCTGATCTACGTGATGCTCGGTCTGGGGCTGAACATCGTCGTCGGCCTGGCCGGCCTGCTCGACCTGGGTTATGTCGGCTTTTACGCAGTGGGTGCCTACAGTTACGCCATGCTGTCGCACTACTACGGGTTGAGCTTCTGGATCTGCCTGCCGATTGCCGGCTTGATGGCAGCCACCTTCGGCTTCTTGCTGGGCTTCCCGGTATTGCGCTTGCGCGGTGACTACCTGGCGATCGTGACCCTCGGTTTCGGTGAGATCATCCGGCTGTTCCTGCGTAACCTGACCGACCTCACCGGCGGCCCCAACGGCATCAGCAACATCCCCAAGCCAACCTTCTTCGGGCTGTCGTTCGAGCGTCGCGCGGCTGAAGGCATGCAAACTTTCCACGAGTACTTCGGCATCGAGTACAACTCGATCAACAAGGTCATCTTCCTCTACCTGGTGGCGTTGTTGCTGGCCTTGCTGGCCTTGTTCGTGATCAACCGGCTGCTGCGCATGCCAATCGGGCGGGCGTGGGAAGCACTGCGTGAAGACGAGATCGCCTGCCGCGCGTTGGGCCTCAACCCCACCGTGATCAAGCTCTCGGCATTCACCCTGGGCGCCTGCTTCGCCGGTTTTGCCGGCAGCTTCTTCGCCGCACGGCAAGGGCTGGTGACACCGGAGTCGTTCACCTTCATCGAGTCGGCAATCATCCTCGCCATCGTTGTGCTGGGCGGTATGGGTTCGCAGTTGGGCGTGATTCTCGCGGCCATCGTGATGATCCTGCTGCCGGAGCTGATGCGTGAATTCAGCGAGTACCGCATGTTGATGTTCGGTGCGCTGATGGTGTTGATGATGATCTGGCGTCCGCAGGGCTTGCTGCCTATGCAACGACCACATATGGAGCTGCGTCGATGAGCCGCGAAATTCTGCAAGTCAGCGGCCTGAGCATGCGCTTCGGCGGCTTGTTGGCGGTCAACGGCGTGGCCCTGACCGTCAAGGAAAAACAAGTGGTGGCGCTGATCGGCCCGAACGGCGCCGGCAAGACCACGGTGTTCAACTGCCTGACCGGCTTCTACAAGCCAAGTGGCGGCACCATTCTGCTCGACGGCCAGCCGATTCAGGGCCTGGCCGGCCATCAGATCGCCCGCAAGGGTGTGGTGCGAACCTTCCAGAACGTGCGTCTGTTCAAAGAGATGACCGCGCTGGAAAACCTCCTGATCGCCCAGCACCGGCACTTGAACACCAACTTCTTTGCCGGCCTGTTCAAGACCCCGAGCTTTCGCCGCAGCGAACACGAAGCCATGGAGCGCGCGCAGTACTGGCTGGACAAGGTCAACCTGACCGAGTTCGCCAACCGCACTGCCGGCACCCTCGCTTACGGCCAGCAGCGCCGCCTGGAGATCGCCCGCTGCATGATGACCCAACCGCGGATCATCATGCTCGACGAGCCCGCCGCCGGCTTGAACCCCAAGGAAACCGAAGACCTCAAGGCATTGATCGGCTACCTGCGCGAATCCCACAACGTGACTGTGCTGCTGATCGAGCACGACATGAAACTGGTGATGAGCATCTCCGACCATATCGTCGTGATCAACCAGGGCACGCCCCTGGCCGATGGTACCCCGGAGCAGATCCGTGACAATCCTGATGTGATCAAGGCCTATTTGGGGGAAGCGTAATGCTCAAGTTCGAAAACGTTTCCACTTTCTACGGCAAGATCCAGGCGCTGCATGGCGTCAATGTCGAGATCAACCAGGGCGAGATCGTCACCCTGATCGGCGCCAATGGTGCCGGCAAGTCGACCTTGCTGATGACCCTGTGCGGCTCGCCGCAGGCGCACAGCGGCAGCATCAAATACCTGGGGGAAGAGCTGGTCGGCCAGCCGTCTTCGCACATCATGCGCAAGAGCATCGCCGTGGTCCCCGAAGGCCGCCGCGTGTTTGCCCGTCTGACTGTCGAAGAGAACCTGGCCATGGGCGGTTTCTTCACCGACAAGGGCGATTACCAGGAACAACTGGACAAGGTCCTGCAGCTGTTTCCGCGCTTGAAAGAGCGCTACTCACAGCGTGGCGGCACCATGTCCGGTGGCGAACAGCAGATGCTGGCGATTGGTCGTGCGCTGATGAGCAAGCCCAAGTTGCTGCTGCTCGACGAACCGTCGCTGGGGCTGGCGCCGATCATCATCCAGCAGATCTTCGATATCATCGAACAACTGCGCCGTGATGGTGTGACGGTATTCCTGGTCGAGCAAAACGCCAACCAGGCACTCAAGATCGCTGACCGTGCCTATGTATTGGAGAACGGTCACGTGGTCATGCAGGGCACTGGCGAAGCATTGTTGAGTGACCCGAAGGTGCGAGACGCTTACCTCGGCGGTTGATCCTTCGTGTAATCCATTGGGGCCGCCTTGCGGCCCCAATCGTTTCACCACCCCTTGTGATCCCGGGTACTGCTCGGTAACGTGCGCACTTCACCCGCCGCGTCCCCGGAGCCTCACCCATGCGTTGCACCCCTCCTCTGCTGCTCGCCACCCTGCTGCCACTGTTCGCCGGCTGCCAGATGCTGGCCGACAAACCGGTCGACCCTGACCTTGGCACCACGCGCATGCAGGGCGAACTGAGCGCCAGCGGCGGTCATCTGCTGTTCAAACCTTGCAGCGAAAGCCGCTCGTTCGTGGTCAATGATGCCGGCGCCACGGGCATCCTGCAGGAAGCCTCGAGCCTGGCCCACGGCGCTGGCGACAAGCTGTTTGCCGATGTCCGCGGGCGCCTCGCCGGCAGCAAGCAGGCCAACAGCGACGGCCAGCTGGATGTGCGCCGGCTGTATCGCCTGGAGCCTTCGGCCAGTGCCTGCGACGACCCCAACTTCAAGCAACTGACCCTGCGCGCCGGCGGCCATGCGCCGGAATGGGACATCAAGGCCAGCGGCAAGGGCATGGTCCTCAACCGCGCCGGCCAGCCGCCGCTGCCACTGCCGTTCCTTGAAGAGCAGATGCCCGGCGGTGGCCTCAACCTGTCCAGCGAAGCCAATGGCCAGCGCATCGAACTGTGGCTCGCTCCGCAGCGCTGCGTCGACAGCGTCACCGGCGCCGTGCGCCACCTGCGTGCCGAGCTGCGCGTCGATGGCCAGACCGTGCACGGCTGCGCTTACTACGGCGGCGCCCGCGACAACTGATCGCCTAGTGGTTTTTATCCTGCCTTTGAGCCCGGCGAACAGCTTATACTTGGCGGTTTGTGTAAAGCCGCCGGCCGCCAGAGGCCGGGATACTGGACCCTGCCATGCTACGAATCACTGAACTGAAGCTGCCCCTGGACCATCCTGACGAAGCCCTGCGCGAGGCCATCCTCCAGCGCCTGGGTATTGCCGATGACCAGTTGCTGAGCTTCACCCTGTTCAAGCGCAGCTACGATGCTCGCAAGAAGAACAGCGAACTGCTGTTCATCTACACCATCGACCTGCACGCCAGCAACGAAGCCGAACTGCTGCACAAATTCGCCGACGATCACAACATCAGCGTTGCCCCCGACGTCAGCTACAAGTACGTCGGCCAGGCTCCTGCCGAGCTGCAGGAGCGGCCTCTGGTAGTCGGCTTCGGCCCGTGCGGGATCTTTGCCGGGCTGTTGCTGGCGCAGATGGGCTTCAAGCCGATCGTGCTCGAGCGCGGCAAGGAAGTCCGCCAGCGAACCAAGGACACCTGGGGCCTATGGCGCAAAAGCGTGCTCAACCCCGAGTCCAACGTACAGTTTGGCGAAGGCGGCGCCGGGACCTTCTCCGACGGCAAGCTGTACAGCCAGATCAAGGACCCGCTGCACCACGGCCGCAAAGTGCTGGAAGAGTTCGTCAAGGCCGGTGCGCCAGACGAGATCCTGTTCATCAACAAGCCGCACATCGGTACCTTCCGCCTGACCGGCATGGTCGAGAACATGCGCGAGCAGATCATCGCCCTCGGTGGCGAAGTGCGCTTCGAGCAAAAAGTAAGCGACTTGCTCCTCGACGGCGAACAGCTCACCGGTGTGGTCCTCGACAGCGGCGAACAGCTGCACGCGCGGCACGTGGTGCTGGCTCTGGGCCACAGCGCGCGTGACACCTTCCGCATGCTGCACGCGAAGGGTGTGTTCATGGAAGCCAAGCCGTTCTCGGTCGGTTTCCGCATCGAGCACCCACAGACCTTGATCGACAAGGCGCGCCTGGGCAAATACGCCGGCCACCCGAAACTCGGCGCCGCTGACTACAAGCTGGTCTATCACGCCAAGAACGGCCGCTCGGTGTACAGCTTCTGCATGTGCCCGGGCGGCACTGTGGTTGCGGCAACCAGCGAGCCTGGCCGAGTTGTGACCAACGGCATGAGCCAGTACTCGCGTAACGAGCGCAATGCCAACTCGGGCATCGTCGTCGGCATCGACCCAGAACGGGATTACCCGGGCGGACCGCTTGCCGGCATCGAGTTGCAGGAGCGGCTTGAGACACTCGCCTATGAGCTGGGCGGCAGCAATTACCAGGCGCCGGCGCAACTGGTTGGCGACTTTGTCGCCGGTCGGCCTTCGACCGCGCTGGGCAGTGTCGAGCCTTCGTACAAGCCGGGCGTGACCTTGGGTGACCTGGCGCTGAGCCTGCCCGATTTCGCAATCGAGGCCATCCGCGAGGCGCTGCCGGCGTTCGATCGGCAGATCAAGGGCTACAACCTGCACGACGCAGTACTGACCGGGCTCGAGACGCGGACTTCCTCGCCGCTGCGCATCACCCGTGATGCCAGCTTCCAGAGCATCAACGTCAAGGGCCTGTTCCCGGCCGGTGAAGGTGCAGGTTACGCGGGTGGTATTCTGTCGGCAGGTGTCGACGGCATTCGCATCGCTGAAGCCGTAGCGCGGGATATCCTCGGGCTGCAGTGAGCTGAAACCCAGGCGTAAAAAAACCCCGGTCGGCACTGCCGATCGGGGTTTTTTACATTCAGCGCGGCTGTCAGTGGGTGACGCGGCTGGTGCCATCTACAGTCATGATGCGGACACGCTCGCCGACGCGGAAGATTTCATTCTCCTGCACGGCCTGTACGTAGGCGCGGGTGCTGCCGTCATCTTCACGTACGGTGACTTCGACGCCCTGGGTGCGGGTGATGCCTTCTTCAGCAGCCGAACCTGCCAGGCCACCGGCTACAGCACCGATCACAGCGGCAACGATGCTGCCGCGACCGCCGCCAATGGCGCTACCGGCCACGCCGCCGACCACAGCACCGGCGCCGCCGCCGATTGGGGTCTTGGTGCCTTCGATTTTCACCGGACGCAGGGCTTCGATGGTACCCATGCGTACGGTCTGCACGCGGCGGGCTTCATCACGGGAGTAGCTGTCACCGGTCAGGCTCGAGGCACAACCGCCGAGCAGCAGCGACATGGTGGTGAACGCCACCACCAGAACAGATTTACGCATGGGTTGTATCTCCATAAGACAGGTGACCATTAGACGCTGCAGGTTGACGGCTGTCACGGTGCATACGTAACAAAAATGCATTCATTCAGCGTCGGTACAGGGTGTGTGCTGACGCTTGATTGTCAGACCTTGGATCAGCTTGGATTACTGCATTGGGTTTGGGATTGGTTGGGGCGATTTTGGGGGGGATTGGGGGCTTATCCGTTTTTTGTGGTGGCTGATCGGGCCCCTTTCGCCCTTACGGCGAGTCACTTTTTTGGCAAACGCCCCAAAAAAGTAACCAAAAAAGGGCTCGCTCCTACATA
>NZ_JACDIU010000006.1:281428-362225 GCF_014525325.1 Pseudomonas sp. EZ-C24 | reverse complement strand
GCTGGAAGCGAGTCTGTTGCTGCTGCAAGGCAGGCGAGAAGATAAGGATCGACGGTTCTGGAGCGAGGTGGCTGCGGGGGCGTTGACGAGCGCGGCGGCGGGGATGGAGCTGTTGGCGGTGGGGACAGAGCAGGTGTTTGGCGAGTTTGGCAACGGCTCCGCGATTGGGCGTGGATCAAGGATCAGCTTGGGACGTTACCGGTTTTGGGGAGCGGTTATGGCAAGCGCTGGCGGGCTCGTGAGTATTTGGTGGGATATCGATGATGCTTTACAGGTAACTAACAAACTGTTTCTACCCCACTCGAGAAGAAACCTGCTGTCCAGCGCATACATAGCCCGAGTGGTTGCGACTTCCACAATGCTAGCAGGGCAGGGTGGGTTGGCGTTTGCTCAAGCCAGCGCCTACTTTAGATGGCTGGCGATGTCTCGGCAGGCGTCATCAGTTGCAGACCTCTTTAATTATCTTACCGGACTATCTACACGCATAGCCTCTCATCAAGGTGCCATTCTCCTATTTGGTAGAATGATCTGGATAGGTGGGGTTGTTGTGATAGCTGCAAGCGTCCTGATTTTGATTTTAGATGATGATGCATTAGAAAAGTGGTGCGTCAAGAGTTGCTTCAGTCGAACCGACGGGAAGAGATTCGGCAATAATGGCGAAGAGCTTTCGGAATTATTCAGCGCCATTCAAGGCGTGCTGTAATGTATTTTCTTGAATGGTTGTCGTGGCAGGGCATGTTGGAAACTCCAGCCACTAGAAGAAATGACAGCGCCAGTGATCAACCAAATAAAAAACCGCGAAACGCTCCTTACGAGAGCGATATCACGGAAGAACATATCGCTTCCCGATTAAGTGTAAGCACTACACCTAGGACAAGAGGTCCTGTCTTCGCCTTTGGCAATCATGTATTGGAGCTTCGCTGCGGTCTATGGGAAGCCAAAAGAGGACTGCTCACCATTCTGACGGCTATCGTCGTACGGGTGCTTTCAGGCTTCTTCTACATCCTTATCACACTTTCCATTCAACACATTAACGCCGTATTGGAAAACACCGGGGAGCAGCACTGGAGTACTGTACTTTTAATAATGGCGTTAGGCTTTCTTACGCTAGCAGGAGGGTATCTTTACTTGAAGTACGGCCTGCGCTTTACCCGCCTCGAAATATTCACCTCCCGGCACATGCTAATCAGATTCAATCGCACGACTCAGCAGGTCCATCTTCATAGGCCAAGTTATTGCGGAGGTATTGTCACTTTACCTTGGGAGGGTGTTATTTATTCCGGGATCAACATGAAATCCAATGCTGCAGGGATGGGTACTCCATTAAGCCTCCACTGGCCGGTCAGCGTAACCGGTACTTTGCACCCAGAGTTCGCTTTCGTCGGCAAGATGTGCAACAACTCATCTGAAATGCACGACGAGTGGGAATTCATCCGCCGTTTTATGGAGTCAGGCCCTGACGGCCTCCCGCGCCCACGAATTACCTCACACTTCCCTTGGCCATGGCAGGCATTCACCCCGCAATTCGAGGGGCTCACCCACTACTTTCGTCATTCTTCGCGGATCATCAAGTTAGGCCTTGTTCTTATCTCGCCCGCCTTCCTCATCCTCGGCCTAAGCCACTGGCTAAGCCTGCTGTTGTGCTGGAAACCGCGCTGGCCAAAAATCATCCGCGAAGCAGGGCTACCCGTAAAACCCATCCCGCCGCTGACCACTTTGGCCGACAGACCGCCTCATATCCAGGAACGCCTGCGTGAGAACGCCCATCTTTGGGCCATCCGCCCGGGCCAGCGGCCGGCGAAAAAAACACGCGCTGCCCGTAGGCCAGCGAAAGCCGACAACCGATGCACTACAGCTGAGGAGTCTTTCATCGATGAGCTCCATCGTTCTGATGGACACTCTCGGTGAGCCCCCCAGGTCCAGCGCAAACGCACTCATATTCAACCCATAAAAAACCCCACATCAAAGTGGGGTCCTTTCACAGCGGATTCAGCTCAAGACAAAATCAATTGCCTTTCACCGACCGCCCATCAACCGTACCATCCTGCAGCACGATCACGTATTCCTTGCCATCAGTCTCAACCTGACGCAACTGCACCAGCAGATAATCCCAATCCTTGGCGAACCAAAGCTCGGTAATCCTCTTGCTCTGGCTAGGATCACGCACGCGCTCGACCTTGATCGCATCGACCTGCCCAGTCTTGGTAGTCACCTTCTCAGTGCCCAAAACCCGGAAGTCATAGGTATCGATCTCATCGCCATCGACCACCTGATACGACACGCTCTTCTTGCCCGCCGCTACGTCGTGCTGCAGCGCCAGCTGATACGAAGACTTGTCCAGCACGCCACGATTCAACGGGAGACTCACCGCATCACCACGGTCGCTACCGGTGACTTTCTTGCTCGCCCAGTCAAAGTCCAGATCGACTTTCTTTGCCTTGCCCAGGCCACCGCGTTCGAAGTGGTAGGTCTGCGGCAACAACGCATCCTTGTCCACCCTCACGGTACTTTGCTCGGTCAAGCTGGCAATCATCATCGAAGCCTTGAAGTTCAGGCTCCAGGTCCCGTTGGCATTCTTCACCAGGCTACGCTCGGCGGTGCCGCTCATGGGCAGCTGCTTCCAGTCGGCGGTGTAGCTGGCCGAGAAGGGCTTCAGATCAGCTGCCTGAAGAGGCAGGGCAAGCACGGCGAGAGCCATCAGCAGGGCGCGACGCATAAAATCTCCTAGGGACGAATCAAGTGACCGCTGGCCGCCAGCGGCTGGCCATCCAGTAACGCACCGTGCTCGCCCAGACGCAAGCGTCCTTCGGCGAACCAGCGCACCGCCAGCGGGTAGATCTGGTGTTCCTGGTGGTGAACCCGGGCTGCCAGGCTTTGCACGGTGTCATCTGCTGCCACCGCAACCACTGCCTGTACGACCAGAGGCCCGCCATCGAGTTCCTCGGTGACAAAGTGCACGCTGCAGCCGTGCTCGCCATCACCCGCTTCCAGGGCGCGCTGGTGGGTATGCAGGCCTTTGTACTTGGGCAGCAACGAAGGGTGGATATTCAGCAGGCGGCCTTGATAGTGACGCACGAAGCCGCCGCTGAGGATGCGCATGAAACCGGCAAGCACCACCAGGTCCGGGGTGAAGCCGTCGATCAGCGCCATCAGCGCTGTATCGAATGCCTCACGACCGGTGAAACCCTGATGCTCCAGCACCGCAGTCGCGATGCCGGCCGCTTTGGCCCGTTCCAGGCCATAGGCATCGGCGCGGTTGGAGATCACTGCGCAGATGCGCACCGGACCGTCTGGCTTACAGCTGTCGAGCAGCGCCTGCAGGTTGCTGCCGGAACCCGACAGCAACACCACAACATTACAGGTCTTGCCCGGCATCAGTGCGCCTTGAGGTTCTGCAGGTCGACCTGAGGTGCGCCTTCGGCGGCATCGGCGATCTGACCGATCACCCATGGCTGCTCACCGGCTGCACGCAACACGTTGAGGGCGTTTTCGACCTGGTCCTGACCAACGCAGATGACCATGCCCACGCCGCAGTTCAGGACGCGGTGCATTTCGTGCTCGTCGACGTTGCCTTTTTCCTGGAGGAAATCGAACACTACCGGACGCTGCCAGCTGGCCACGTCGATGATCGCCTGGGCGTTTTTCGGCAGGACGCGCGGGATGTTGTCGAGCAGGCCACCACCGGTGATGTGGGCCATGGCCTTGACGGCGCCAGTGTCCTTGATCAGCTTGAGCAGCGGCTTGACGTAGATGCGCGTTGGCGCCATCAGCAGGTCGGCCAGCGGCTTGCCGTCGAGCTGGGTGCTCTCGATGTCGGTCGCGGAGACTTCGAGGATCTTGCGGATCAGCGAGTAGCCGTTGGAGTGCGGGCCGGACGAAGGCAGGGCGATCAAGGCGTCACCGCTGGCGACTTTCGAGCCATCGATGATCTCGGCTTTTTCGACCACACCGACGCAGAAGCCGGCCAGATCGTAGTCTTCACCTTCGTACATGCCAGGCATCTCGGCGGTTTCACCACCGACCAGCGAGCAGCCAGCCAGCTCGCAACCTGCACCAATACCGGTTACCACGGTCGCTGCAACGTCAACGTTGAGCTTGCCGGTGGCGTAGTAGTCGAGGAAGAACAGCGGCTCGGCGCCGCAGACGATCAGGTCGTTGACGCACATGGCGACCAGGTCCTGGCCGATGCTGTCGTGGCGGTTCAGGTTCAGTGCCAGGCGCAGCTTGGTGCCGACGCCGTCGGTGCCGGAGACCAGCACCGGCTGTTTGTAGCCGGCCGGGATCTCGCAGAGGGCGCCAAAGCCGCCCAGGCCACCCATGACCTCAGGGCGTGCGGTGCGCTTGGCCACGCCCTTGATGCGTTCGACCAGTGCTTCGCCGGCGTCGATGTCTACACCGGCGTCTTTGTAGCTCAGGGAGGGTTGCTTGCTCATTGATCCAGGCCTTTAGAGGTAGGGATACGGAAAAACGACCGCGACGGCCAAGGCCGGCTGTTGCAGCGGCGGCTGCCTGTTCGTCACTGGTCTGCGAAGGCGCGCGATTTTATCAGGGTTGCCGGGCAGCGGCCATCCTCAGGCCGACGGGCAGGGCGGTAAATGTTTAAAAACATCCTTTCATGGGCCGCGACTGGTTGCCTGACCGGTCGCTGTATAAGGTATAGGTATGGCGCGGGGACAAAATTGCCGGCGGACGGAGCGATCAACAGGCGCTGCGGTCACAGCCAGCAGGTACAGGCTCCGCGCCCTCGTTCATCTGGACAGGAATCCTCCATGCGTCTTCTCAATTACCTGGCTGCCGGTTGCTTCGCCTTGCTGGCCAGTGCGGCCCAGGCCGAAAGTGTTGCCGGGCTTTATCAAGTACGTGAAACGGTCGACGGCCAGGGCAGCGAGGCACGCTCCCAGGCCACAGCACGTGCGCTCGACACGTTGATCCTGCGTCTGACCGGCGATCCGAAGGCGCCGCAGTCGCCAGCCCTGGCCGCGCTGCGCAAGGACCCGCAACAGATCATCAATCAGGTCGGCAACGAGGCCGGCCCGCCCGAGAGCGTGCTGGTCGAGTTTGACGCAGGCAGTACCGAGCGTGCCTTGCGTCAGGCTGGCCTGGCCTTGTGGGGCAGCAATCGGCCGTCGATCCTCAGCTGGTGGTTGAACGACAGCGTCGACGGCAGCAGCCTGGTCGGCGATGGCCAGAGCGCCGCTGAGCCGCTACGCCGCGCTGCGCAACATCGCGGCCTGCCGCTGCGCTTGCCGTTGGCCGACCTGCAGGAGCAACTGGTCGCCAATGCCAAGCAGCTGGGAGGCAAGGATCCGAGCGCGCTGCGCGAAGCTTCCGAGCGTTATGCTGCCGATGCGCTGTTGGCCGTGCACGCTCGTGAAGCCGACGGCAAGTGGCAGGGCAAATGGCAGCTGTGGCTGGGTGACCAACGTGAGCAAGGCGATGCCGAAGGCGCTGATCAGGCTGCCTTGGCCGACGCGGTGATGCTGGCGGTGAGTACTCGTCTGGCGCCGCGCTATGTCACTCGACCGGGTGCCAGCAGCGAGCTGCTGGTGCAGGTACAAGGCATGAACCTCAAACGTTATGCAGAGCTCAGCCGCGTGCTCGAACCCTACGGTCCGCGCCTGCAACTGGCCGATGGCGACAAGCTGACCTATCAGGTCAGCGGCAACCGCGAGCAACTGCGCGCCCAGCTGGGCCTGGCCAAACTCCGTGAACTGCCAGCCGAACCGGCCGCCGCCGCACCTGCAGCCCCTGTTACAAATGAACCAGCCGGGGCTGCGCAAGCTCCGGCAGCGAAACCTTTCGATGGCTTGCGCTTTGCCTGGTAAGAGAAAACATGAACATGATGACTGATCAGCGTCGCTGGGTATGGCTGGGCGTGGCCCTGGTAGTGGCGGTACTGCTGTATAGCCTGCACAACATCTTGTCGCCGTTTCTGGTCGGCATCCTTCTGGCGTATCTGGCTGACCCGTTGGTCGACCGCCTGGAGCGGGCGGGTCTGTCTCGCACCTGGGGTGTAGTGGTGGTTTTCGCCTTGTTCACGCTGATCTTCATGGCTTTGCTGCTAGTGCTGATCCCGATGCTGGCCAAGCAGCTGGTACGCCTGTACGAGCTGACGCCGCAGATGCTCGACTGGCTGCAGCATGTGGCACTGCCGTGGGTGCAAAGCCGCCTGGGCCTGGCCGATGGTTTCTGGAAGTTCGACAAGATCAAGGCCGCCATCAGCGAGCATATGGGCCAGACCACCGACATTGTCAGTGCGGTATTGAGTCAGGCCACGGCGTCGAGCCTGGCCCTTCTTGCATGGCTGGCGAACCTGGTGCTGATCCCGGTAGTGGGCTTTTACCTGCTGCGTGACTGGGACCTGATGATGGCCAAAGTGCGCAGCCTGCTGCCGCGTCAGCGCGAGGAACAGATCGTCGAGCTGGCAGGTGAATGCCACGAAGTGCTTGGTGCATTTGTTCGTGGGCAGTTGCTGGTGATGCTGGCGCTGGGGGTGATCTATGCCAGTGGCCTGATGCTGGTCGGCCTGGAGCTTGGCTTGTTAATCGGCCTGCTGGCCGGCCTTGCTGCGATCGTGCCTTATATGGGCTTCATCATCGGCATTGGCGCGGCGTTGATTGCCGGGCTGTTCCAGTTCGGCGGTGATCTCTATCCGATGCTGGGTATCGTTGCTGTGTTCATGATCGGCCAAGCGCTTGAGGGCATGGTCCTGACTCCGCTGCTGGTAGGCGACCGGATTGGCCTGCACCCGGTGGCGGTTATCTTTGCCATCCTCGCCGGCGGTGAGCTGTTTGGCTTCACCGGTGTCCTGCTGGCCTTGCCGGTAGCCGCGGTGATCATGGTGCTGCTGCGCCATGCCCACGAGATGTACAAGGAGTCGGACCTGTACGGCGGCGAAGAAGACCCTCAGCTTTAACGCGGGGGAGGGGGCTGCGAGTACAGCCCCGCTTCGGTGCAAGCCCTTGATTTTACTTGCCCTCTCGCCGGCCCTGATTGTGCCGCCCGCGCTGCAGGTATAGACTTTGCAGACTTTCCTCCAAGGCCCCGTGGTCCTCGTGACCGTCAGCCCAGCATGAAACCGATCCAGTTGCCCCTGGGTGTGCGTCTGCGAGATGACGCCACCTTCATCAACTACTATCCGGGCGCCAATGCCGCAGCACTGGGCTATGTCGAGCGCTTGTGCGAAGCCGACGCCGGCTGGACCGAGAGCCTCATCTACCTATGGGGCAAGCAGGGTGTGGGTCGCACCCACCTGTTGCAGGCTGCCACCCAGCGTTTCCAGCAGCGCGGAGAGCTGGCGGTCTACCTGCCCCTGGCGCAGTTGCTCGATCGCGGTATCGAGCTGCTCGATCACCTCGAACAGTACGAGCTGGTGTGCATCGACGATCTGCATGTGATCGCTGGTAAAGCCGACTGGGAAGAGGCCATGTTCCATCTGTTCAACCGCCTGCGCGACAGCGGCCGACGCTTGCTGCTGGCCGCATCCAGTTCGCCGCGCGAATTGCCGATCAAGCTTGCCGACCTCAAGTCGCGCCTGACCCTGGCGCTGATCTTCCAGATGCGCGGGCTGTCCGATGAAGACAAGCTGCGCGCCCTGCAACTGCGTGCCTCGCGCCGCGGTTTGCACCTGACCGACGAGGTCGGCCATTTCATCCTCACCCGCGGCGCGCGCAGCATGAGTGCGTTGTTCGATCTGCTCGAGCGGCTTGATCAGGCCTCGCTGCAGGCTCAGCGCAAGCTGACCATCCCTTTTCTGAAAGAAACGCTGGGCTGGTAAAGCCCTGAAACCAGCGGGCTACAGCGTAAAAACGGAAAAGTCACATTTTTTTCGATAAAATTTGCAAATGACCCTGATAGAAGGCATAGTCGCAGCCTCCTTTAGAACTAAAGACACGGTCGTGCACATGCTCAAGCACTTCGCACCCCTCGTGCCACTCGCACTTGTGACCCTGCTTTTTGGCTGCGCGGCGCATAGCCCGGTTTCCCAGCACCAGGATCACCCACAGGTTGCCGCACATTCTGCGGACCTGATCAAACCTTCCGCTTCTTCGGTCTTCGGCGAAGAGCCAATGGCTACCGACGAAGATCTCGAGGCGTTCTCCAGCAGCAAGCCTTACCAGTTGCCAGTCCTTGCCGACAGCATCCTGGAGCGCGGCATGGCCTTGATCGGCACCCGCTATCGCTTTGGCGGCACTTCGGAGAAGTCCGGTTTCGATTGCAGCGGTTTCATCGGTTATCTGTTCCGCGAAGAGGCTGGCATGAACCTGCCACGCTCGACCCGCGAGATGATCAACGTCGATGCACCGAAAGTAGCCCGCAACAAGCTCAAGCCAGGCGACCTGCTGTTCTTCAGCACTAACGGCCGCGGTCGCGTAAGCCATGCCGGCATCTACCTGGGTGACAATCAGTTCATCCACTCGAGCAGCCGTCGCAGCGGTGGTGTGCGTATCGATAATCTCCAGGATCGTTACTGGAGCAAGACCTTTATCGAGGCCAAGCGCGCCCTGGCCATGGCGCCAACGATGATCTCGCGTAACTGATAGCCAGTTGCTATATTCGCACGGCGGCGATGCTTAAAAAGCTCGCCGCCGTGCGCATTTACAGAAAGCGTCTAATCTAATTTCTCAACTCTTTTCGACTGCGGTCGATCGGCCTCTTACAGGAAGTTTCAGCCATGGTGACAGTGGCGCGCTTCGCATTTCTTTCGCTGGTGGCGATGCTCGCTGCCTGCTCCAGCCGTGCTCCGGCACCGGCACCTGTGGTTCAGCCACAAATCACCTTCAATCAACAACCCAGCTCTTCGCCGGTTGCGGCGGATGTGTTGTTCCGGGCTATCGGGTTGGTTGGCACGCCTTATCGCTGGGGCGGCAATACGCCGGATTCGGGGTTTGATTGCAGTGGGCTGATTGGCTATGTGTACCGGGATGCTGCTGGTATCAGCTTGCCGCGGTCGACTCGCGAGATGATTGTGATGCGGGCGCCTAGCATTGATGTCAATTCGCTGCAGTCGGGGGATTTGGTGTTCTTTGCTACCGGGGGCGGCTCGCAGGTTAGCCATGCCGGGATCTATGTCGGGGAAGGGCGCTTTGTGCATGCGCCGCGGACTGGCGGGACTGTGCGGTTGGATTACCTGAGTAATAGCTATTGGGCCAAGGCGTATTTGCAGGCCAAGCGAGTGTTGCCGGCTGGGCATTTGGCGCAGAATCCCTGAATTAGCGACCTACGCGGTCTCTGTGGGAGCGGCCGTTAGCCGCGAAGGGCTGCGTAGCGGCCCCGGTGATCTCTGGTCGTTCACTGGTGCTGCGTGCTTATCCATTCTCTGTGGTGGCCTTGCGGGCCCCTTTCGCCCTTACGGCGAGTCACTTTTTTGGCAAACGCCCCAAAAAAGTAACCAAAAAAATGCTTGGCTCCACATCCGGCCCTTTCGCTGCGCTGCGGGGTTCCCTCGCTCCGGTCTTGCTCCCGGGAGGACCGCGCTGTACGGGCCATCCTGGCCCGCAGCGCTTGCCGGCCATCCATGGCCGGCACCTCCCTTCGCAAGACCTGCGCTCGGCCTCCTGAGTCGCCGGTGGATCAAGATCAAAAGCAGATCAAGAGCACGCCTCGCTTCGCTGGCGCAGATCAAGAGCACGCCTCGCTTCGCTGGCGCAAATCAAGAGCACGCCTCGCTTCGCTGGCGCAGATCAAGAGCGAAAGTCAAAAGCCGGGGCTGCTCAGCGCTCTCATTGCTTTGCTGCGCTCACACGCCAAATCACATTGCCCACATCATCCGCTACCAGCACGCCCTCCCGCTGATCGCTGACCACGCCAACCGGTCGGCCCATTGCCTCACCTTGTTCACTCAAGAAACCGCTCAGTAGGTCCAGCGCCTGGCCTGCTGGCTTGCCGTCCGCATCGAACGGCACAAAGATCACTTTGTAACCACTGTGTGGCTTGCGGTTCCACGAGCCGTGTTGACCAATCAGCGCGCCACGGCCAAACGGTGCGGGCAACAAACCTGGCTCGATAAACGCCAGGCCAAGCGAAGCGGTATGTGGCCCCACGGCGTAATCCGGTACCAGCGCCTGGGCGACTTTGGCTGGGTCTTGTGGTTGCACCCGCACGTCCACGTGCTGCCCGTAGTAGCTGTACGGCCAGCCGTAGAAACCGCCATCCTTGACCGAGGTGATGTAGTCCGGGACCAGGTCGCTACCGATCTCGTCGCGCTCATTGACCGCCGTCCATAGCGCCCCCGATTGCGGCTGCCAGGCCAATCCATTCGGGTTGCGCAGCCCGGAGGCGAAGATGCGGTGGCTGCCGGTTGCGCGGTCCACTTCCCATATCGCCGCGCGGCCTTGCTCTTGCTGCATGCCGTTCTCTGCCACGTTGCTGTTGGAGCCTACCGTGACGTACAGCTTGCGCCCGTCGGGGCTGGCGATCACGTTCTTGGTCCAGTGGTGATTGAGGGTGCCACCCGGCAGGTCGGTGACCTTCTGCCCGCGGCCGTCGATCTGCAACGCATCGGTCACGTAATCGAAGCGCAGCAGCTTGTCGGTGTCGGCGATGTACAGGTCCTTGCCTACCAGCACCATGCCGAAGGGCGAGTTGAGCCCTTCGATAAAGCGGCTGCGGATTTCGGCGACGCCGTCATGGTCGCGGTCGCGCAGCAGGGTGATGCGGTTGGCGGTGGGGACGCCGGCACCGGCCTTGGACATGGCTCGTTTCATGAACCAGCCGCGTAGGCCTTTGCCGTCGTCCGGCTTGGCCGGTGCGTTGGTTTCGGCGACCAGCACGTCGCCATTGGGCAGCACATACAGCCAGCGCGGATGGTCGAGATGGTCGGCAAATAGCGCAACCTGAGTGCCGGCCGCTGCAACTGGTTTGCCACCCTGCCGCCAGCCGACCGCTGGCGCGACGTTGACGGTTGGCAACAGGGTTTTGTTTGGCGCCGGTAACTGCGGTGTGGGGCCGATGCCATCGTCGACTCTGAGGCTGGCGGTCTCGCCGCAGCCGCCGAGGCCTGCGAGCAAGGCGAGCACAACGGCACTGCGCATTCTGTCCATGGGCGGGCTCTCGACAAGGGCTATGGCATACAGAACCATAGGCGCCGGGCGAGGTTCAACCCGGCGCGGCTCAGGGCTGCTTCACGCTTGCTTGAACAGCAATGCAACACCAGGGAAATACTGGCCGAGCTCGTTGTGCAGCTTGCGATAGGCGTACGGGAAGTACCAGGCCACGGCGCAGGTGGTGTGCTTTTGCAGGTCATCGACCAGGTCCTGGAGTTCTTCTGGGCTGGCGTGCTGGCCGGCTTTCCACGGGCTGACGAACAGCGCCCCGGCTTTGAGCTGGCTGGCATAGGCAATCGGCTTGGCGGCGCTGGTGGTTTCTTGCAGGGCGGCGGTCAGGTCGAGCCGGGCGATGCGCGGCCAGCGCTGGCTGGCGTGCAGATGGATCGACTCCTCGGCGGTGCTGATGGCCAGGTCACAACGGCCTTCGCGCTCGCTTTCTTCGCGTTGCTTGCTGCTGGCAAACTGGGTCAGGGCGACCAGCTCGGCTTGCCAGGCAGCCGCAGCCAGCAGGCCGACGTTGGCCGCTGCGCCATGCCAGTAAGGCGCGTCGCTGGCATGGTTGAGTTCGGCGAAGCGATCGATGCAGTCGACCCAGCGCTCCAAGGCAGGACGCAAAAACTCCAGGCGCGGGTTGTTGATGATCAGACCTTGCATGCTGCGCACTCCTTATTGTGATTATCGCGGTCAGCTACAGTGATGGCGATATGATATCAATGCTAGCAGTCTGCGCTGTACTGTCGAATCGGCCATTGATCCAGGCCAAACCGGCCTTGTTTCATTGACGCTCCCGGTGCAACCCTCTAACCTTCGCGGCGTGTTTCAGGTGCCCTGCGGACTGCGGTCTGGCGGGGTGAAACTGGGAAGCCGGTACCAGTCCGGCGCTGCCCCCGCAACGGTAGGTGAGCCGCGTACGCAGCGCTCACGAGCCCGGAGACCGGCCTGTTACTGCCAACGGCATCACGGAGGGTGATGCACAGTTCACTGTGGTTTGCGCCACGGCGCCTGCGCGTTCTCCGTTTGCCTGCCTTTCGATCTGTCGCCGCCCGGTGCGCGCGCAGGCACTTGCGGAGAACCTTATGAGCGACAACCCCGAACGCGACGAACGCCACCTGGCGCGCATGCAGCGCAAAAAGGCGATCATCGACGAGCGCATCGCCAACTCTCCCAATCAATGCGGCCTGCTGCTGGTGCTGACCGGTAATGGCAAGGGCAAAAGCAGCTCGGCTTTCGGCATGCTCGCCCGCGCGCTGGGCCATGACATGCAGTGCGGTGTGGTGCAGTTCATCAAGGGTCGCAACAGCACCGGCGAGGAGCTGTTCTTCCGCCGTTTCCCCGAGCAGGTGCGCTACCACGTGATGGGCGAGGGCTTTACCTGGGAAACCCAGGACCGCCAGCGCGACATCGCCGCGGCAGAAGCCGCTTGGGCGGTATCGCGGCAAATGCTGCAGGACCCGTCGATTCATTTCGTTGTGCTGGATGAGCTGAACATCGCCCTCAAGCATGGTTATCTCGACCTGGACCAGGTGCTCACTGACATTCAGGCTCGTCCGCCTATGCAGCACGTGATCGTCACCGGCCGCGGCGCCAAACCGGAAATGGTCGAACTGGCTGACACCGTCACCGAGATGGGCATGCTCAAGCACGCCTTCCAGGCCGGTATCCGCGCGCAGAAGGGCGTGGAACTATGAGTGACCCGCGCCAGTGCCCGGCGGTGCTGATCGCAGCGCCCGCTTCCGGGCAGGGCAAGACCACCGTGACCGCAGCCCTGGCGCGCCTGCACCGCAACCTCGGGCGCAAGGTGCGGGTGTTCAAGTGCGGTCCGGACTTTCTCGACCCAATGATTCTGGAGCGGGCCAGCGGCGCGCCGGTGTACCAGCTCGATCTGTGGATGATCGGCGCGCAAGAGAGCCGGCGACTGCTCTGGGAAGCTGCCGCCGAGGCCGACCTGATCCTCATCGAAGGGGTCATGGGCTTGTTCGATGGCACTCCGTCCAGCGCTGATCTGGCGCGCCATTTCGGCGTGCCGGTGCTGGCGGTGATCGACGGTACCGCCATGGCCCAGACCTTTGGTGCGCTGGCCCTGGGCCTGGCACGCTACCAGGCCGATCTGCCGTTCGCCGGGGTGCTGGCCAACCGGGTTGGCAGTCTGCGCCACGCGCAACTACTTGAAGGCAGCCTGACCGAAGGCCTGCGCTGGTACGGCGGGCTGTCGCGCGAGCGCGGCATCGAGCTGCCCAGTCGCCACCTGGGCCTGGTGCAAGCCAGCGAACTGAACGACCTTGACCAGCGCCTCGACGCCGCCGCCGAGGCCCTGGCTGGCAGCTGCGATGCCGCGCTGCCGCCAGCAGTGAGCTTCGATGGCCCCGCTTTGCCAGCACCGTTGCCCTCGCTGGCCGGGGTGCGCATTGGCGTAGCGCAGGACGAAGCGTTTGCCTTCATCTATGGCGCCAACCTCGACCTGCTGCGGGCAATGGGCGCGCAGCTGGAATTTTTCTCGCCGCTGCACGACAGCGAGCTGCCGCAGGTCGACAGCCTCTATCTGCCAGGCGGCTACCCCGAATTGCACCATCATGCGCTGGCGGCCAATACGCCGATGCTGGACGCGATTCGCGCTCATCACGGTGCAGGCAAGCCGCTTTTGGCCGAGTGCGGCGGCATGCTCTACCTGCTTGAAAACCTGACCGATGTTACCGGTGAGCGCGCCGCGCTGGTTGGTTTGTTGACTGGCGAGGCGGTGATGCAGAAGCGCCTGGCAGCACTGGCCCTGCAAGCGGTGGAACTGCCCGAAGGCACTCTGCGCGGGCACACCTATCACCACTCGTTGACCACCAGCGAGCTGGAGCCAATCGCCCGTGGCCTCAGCCCCAACGGCGGCCGCGGCAACGAGGCGGTGTACCGCCTGGGCCGGCTGACGGCCTCATACGTGCACTTCTATTTCCCCTCTGACCCCCACGCGGCGGCGGCGCTGTTGCGACCATGAGCGAGCATGCCTTCTCCGATGCCGAACGCGCTGCGGTGTACCGAGCGATCGGCGAGCGCCGCGACATGCGCCACTTTGCCGGTGGCGAAGTAGCGCCGCAGGTGCTTACACGCCTGCTGACGGCCGCGCATCAGGCCCCCAGTGTTGGCCTGATGCAACCGTGGCGGTTTATCCGCATCAGCCAGCGCGACTTGCGCGGACGCATCCAGACACTGGTCGAGCAGGAGCGGGTGCGCACCGCCGAAGCCCTTGGCGAACGCTCCGACGAATTCATGCAGCTCAAGGTCGAAGGCATCAACGACTGCGCCGAGCTCTGGGTGGCAGCGCTGATGGACAAGCGCGAAGCGCACATTTTCGGCCGCCGCACCTTGCCGGAAATGGACCTGGCCTCGCTCGCCTGCGCAATCCAGAACCTCTGGCTGGCCGCGCGCGCCGAAGGCCTGGGCATGGGCTGGGTATCGTTGTTCGACCCGCAGGCACTGGCCGAGCTGCTGGCCATGCCAGCCGATGCCAAGCCGGTGGCGGTGCTCTGCCTGGGCCCGGTCGAGGCGTTTTACCCAGCACCGATGCTGGCCCTGGAAAACTGGGCCGAACAACAGCCACTGAGCGCCATGCTCTACGAAAACCAATGGGGAGAACGCGCATGAGCGTGGCCTTGCTGACCGTCGCCGGTGTTGCCCTCGACGCGCTGCTGGGTGAGCCGAAACGGCGCCACCCGCTGGTTGCTTTCGGCAATTTTGCCGCACGCCTGGAGCAGCGCCTGAATGCGGGTGGTCGCGGCTGGCGCAGCCATGGCGTCAGCGCCTGGTTTCTGGCCGTGGTGCCGTTGACCTTGCTGGCACTGTTGCTGTCCTGGCTGCCGCTGATCGGCTGGCTGGTCGATGTGCTGGCGCTGTACTGTGCGTTGGGGCTGCGTAGCCTCGGTGAGCACGTAATGCCGGTGGCTGACGCACTGCGCCGCGGTGATCTGGCCGAAGCCCGGCGTCGGGTCGGCTACCTGGTCAGCCGCGAGACCGCTGAACTGGACGAAACTGCCGTCGCCCGCGCTGCCAGCGAATCAGTCCTGGAGAACGGCAGCGATGCAGTGTTTGCTGCTTTGTTCTGGTTCATCATCGCCGGTGCGCCCGGGGTGGTGCTGTACCGGCTGAGCAATACGCTCGATGCCATGTGGGGCTATCGCAACGAACGCTTCGAGCGCTTCGGCTGGGCGGCGGCGCGTATCGACGACGTCCTCAACTACATTCCTGCAAGGCTGGTCGCCCTGACTTACGCGCTGCTCGGCAAGACCCGCCTGGCGCTGACCTGCTGGCGGCGTCAGGCGCCACTGTGGGACAGCCCCAACGCAGGCCCGGTGATGGCCAGCGGTGCCGGTGCGCTCGGCGTCGAGCTGGGTGGGCCTGCGGTTTATCACGGCGAGCTGCACGAGCGGCCGCAGTTGGGCGAGGGGCCACCGGCCGATGCCGACGCCATCGAGCGCGGCTGGAGCCTGGTGCAACGCGGCGTCTGGTTGTGGCTGCTGCTGATCTGTCTGGGAGCGTATCTGAATGCTTGAACATGGCGGCCGCCTGCAACGCGCAGTGCGTGAGTACGGGATTGCCCGCGAGCAGTGGCTGGACCTGTCCAGCGGTATTGCCCCATGGCCCTTTGCAATCCCGGCGATTGCGCAGGCTGCCTGGGCGCGCTTGCCGGAGAGCGATGATGGTCTGGAGCAAGCTGCGCGTCACTACTACGGCGCCACGCAGCTGCTGCCCGTGGCAGGCTCGCAGGCCGCCATTCAAGCCTTGCCACACCTGCGCGCGGCGGGCCGGGTAGGGGTGCTGACGCCGTGCTATGCCGAACATCCCTACGCCTGGCAGCGTGCCGGGCATCAACTGATCGAGCTGGCCGAGGATGATGTCGAGCAGGTGCTGGATAGCCTCGACGTGCTTGTTGTGGTCAACCCCAACAACCCCAGCGGCCGGCTGTTCACGCGCGAGCAGTTGCTTGCCTGGCATGCACGGCTGGCTCGGCGTGGTGCTTGGCTGGTGATCGATGAGGCGTTCATCGATACCAGCCCAGCCCAAAGCGTGGTCGACTGCGCCGAGCGAGCGGGGCTGATCGTGCTGCGTTCGTTCGGCAAATTCTTTGGCCTGGCCGGTGTGCGGCTGGGGTTTGCCATGGCCGAACCAAGCCTGTTGGCCCGCCTGGCCGAACTGCTCGGGCCGTGGACCGTGCCGGGGCCGACCCGCGTGCTGGGTCAGGCCTGCCTCAACGACAGCGCTGCGCAATTGGCCCAGACCGTCCGCTGCGCGCAGGCCAGCCAGCGCCTGGCGGCTTTGCTGGACGACGCAGGCCTGGCGCCGACCGGCGGCTGCGAGCTGTTCCAGTACCTGCGTTTTGAACAAGCCCGTCATCTGCATGCATTTCTCGCCCGCCGCGGCATCCTCGTGCGCCTGTTCGAGCACCCCGCAGCGCTGCGCTTCGGCCTGCCCGCCTGCGCGGCAGAAGAGCAGCGCCTGGCCCAGGCGCTGGCTGACTATGAAAAGGAATCGGCATGACTACGCTCATGGTGCAAGGCACCACCTCCGACGCCGGCAAGAGCACCCTGGTGACTGCCTTGTGCCGTTGGCTGCTGCGCCAGGGAGTTGCCGTGGTGCCGTTCAAACCGCAGAACATGGCGCTCAACAGTGCCGTCACCGCCGACGGCGGCGAAATCGGTCGCGCCCAGGCTGTGCAGGCGCAAGCATGCCGGCTGGCACCGCACACCGACATGAACCCGGTGCTGCTCAAGCCCAACAGTGACACCGGTGCCCAGGTGATCATCCATGGCCGCGCCGTGACCAGCATGAATGCGGTCGCCTATCACGACTATAAGGCCATCGCCATGCAGGCCGTGCTGGCCTCGCACCAACGCCTGCAAGCGGCATATCCGGTGGTGATGGTCGAAGGTGCCGGCTCGCCGGCCGAGATCAACCTGCGTGCTGGCGACATTGCCAACATGGGCTTTGCCGAGGCGGTCGACTGCCCGGTGATTCTGGTGGCTGATATCAATCGTGGTGGCGTGTTCGCCCATCTGGTCGGCACCCTCGAGCTGCTCTCGGCCAGCGAGCAGGCGCGGGTCAAAGGTTTTGTCATCAATCGTTTTCGTGGCGACATCGCTTTGCTCCAGCCGGGCCTCGACTGGCTCGAGCAGCGCACCGGCAAACCGGTGCTGGGCGTGCTGCCGTACGTTACCGATCTGCACCTGGAGGCCGAGGACGCCATCGATGCGCGCCAGCCGGCCAAGGCCGAGCGGGTGCTCAAGGTGATCGTGCCGGTGCTGCCGCGGATCAGCAACCACACCGATTTCGACCCGCTGCGCCTGCATCCGCAGGTCGATCTGCAGTTCATCGGGCCCGGCCAGCCGATCCCGCCGGCCGACCTGATCATCCTGCCCGGCTCCAAGAGCGTGCGCGCCGACCTCGCGCAATTGCGCGAGCGTGGCTGGGCCACGGCCATCGAGCGTCACCTGCGCTACGGCGGCAAGCTGATCGGCATTTGTGGCGGTTTGCAGATGCTCGGCCATGAAGTGCGCGATCCGCTCGGGCTGGAGGGCCCCGCAGGCACCAGCCCGGGTCTGGGCCTGCTCGACTACGTCACCGAACTTGCAGCCGACAAACAACTGCGCAATGTTGCCGGCAGCCTGCTGCTGGAGCAGTCACCGGTGGCCGGCTACGAGATCCACGCTGGCGTCACCCAGGGCGCGGCGCTGGAGCGGCCTGCGGTGGTCTTGGCCGACGGCCGCTGCGACGGCGCGATCAGCGCTGACGGGCAGATCCTCGCGACCTATCTGCACGGCCTGTTCGAAGGCAGCCAGTCCTGCGCGGCGCTGCTGCGCTGGGCGGGCCTGGAAGCCGTGCAGAGCATCGACTATGAAGCACTGCGCGAGCGCGATATCGAGCGCCTGGCTGACCTGATCGAAAAGCACCTGGACACTGAACAATTGCGCCAACTGTGTGGAGTCGCCGGCCATGCATAGTCTGATTCTGGGTGGTGCCCGCTCGGGCAAGAGCCGCCTGGCCGAGCAACTGGCAGACAGCTGCGGACTGCCGGTGACTTACATCGCCACCAGCCAGCCTCTCGATGGCGAAATGAACGAGCGCGTGCAGTTGCATCGCCAGCGCCGTCCGGCACATTGGGGCCTGATCGAAGAGCCCGTGCAGCTCGCCGCTGTGCTGCGCGCCGAAGCCGCTGAAGGCCGCTGCCTGCTGGTCGACTGCCTGACCCTGTGGCTGACCAACCTGCTCATGCTCGACGACCCCGAGCGCCTCGCTGCTGAACGCGATGCGCTGCTCGAGTGCCTGCCGGGATTGCCGGGCACGCTGATTCTGGTCAGCAACGAAAGCGGCCTGGGCGTGGTGCCCATGGGCGAACTGACCCGCCGCTACGTCGACCTGGCCGGCCTGTTGCACCAGGCGGTGGCCGAGCGCTGCCAGCGCGTGGTGCTGACGGTCGCCGGCCTCCCTCTCATGCTTAAAGGACCTGCTCTATGAACCCTTTCTGGTGGCGTGATGCCTGCCAAGCTGTTGATCACGCCGCCATCGAACAGGCCCGTGCGCGTCAGCAGCAATTGACCAAACCGGCCGGCTCACTCGGTCAGCTGGAAACCCTTACGCTGACCCTGGCCGGCCTGCAGGGCCGCGAGCGACCAAGCCTGGAGCAGGTCGCCATCAGCATTTTTGCCGGTGACCATGGCGTGGTCGCGGAGGGCATCTCGGCCTACCCGCAGGCCGTGACCGGGCAGATGCTGCGTAACTTTGTCGGCGGTGGTGCGGCGATCAGCGTGCTGGCGCGGCAATTGGGTGCGAGCCTTGAGGTGGTCGACCTCGGTACCATTGAGCCGAGCCTGCAACTGCCAGGTGTACGCCACCTGCAACTGGGGACCGGTACCGCCAACTTCGCTCAGCAGCCAGCGATGACCGACGCGCAATTGCAGGCTGCCCTGCAGGCCGGCCGCGACAGCGCCCAGCGTGCTGCCGAGCAGGGTACTCAACTGTTTATTGGCGGTGAGATGGGCATCGGCAACACCACCGCTGCGGCGGCCCTGGCCAGCGTGCTGCTGGCTTGCCCAGCGCGTGAACTGAGTGGCCCGGGCACTGGCCTGGACAGTGTCGGTGTGCAACACAAGGCCGCCGTGATCGAGCGCGCGCTGAAGCTGCATGGCCTGCAGGCAGATGACCCGCTGCGGGCGCTGGCCTGTGTCGGCGGCTTTGAAATTGCCGCGCTGGTGGGGGCTTATCTGGGCTGTGCCCAGCAGGGTGTTGCAGTTCTGGTCGACGGCTTTATCTGCAGCGTCGCGGCGCTGGTCGCCGTGCGCCTCAATCCGCAGTGCCGGCCTTGGCTGTTGTTTGCCCATCAGGGCGCCGAGCCGGGCCATCAGGTGCTGCTCGAGGCGCTGCAGGCCGAGCCGTTGCTGGCCCTCGGCCTGCGTCTGGGCGAGGGCAGTGGCGCAGCTCTGGCGGTGCCGCTGCTGCGGCTGGCCTGCGCGCTGCACGGGCAAATGGCGACCTTTGCCGAAGCGGCAGTCGCGGATCGCCCGGCATGATCATCGACCTGCTGCGCCATGGCGAAACCGAACTGGGCGGCGGCCTGCGTGGCAGCCTGGATGACGCCCTGACGGCCAAGGGGTGGGCGCAGATGCGCACGGCAGTGGAGCAGACCGCTCCGTGGCAGGCGCTGATCACCTCGCCATTGCAGCGCTGTGCACTATTTGCCGACGAGCTGGGGCAGCAACTGGCGCTGCCGGTGCAGCGCGAAGCGGGTATCCGTGAACTGCACTTCGGTGATTGGGAAGGGCGCACAGCGCTGCAGATCATGCAGGACCAGGCCGATCAGCTCGGCCAGTTCTGGGCCGATCCTTACGCCTACACGCCGCCCGGCGGCGAGCCGGTGGCCGCCTTCGCTGAACGGGTGCTGACGGCCATCGACCGCCTTGCGCTCGAATATGCCGGGCGGCACGTATTGCTGGTGACCCACGGCGGTGTGATGCGCCTGCTGCTGGCGCGGGCGCGGGGCTTGCCGCGTGAGCAGTTGCTGCAGGTCGAGGTCGGCCACGGTGCGCGGGCGCGCCTGCAGTGGCAGGCCGGCATCCTTCACGAGGTGCTCTGAGATGCTGCCCTGGTGGATCGCCCTGCAGTTTCTCAGCAGCCTGCCCGTGACCTTGGCAGGCATGCCCGAGCCGCGTCAGATGGGCCGCTCGTTGCTGTTCTATCCACTGGTGGGCTTGCTGTTTGGCGTGCTGCTGTGGCTGGCCAGCTACCTCTTGCAAGGCACCGCCGCGCCGTTGCAGGCGGCCCTGCTGCTGACACTGTGGGTACTGCTCAGCGGGGCGCTGCACCTGGATGGACTGGCCGACAGCGCCGATGCCTGGCTGGGCGGCTTCGGTGATCGTGAACGCACGCTGCTGATCATGAAAGACCCGCGCAGCGGGCCAATTGCAGTGGTCACCCTGATGCTGGTGCTGCTGCTCAAATTCTGCGCGCTGTGGGTGTTGCTCGAGCGCGATGCGGGGGCTTGGCTGCTGCTGGCGCCTGTAGTTGGACGGACGGCGATGCTTGGGTTGTTCCTGAGTACTCCGTATGTGCGCGCAGGTGGCCTGGGGCAAGCCCTGGCAGAGCACTTGCCGCGTCGCGCCGGCAACGGAGTCCTGCTCGCCACCGTGCTGGGTTGCGTCTTGCTCGGCGGCTGGACTGCGCTGTGCACAGGGCTGCTGGCGTTGCTGGTGTTTATCGGCCTGCGCCGTGCGATGTGCCGTCGGCTGGGTGGTACCACCGGCGATACCGCCGGTGCCGTACTGGAATTGCTGGAGCTGACAGTGGTGCTGAGCCTGGCCTTGATGCCACTGGCCTGAGTCATATGCGCTCGGTACATGTTTGGAAATATCGTGCAATTTGCGGCAATCGTTCGTTAGATGCCGCTGAGCAGGGGCGGGCGTATCCTCGGCCGCCCGTTAACCTCTACCTTGGAGGCACTGCTCATGCGTCAGTGGATTCTCGCCAGCCTGTTGCTCCTGACCAGCGCGCACGTTACTGCGGCCGATCTCATGAGTTTCTGGGATACACCGCGCCATGGCGGCAACAGTTTCAATCGGCTGCCACCGACCCAAGCCTACTTCGAAGCCTTGCATGGCTACGGCGCCACCTGGGTGCGGTTGTCCTACGACAAATGGCGCCCGGAGCAACGCGACTTCCTGCTCGGCGATGCCGACGCCTACCAAGGCCTGACGGCTGCTGACGTGAGTCAGTTACGTCAGGTGCTCGACCACGCCCATGCCGCCGGGCTCAAGGTGGTCATCGCGCCGCTCTCATTGCCGGGCATGCGCTGGTCGCAGAACAATCAAGGCCGGTTCGATGACCGCCTGTGGCAAGACAAACGCTACTGGGACCAGGCCGCTGCGTTCTGGCGTGACCTGGCGGATGTGCTCAAGGACCATCCGGCAGTCGCTGGTTACAACTTGATCAACGAACCCGCACCAGAAAAGCAGGGCGGGCTGGCCGAGCATGCCGACCGCCAGCAGATGCGCCAGTGGTACGCCGCGCAAAAGGGCGGCGCACGCGACCTGCCAGCGCTGTACAAGCAGATCATTGCAGCCGTCCGAGAAGTTGATAGCGTTACCCCGATCATGCTCGATGCCGGCTGGTTTGCTGCGGCTGATGCGTTCAGTTACTGGCCAGAGCCGTTGGCTGATCAGCGCTTGCTCTACAGCGTGCATATGTACGAACCGTACGCAGCCACCAGCGCGCCCAACATGACCCGCAAGGTGCCATTGGCCTATCCGGGTACGGTGCCGTTCGCCGGGCGCGAAGAGCATTGGGACGGCCAGCGAGTGGCGGCATACCTGCAGCAGTCGCTGGATTGGGCCGATGCCGTGCAGCTGCCGCGTTCGAGGCTGGTGGTCGGCGAGTTCGGTTGCATGCGCCGTCTGGCCGGCTGCCAGCAATATCTTGAAGACGTGCTCGCAGTTACCGACAGCAACGCGCTGCACTGGGCCTTCTACAGCTTCCGTGAAGACAGCTGGGATGGCATGGACTATGAGCTAGGCACCGGCAAGGTGCCATGGCGTTACTGGCAAGCCATCGATGAGGGCGCGGCAGATCCAATAGCGCGCAAGGCTACCCCCGCATTCGAGCCGATTCGACGACGCTTGCAGCCGCAGGCAGGTGCCCCCGGTGCTTAGGGCGCAGATGAAACCTGTTGCAACAAATGGAGTGCGGGTATATACACGTAATCATGTTGACCAGTGAATGCATCTGCACCCACCTACGTCGTGCCGCCCGCGGGGTTAGCCGACACTATGACGAGGCCTTGGCTGACTTCGGCATCAACGTTGCCCAGTTTTCCCTGTTGCGTCAGCTGCAGCGGCTGGACCGCCCGAGCATAACCACTTTGGCGCAAGTCATGGGCCTGGACCGGAGTACCCTGGGACGCAACCTCAAGGTGCTTGAGGCCGAAGGCCTAGTGACGTTGGCCGAAGGTGCCGACCAGCGCAATCGGGTGGTGCTGTTGAGCGAGGCGGGCGCGACCTGCCTGCATGACGCCGGCCCGGCCTGGGAGCAGGCACAACTGACATTGGTGGACAAGCTCGGCGCCGGACAACGTGATGAACTGGTGCGCTTGCTGGGCGTTTTGGCCTGACGTGGTTCGACTATAAACGGGTATATACCTGTAATTAACCTTGCGGCTTGCTGGAGAAAACAATAATGACATCGGTGTGGCGAACCAGCGGCTGGGTGCTTCTCGGCGCAGCATTGATCCTGGCCTTGTCGCTTGGCGTGCGCCATGGCTTTGGCCTGTTTCTCAACCCCATGAGCACGGAATTTGGCTGGGGGCGTGGGGTATTTGCCTTTGCCATTGCCCTGCAGAACCTGATCTGGGGCCTTGCCCAGCCATTCGCCGGCGCCCTGGCGGACCGCCTCGGCGCGGCGAAGGTGGTGATCATTGGCGGCATCCTTTATACCGCTGGCCTGCTGACCATGAGCATGGCTGACTCGCTCTGGTCGCTGTCGCTGAGCGCCGGCCTGCTGATCGGTATCGGCCTTTCCGGCACCTCGTTCTCGGTCATCCTCGGCGTGGTCGGCCGCGCGGTGCCAGCGGAAAAGCGCAGCATGGCCATGGGTATCGCCAGCGCCGCCGGCTCGTTCGGCCAGTTCGCCATGCTGCCCGGCACCCAGGGCCTGATTCAGTGGCTGGGCTGGTCGGCGGCGCTGCTGGTGCTGGGCCTGATGGTGGCGCTGATCGTGCCGTTCGTGGCCATGCTCAAGGATCGCCCCATGCCCAGCCAGGGCGTCGATCAGACGCTCGGCCAGGCGCTGCGCGAGGCCTGTTCGCATTCGGGCTTCTGGCTGCTGGCGCTGGGCTTTTTCGTCTGCGGTTTCCAGGTAGTGTTCATCGGTGTGCACCTGCCGGCGTATCTGGTTGACCAACATCTGCCCGCCGTAACCGGGACAACGGTGCTGGCGCTGGTCGGCTTGTTCAATATTGTCGGCACCTACACCGCCGGCTGGCTCGGTGGGCGGATGTCCAAGCCACGCCTGTTGACCGCGCTGTACCTACTGCGCGCGGTGGTCATTGTTCTGTTCCTGTGGGCGCCGGTGACCCAGTTCAGTGCCTACCTGTTTGGTATCGCCATGGGCCTGCTGTGGCTGTCGACGGTGCCGCTGACCAACGGCACGGTGGCAACCCTGTTCGGCGTGCGCAATCTGTCGATGCTGGGCGGGATCGTCTTCCTGTTCCACCAGATCGGGGCGTTCCTCGGCGGTTGGTTGGGCGGGGTGGTTTACGACCAGACGGGCAACTATGACCTGGTCTGGCAGATTGCGATTGTGCTCAGCCTGGTCGCGGCTGGGCTCAACTGGCCAGTGCGCGAACGACCTGTCGCGCGCCTGCAGGCGCAGCCGGCATGAGGCGCTATGTGCTGCAGGGCTTGCTGGCCGGGGCAGGCTTGCTGCTGCTGGCGGTGGCCTGGTGGGGATGGCAGCAGGGCGGTCTGGCATTGATGCAGCTGGGCATGGGCGTCTGTTAAGGGCTACCCTGCAGGTTCAAGGACTTGCAGGAGTGACTGAGAATGATGCATGCACGCTGGCTATCGATACCGTTGCTGTGCCTGGCTCCGCTGGCCGCGAGCTGGGCGGCGGACTGCCCTGAACTCCTCCAGGGCAGCCTGCCCAAGCTGGGCGGCAAAGAGCAGATCGACCTGTGCCAGCGCTTCGCCGGCAAACCGCTGGTGGTGGTCAATACTGCCAGCTACTGCGGTTTCGCTCCGCAGTTCGAAGGGTTGGAAGCCGTCTACAAGGCCAATAAAGAACAAGGCCTGGAAATCCTCGGCGTGCCCTCCAACGACTTCAAGCAGGAAGACAAAGACAGCGAGAAAACCGCCAAGGTCTGCTACGCCAACTACGGCGTCACCTTCACCATGACCCAGGCGCAGCACGTGCGCGGCAACGATGCCACGCCCCTGTTCGCCGAGCTGGCCAAGCAAAGCAGCGCGCCAAAGTGGAACTTCTATAAGTACGTGGTTGATCGCCAGGGCAAGGTGATTGGTAACTTCTCCAGCCTGACCAAACCGGACGATCCGGAATTCAAGGCCGCGATCGCCAAGGCCATCGCGTCCAAGCCGTGATGTCAGTGCGGGTGCACGGTAAGTGCAACCAGGCGCACTACCACTGGCCGTACCATCAACACACATAAGAAGGCTACCGGCATGGCCAGCTGGTAGGCTTTGAACACGTTGCGCAGGTAATCGTCATTGATGCCGGAGTTGGCAGCGGTGATGACGAAGCACATCAGGCACGCCATGATCGCCGACATATACAGAGCGAATACATAAGGCGTGGCGGCGGGGCGCAACTTACGGTTAGAGCGGGTTTGAGGCAGTTCTTGCATGAGAGAGCTCTCCCTGGTTAGCCGATTCAGGCTTGCAGGTTAGCAAGTGCTCGGTTGGCCTTGTAGACCGGATTCGTTGAGTTCTTTATAAAGAGAATCTTACGAATATCGGGATCTGTCCTGTGGATCTGCTCAATACCATTCGCAGCTTCATCAAGGTGGTCGAGACCGGCAGCATTGCCGCTGGCGCCCGCACGCTGGGCCTGTCGCCTGCCGCGGTCAGCCAGAATCTGGCCCGGCTTGAAGCGCACCTGCAGGTGCGCCTGTTGGCTCGAACCACGCGCAGCATGAGCCTGACGCCGGCGGGCAGCCTTTATTACGAGCGAGTCAGGCAAATCGAGCATGATCTGGCGTTGGCCGAACTGGCGGTGACCACGCCTGACAGCGAGCCCCAGGGGCGGCTGTGCGTTGCCTCGACGTCAGCATTTGGCCGGCATGTGCTGGCGCCGCTGATCCCGGCGTTCAGCGCGCGATACCCGCAGCTTTCAATAGAGTTGGTAACGAATGATCGACGCGTCGATCACGCCAAGGAAGGGGTCGATGTAAGCCTGCGTATCAACGCCCAGCTGGAAGACAATCTGGTCGCCCGCCATCTGGCGCAGATTCCTTTCGTCTGCTGCGCATCGCCCGGTTATCTGGCCAAGATGGGCATGCCGCCTGCGCCCGAGTCGCTACGCACGCACCGTTGCCTGGTGTTCCGGTATCCGGTGGATGGCCGTTACCTGCGCTGGGGGTTCGTCCGTGACGGCTTGCGCTTTGACGCCGAGTTTGGCCAGGTGCTGGTCAGCGATGACGTCGATGCATTGGCGCAAATGGCCTTGAACGACGGGGGTATCACTCGCCTGGCCGAGTTTATCGTCAGGCCGCATTTGCAGTCGGGAGCGCTGGTGGCGTTGTTTGAAAACCGCGATGCAGGTCAGGCCTACGCGCAGACCGAGCCGATGGATGTGTTTGTATGCGTGGCGGACCGCTCTGCCATGACCGCCAAGGTGCGTGCGTTCATGGATTATCTGCAGGAGTGTCTAGGTGATGTCTGGCCTGTGCCAGGGTGAATTGGGGGCCGCAGAGCGGCCCCCGTACCTCAACCTCAGAAGCGATAGGTCAGCGATGCACCTACGCCATGAGCGCTGTTTTCGTACTTGGCCTGGTACGAGCCTTTCAACAGGCCTTCCTGCGCCGTGCCCGGCTGGTTGTTGACCTTGGTGTCTTCTTCCCACAGGTAGGAGTAAGCCACGTCGATGGTCATGTCTTCGTTCGGGCTCCAGCCTGCGCCAAGGCTGAAGATCTTGCGGTCACCAGTCGGGATTCGTGGCGAGCGGTTTTCGTTGTTGGTCGGCGACTGATCGACCGAGAAGCCAGTACGCAGCGTCCATTGTTTGTTGACCTTGTACGATGCGCCGATGGCATGCGCCCAGGTGTCATGCCAGTTCTGCTCTTCGCTGATGGTCTGGAACGCCGAACCGCGCAGCGCTGCCGGAACGTCGTTCTCGACAGTGATGTCCTTCAGGCGGCTCCAGCGGGTCCAGGTGCTGCCGGCGTACAGCGTCCACTGGTCGTCGAGTTCGTGAGTGACCGAGAAGTCCACCGATTCCGGCGTCTTGATATTCAACTTGGCGTCGAATTTGTCACCGTTGTACGGGCCGATCAGTGCTGTGCTGACGCGGGTTTTGCCTTCCAGCTTGTAGTCGACCATCGAGTGATAGGTCAGGCCGAGGCGGGTGCGATCAGTTGCCTGGACCATGACGCCGACGTTGTAACCGATGGCAACGTCGTCGCCCTTGATTTTCACTTCGCCATCGCCCTGACCGATGAACCGCTGGTTGAGGTTGGAACCCAGCTCACCCTCGATACGGTTGATGGTCGGGCCGAAACCAATCGATACCTTGTCGTTGAAGGCATAGCTGACAGTCGGCTGGAAGGTGACCACTTCTACGTGGCTTTTCTTGCCCCAGTAGCGCGCAGCGTCGTCGCTACCGTAGTCGGTAACCAGACCAAACGGCACATAGACACCAAAACCGACGCTCCAGTGATCATCGATCGGCTTGACGTAGTAACCCATGGGTACGCCGACGACCGGCACCATATCGCCATCGGTTTCACCGCCATAGCTGCCTTGACCGCTGATCTTGGACTTGGCAATCACGGCTGCACCACCGACGGTGACTTGTTCGCGCTTGAGCCGCGACATGCCGGCAGGGTTGCCGAACACGGTGCTGGCGTCTTCGGCAGAAGAAGAACGACCCGCGAAACCTGTCCCCATACCGCTGATGCTCTGCTCGTTGAGCGCAAAGCCGCTGGCCAGCAATTGGCTGGAAGCGAGGGCAACAGCAACGCCGAGGGAGGTTTTGAGCATTGATTTTTTCATTATTGTGAAACTCCTTGGGATCTCCGGGGCGAAAAGCTACCAACAAATCGCGCGTCGCGCTATAGGCTCAAACGCAGGAGATAGAGCGGTTTTGTAGGACAATCCGACCAAAATCGTACTTTTTCTCGATTTCTGTAGGAGCAGTCCTACGACTCCGGCGCCATCACTGGCTCGATGCAGGTATGCCAAGCATGGGTGAAGTCACGTAGACGCCCCTGCGGATGGAAAATCTGCCGCCATATTCGCGCGTGCCCGAGCAGGTCGTCTGCCGCCGGTAAGGGCAACGCACGCTGTTCGATCAGCATCCAGGCGATGGCGGTGGAGTAGCGCAGGTTGACGGCCAGCTCCAGGTGCGGCCCGCGCAGGAAGGCATGCTGGCTGGCCAGGCCGCGGATCAGGCTGGCTAGTTCCGGGTCGTGGGCAAGAAAATCGTCCCAGAGCGCCTGGTGGCGGCTTTCGCCGATTCGGTAGAGGCCGTGCCCGCGGCGGTCGTGCAGGGCAGAGCCCAAAGCCGACTGGCTGGCTGCAACGCCCAGCAGCAAAGCTTCGGCGCTGGCGCAATGCCGGCCGAGGTAAACCAGGGTGGGTTTGATTACATAACGACACAATTCACTGGCAGCGATACCCATGATGCCCTCATTCAATTAAGGGCCGACGGGCGCTGGAGCTTGGCAGCTGGGGAAGGGTCAGGCCCGTCGGAAGCGGATCGCACCGCTCGAGTTGAAGTGTAGTGTGATAATCACGGTGTAAAGGCCTGTTTTTAAATCGATTACTGCCAGAGGTTGGGGGCCATATGCTTTGCAGCAATTAAGCCAAGAGCCAACCGGCAGTAGTTTCGATGGCAAATTCAGCGCGCGAATGGGCTGATATTCAGCCCTTACGCGACCAGCGACTGACGCGTGCGGTCGATCACTGCTTGCAGTGGGCCGGCGCGGTTGTACTGCTCTGGATACAGACGTTCGCTGTGGCAAGCAATGCCATGCTCGTCAACCAGGGTGAAGCTGAAGCTGCCCTTACGCGGGGCAACGATGAGGCACTTCAATGGAGCGAAGGCCTGGGAAAGCGTGCCAACGGCACTGTGAAACTGATGATGATTTGTCATTATGTGGAGGTTCCTGCTTTGGACACGGGATTCGATCCGTGCATCTTATAAACGTTCCAGTGACGCCTTTATTAAAGTGGCGCTGAACCTGACTGGAACAGGGCAGCCAGAGGTGGCGCATCAAATTAGGTAGGCGCTTGGCTGACTGGTAGGTACGTCAAAAGGCGGGCAGGCACACCGAGGCAAAGGTTCATGGCCTCTGGGTGAAGATCCCGATCAATCTGCAAGGGTGATTCGCGCTTGAGCAGCTTTGGCTGCCGAGTGAATCATCGAAAGGGCCGGTCCTGTTTCAGCAGTTCGTGCTCTTGGGGGGAGCCGGGCACTGCAGGGACCTTACTGGCCAGAATTGACTTTCAGCTGGGTACTAACGAGGGCCACCCTACAGGATTAATCCAAGGCTGGCAAATTTATTTAGAGAATGACCCGCGAAGCCGAACATTATGGCGCTTATGCACACACCTGTGAAGGGGCAATTGTGTAGCCTTCATTAGTCGGGATGGGCCACTTTGGTTCATTTGGTTGCAGCATTGCGGTGCACTTGTACACATTCAGCGCAGCCATTGTCAGGCTGCGCCATTCGTTCGGATAGCTCGGGCAATGCCTGGGCCGCGTCCTTAAGTCAATGAAAAAAAACACTTATTTGAGCTGGTGAAAAAATCGTCAACTTGACTGCAGCCCCCATTTCACAAGGGTTTGAAGACATCATGAAGTGGTTGTCCACCGAGTTATCCACAGGTTCTGTGGATTGTCCCGCGCGTTCGCTCTAGCACGGGCGTGCCAGCACTTTCGATTGCTGTCGGACAATCCTGTCGAAATAGTCGGGGCGGTGTGGCCCGTTTGAAAAGGTCAATAAAGGAACGGCAGATTTTGTGAAAATTTCATCAACAGAGGCGCAGCCCTTTCGTTGAAAAATCCGGTAGAGTGGCGCGCCTCACGAATTGCCATCGCTGTCGGTTATGAATTTTCGCGGTAAAAACCTCGCTCCATCGTCTGTATCTGCGCCTGCACCCAAGCGTTTTTCCTTGAAGGTCGCCTTGTGGCTGCTCGATAGTCCGCGCCTGGGCGAGAAGCACAGCGTGAAACACCTGGCTGGACGCCTGCTCAAGCAGCCTGCGCGGCAAGGGGTGGTGGTCGCCCAGAGCCGTCTGGGGCAGATGCTCTGTCGCGATTGCGGCAATGCCCGCGACCGGCGTATCGGCCACGAGCTGCTGCGCCAGGCCGCACGTGCCGGCGATCCGCAGGCTCAGGCCGAGTACGCCCGGTTGAATCCGGCCAGCGAGCACAATCCTTCCTGAAGCCGCTGCGCCGGCCTGTTAAGCTGCCTGCCTCTGGATAGACGCAATTGAGGTAGCTATGGCGGTCGATCTGCTCAGCATCGTGCTGGGCCTTGTAGCAGCGGCAATTCCTTGCCTAGGCTGGGTCTGGCACCTACAGCAGCGCCATGCTGCCCAGCAGCGCCAATGGGCCTTGCTCGAAGAGCGCCTGAGCACGGCATTGCTCGCCCAGCAAGGGCTGCAGGCCCAGCTTGACGCCAGCCGTGACGAAATCAGCGACCTGGCCGAGGCCAATAGCGCCAAGCAGGCCAGCCTGGCCGCCCAGGGCCGCGAAGTCGAACTGCTGCAGGTCGAGCGTGACAATGCCCGCGACGCCGCCCATGCCTGGCAACTCGAACGCAGCAACCGCGAGTCCGAGCTGCGCTGTCTGGAAGCCCATGCCGCCGGCTTGCAAGCCGAGCTGCGCGAGCAGCAGGAGAGCCATCAGCAGCGCCTGGAAGACCTGCAAGAGGCCCGCGACACGCTGCGCGCGCAGTTCGCCGAAATGGCTACAAAGATCTTCGACGAGCGCGAGCAGCGCTTCACCCAGACCAGCCAGCAGCAACTCGGACAGTTACTTGATCCGCTCAAGGAACGTATCCATGCCTTCGAGAAGCGCGTCGACGAAACCTACCAGCAGGAGGCCCGTGAGCGCTTCTCGCTGAGCAAGGAGCTGGAGCGTCTGCAGCAGCTCAACCTGCGCCTTTCGGATGAAGCCACCAACCTCACCCAGGCGCTCAAAGGGCAAAAGACCCAAGGCAACTGGGGCGAGCTGATTCTTGAGCGGGTCCTCGAACACGCAGGGCTGGAGAAGGGCCGCGAGTACCAAACCCAGGTCAGCCTGAAAAGCGCCGACGGTGAGCGCTTTCAGCCAGACGTGCTGATCATGCTGCCCGGCGACAAGCAGGTGGTGGTCGACGCCAAAGTCAGCCTGACGGCCTATCAGCAGTGGGTCAGCGGCAATGACGAAGCGGCGCTCAAGCAGCATGTGCAATCGCTGCGCAGCCACGTCAAAGGCTTGTCCGGCAAGGACTACAGCCGCCTCGAGGGGCTGCATAGCCTCGATTTCGTGCTGCTGTTCGTGCCAATCGAAGCGGCTTTCTCCGCGGCATTGCAGGCCGAGCCGAACCTGTTCCAGGAGGCCTTCGATCGGCAGATCGTGATTGTCAGCCCTACCACCTTGCTGGCCACCCTGCGCGTGATCGACAGCCTCTGGAAGCAGGAGCGCCAGGGCCAGAACGCGCGGGAAATCGCCGAGCGGGCCGGCTGGCTGTACGACAAGTTCGTCCTGTTCATCCAGGATCTGGACGAGCTCGGCAGTCGCTTGCAGCAGGTCGACAAGGCTTACTCCGCTGCGCGCAACAAGCTCTGTGAAGGGCGTGGCAACCTGATCAGCCGCAGTGAGCAGCTCAAGTTGCTCGGCGCGCGGGCCAGCAAGAGCCTGCCGGCGGACTTGCTGGAGCGCGCCTTGAGTGACGAAGCGCTTACTGAACCAGGCTCAGATGGCGGTTGAGCAGAGCGCGCAAGGCGGCTGGCTTGACCGGCTTGGCCAGGTAATCGAGGCCGGCGGCGTGGACCATGGCAATGGTTTCGCTGCGGCCATCGGCGCTGATCACCACACCCGGCACCGGCTCACCGAGGCGCGTGCGTAGCCAGGCCATCAGCTCGGTGCCGGTGTCGCCTTCATCCAGGTGAAAGTCGACCAGCGCAAGGTGCGGGCGCATGCCATTGGCCAGCAGCGCTTCGCATTCCTGACGATTGCGCGCAGTCCAGACCTGACAGCCCCAGCGGCTGAGCAGGCTGTTCATGCCGAGCAGGATGCTGTCTTCGTTGTCGACACACAGCACCTGCAGGCCCGCCAGCGGTTGCCCCGGCTGCTGTTCAACGGCTGCAGCCGGCGCGACGCTGCCGCTGGCAATCGGCACACTGACGCGGAACACGCTGCCCTTGCCCGGCCACGAGCGCACTTCCAGGGCATGGCCGAGTACCCGGCACAGGCCATCGGCGATCGCCAGGCCCAGGCCCAGACCTTTTTCGGCGCGGGTCTGGTGGCTGTCCAGGCGCTTGAACTCCTGGAAGATCACCTGCAGTTTGTCGTCGGTGATGCCCGGGCCGCGGTCCCACACTTCCAGCCATAGCCGGCCGCCCTGGCGGCGCACGCCAAACAGGATCGGGCTTTTGCCGTAACGCAGGGCATTGGTCAGGAAGTTCTGCAGCACCCGGCGCAGCAGCTTGATGTCGCTGTTCACCCGCAGGCGGCTGCCACGGACACGGAACTCCAGGCCCTTTTCTGCCGCCAGCACTTTGAACTCGGCGCCCAGCGCGTCGAACAGATCGCTAAGGGCAAAGGCTTTCACGTCGGGAGTGATCTTGCCGTTTTCCAGGCGCGAGATGTCCAGCAGGTCGCTGATCAGCTCTTCAGCCGAACGCAGTGAGCTATCCATGTGCTGCACCAGTTGCTGGGACTCGCTGCTCATGCCCTCGGCTTGCTGCGACAGCGCTGCCGAGAACAAGCGTGCAGCGTTGAGCGGCTGCATCAAGTCATGACTGACCGCGGCGAGGAATCGGGTTTTCGACTGGCTTACGGCCTCGGCCCGGCTCTTCGCCTCGGTCAGCGCCTGGTTGAGCTGGGACAACTCATGGGTGCGTTCGGCGACCCGTTGTTCGAGGCCTTCGTTGGCCTCTTTGAGGGCCTGCTCGGCCTCGCGGAACGGGGTGATGTCGGTAAAGCTCATGACAAAACCACCACCCGGCATCGGGTTGCCGATCAGCTCGATCACCCGACCATTGGGGAACAGCCGCTCGGAGGTGTGCGCCCGGCCCTGGCGCATCCAGTGCAGCCGGCGCGCCACATGCACCTGCGCCTCGCCCGGGCCGCACAGGCCGCGGTCGGCGTTGTAGCGGATGATATCGGCGATCGGCCGACCCACGCTGATCAGCCCCTCAGGGTAGTTGAACAGCTCCAGATAACGCCGGTTCCAGGCCACCAGGTGCAGGTTCTGGTCAACCACGCTGATGCCCTGGTTGATGTTCTCGATGGCACCCTGAAGCAACGCACGGTTGAACTGCAGCACCTCGCTGGCCTCGTCGGCGATGCGCACCACGTCTTCCAGCTGCATGTCGCGGCCTTCGATGGCAGCCTTGACCACGGCGCGGGTCGAGGAGGTGCCGAGTACGCCGGCGAGTAGCCGTTCGGTGTGTTCGATCCAGTCGCCATCGGCGTTCTGGTTGGGGTTGAAGCCCTTGCCCTGGCGGTAGGCGAAGCGAATGAAGCTCTGCCGGGCGCGTTCTTCGCCGACAAAGCGGGCGGCGAGGTTGAGCAGGTCGTCGATCTGCACCGCCAGCAGCGAACGGCTGTTGGGCCGCTCACTGGTTTGCTGGCCGATGAACCGGCCCGCCTGCCAGTGCTCGGACACGCGCGTGCGCGACAGGATCGAGACCCAGGCAAACAGGATGAAGTTGCCCGCCAGCGACAGCACCACACCTTGGGTCAGTGGCGTGATCGGCAGGTTCAGTGGGTTGCTGTCGAGCCAGGTCAGGCCTGGGAACAGTTGCAGCGACCAGCCCAGGCTGTGCGCGGTAATCGGCAGCACCAGGGTGTAGAACCAGAGGAAGATCCCCGCCGCCAGTCCGGCGAATACGCCACGGCGGTTGGCCTGCTTCCAGTACAGCGCGCCGAGCATCGCCGGGGTCAGCTGGGTGACCGCAGCGAAGGCGATCTGGCCAATGGTCGCCAGGCTCGCGGTGGAGCCGAGCAGGCGGTAACTGACATACGCCAGCAACAGGATTACCACGATGGTCACCCGGCGCACCGAGAGCATCCAGTGGCGGAACGCTTCGAACGGGCGTTCAGCGTTTTTGCGCCGCAGCAGCCACGGCAGCAGCATGTCGTTGGAGACCATGGTCGACAGCGCCACCGCCTCGACGATGACCATGCCGGTAGCCGCCGAGGCGCCGCCGATAAAGGCCAGCAAGGCCAGGCTTGGATGCGCTTCGGCCAGTGGCAGGCTGATCACGAACGAGTCGGAGATCACCGTGCCCGGCAGCAGCATCTGCCCAGCCAGGGCAATCGGCACCACGAACAGCGCTGCCAGTACCAGGTACATCGGGAACACCCAGCGCGCCGTGCGCAGGTCCTGCGCTTCGATGTTCTCGACCACGGTGACGTGGAATTGCCGCGGCAGACAGATGATCGCCATCATTGCCACCCCGGTCTGGACCACCATCGACGGCCAGTTGATGGTCTCCTGCCAGTAACTCTCCAACTGCACCGACTGGCGCGCCTGGGTGAACAGGTCGTCGAAGCCGTCATACAGGTTGAATACCACGAACACGCCCACGGCAAGAAACGCCAGCAGCTTGACCAGCGCCTCGAAGGCAATCGCCAGGACCATGCCGCGGTGGTGCTCGGTGACGTCCAGGCTGCGCGTGCCGAACACGATCGAGAACAGCGCCAGCACCAATGACACCACCAGTGCGGTGTCTTGCACACGGGTGCCGGTGGCATCGGCATTGGCGCCGATCAACAGGTTGACGCCGAGCACGATGCCCTTCAGCTGCAAGGCAATGTAGGGCAGTACGCCGACCAGGCAGATCAGCGCCACCACCACCGCCAGGCTCTGCGACTTGCCATAGCGTGCGGCGATGAAGTCGGCAATCGAGGTGATGTTCTGCTGCTTGCTGATCAGCACCATCTTCTGCACGACCTGCGGCGCGAACACCAACAGCAGCACCGGCCCCAGGTAGATCGGCAAGAACGCCCAGAGCTGTTCGGCGGCCTGGCCGACCGCGCCAAAGAATGTCCAGCTGGTGCAGTACACGGCCAGCGACAGGCTATATACCCAGGCGCGCAGGCGCGGCGGCAGAGGCGTGCTGCGGCGGTCGCCGTAAAAGGCGATGGCGAACATGATGGCCATATAGACCAGGGCGACCACGGCGATCAGCCCGCTGGACAACGACATGAAAACTCCGCAGCAATAGGGTAGAGCGTGGGCCCGGTGAACAAGTCTGGCATGTGCCTTGCGCGTCGTCAGCGTCGACCATGGTCGCAGTGGCGTGTCGTCGCAGTGCGCCCTGAGTGCAGGCGACCTGCATCTGGATGTGGCGCAATGACGCTCAGGTGCATTCTAATCAACAAACAGCCACCGGCATCACTCAGGGAATCGATTGATGAGTCACCCCTCGCAATTTACCTTGCTCGGCAAGCGGCGCTTCTTGCCGTTTTTCATCACCCAGTCACTGGGCGCGTTCAATGACAACCTGTTCAAGCAGTCGTTGATCCTGGCGATCCTGTACAAGCTCAGCCTTGAGGGCGACCGCTCGATCTGGGTCAACCTGTGCGCGCTGCTGTTCATTCTGCCGTTCTTCCTGTTCTCGGCACTGGCCGGGCAGTTTGGCGAGAAGTTCGCCAAGGATGCGCTGATACGGGCGATCAAGCTGGCCGAGATCGTCATCATGGCGATCGGCGCGGTGGGTTTTGTCAGCAATCACCTGGTGCTGATGCTGCTGGCGCTGTTCGCCATGGGCACCCACTCGGCGCTGTTTGGGCCGGTCAAGTATTCGATCCTGCCGCAGGCGCTGCGCGAGGACGAGTTGGTCGGTGGTAATGGCCTGGTCGAGATGGGCACGTTCCTGGCTATTCTGGCGGGCACCATTGGCGCTGGCGTGATGATGTCGTCCAGCAGCTATGCAACGGTGGTCGCCGGCGGCATCGTCGGCACCGCCGTGCTCGGCTATCTGGCCAGCCGCTGGATCCCGCGCGCTGCTGCGGTGGCGCCGCAGATGAATCTCGACTGGAACATCTTCAAGCAGTCCTGGGTAACCTTGCGCCTGGGGCTTGGGCAGACGCCGGCGGTGTCGCGCTCGATTGTCGGCAACTCGTGGTTCTGGTTTGTCGGCGCTATCTACCTGACCCAGATCCCGGCCTACGCCAAGGACTGGCTGCACGGCGACGAGACGGTGGTGACGCTGGTACTGACGTTGTTCTCGGTAGGCATCGCGGTGGGTTCGCTACTGTGCGAGCGGCTCAGTGGGCGCAAGGTGGAAATCGGCCTGGTGCCGTTCGGCTCGTTCGGCCTGACCTTGTTCGGCCTGCTCTGGTGGTGGCATTCGGGCGATGTGCCGAGCACCGACGTGGCGCACGACTGGCTGGCGTTGTTGGGCATGCACCAGGCTTGGTGGATCATGCTGTCGATCGTTGGCCTTGGGGTGTTTGGCGGGTTCTATATCGTCCCGCTTTATGCGCTGATCCAGGCGCGGACTGCCGAGGGTGAGCGGGCGCGGGTGATTGCTGCCAACAACATTCTCAATGCGTTGTTCATGGTGGTGTCGGCGTTGGTCACCATTGTGCTGTTGAGCGTGGTCGAGCTGACCATTCCACAGCTGTTTCTGGTGGTGTCGCTGCTTAATATTGCCGTTAACGCTTATATCTTCAGCATCGTGCCTGAATTCACCATGCGCTTCTTGATCTGGCTGCTGAGTCACTCGATGTATCGGGTCGAGCATCGGGACCTGCAGCGTATTCCTGATGAGGGGGCGGCGCTGCTGGTGTGCAACCATGTGTCGTTCGTCGATGCGCTGTTGATCGCTGGGGCGATTCGCCGGCCGATTCGGTTTGTCATGTACTACAAGATCTATAACTTGCCAGTGCTCAACTTCATCTTCCGCACCGCTGGGGCGATCCCGATTGCTGGGCGAAGTGAGGATGAAGCCACCTATGAGCGGGCCTTCGCGCGCATCGCTGCGGCCCTGACGGCGGGTGAGGTGGTGTGTATCTTCCCTGAGGGCAAACTGACGGCCGATGGTGAGATCGATGAGTTCAAGAGTGGCGTCACGCGGATTCTGCAGGAAACCCCGGTACCGGTGATTCCGCTGGCCTTGCAAGGGTTGTGGGGAAGTTTCTTCAGCCGCGATCCGGCCAAGGGCCTGTTCAAGCGGCTGTGGTCGCGGGTGACCATTGTGGCTGGGGAGGCTGTTGTTGGGGATTTGGCGGGGCCTGAGGTATTGCGGGAGCGGGTTTTGGGGTTGCGTGGGGGGCGGCGTTGAGGGTTTTCTGGACTGGGGGCTTATCCGTTTTTTGTGGTGGCTGTTAGGGCTCCTTTTGCCCTTACGGCGAGTGACTTGTTTGGCAAACGCGCCAGAAAAGTAACCACAAAAAACGTTTGGCTCCACATCCGGCCCCTGCGCTGCGCTGGCGCAGATCGAGAGCTGGGGCCGCTCTGCGGCCCTTTCGCGACACAAGGCCGCTCCTACATTTTGACCGCGCATGATGCAATTACGCGTTGCCTGTAGGAGCGGCCTTGTGTCGCGAAGCGACCCCGGCAAGCGCTGCGGGCCAGGAGGGCCCGTTCAGCGCGGTCCTCCCGGGAGCAATACTGGAGAGAGGGAACCCCGCAGCGCAGGGGCCGTATGTGGGAGCGACGGCTTTTGGTTCGTTTTGCCGCGGACGCAGTACGACCAAAAGGGACTCGCCGTAAGGGCGAAAGGGGCCCGAACAGCCGCCAAATCAAATGGATAGTGCGCAAAACCGCCAGTCACTCCATCAGCTAGCACTAACCTTCAACCCCACCAACCCAGTAATGATCAAAGCCACACTAAGCAGCCGAATCAAAGCCATCGACTCCCCAAACAGGATAATCCCGGCAATCACCGTACCGACCGCCCCCACCCCGGTCCAGATGGCGTAAGCAGTCCCCAGCGGCAACTCCTTCATGGCCAACCCCAGCAAGCCAAGGCTGATCACCATCGCCCCCACCGTAAGCACAGTAGGCAACGGCCGGGTAAACCCGTCGGTATATTTCAAACCCACCGCCCAGCCCACTTCGAACAGGCCGGCGAAAAACAGAATGATCCAGGACATCTGTGAGTCTCCATCTTATTAAGGATGGGGCCGTCCCCAGGCTGGTCACGCAGTGCGTGGTGAGGTCGTCCTCACGTGTGCACTATATTGCACAAGTGCGTTTACCAAGGCAAGTCAATGAGCCTCGGGCCTGGTTTCAACCCGGGTATGCCCCGGCTCCCGCATGCGCCGGAACCAGGTCGAAAGCAACGCACCAGAAATGTTGTGCCACACACTGAACAACGCGCTCGGCACCGCCGCCAACGGCGAAAAATGCGCCGCCGCCAACGCCGCGCCCAGCCCCGAGTTCTGCATGCCCACTTCCAGCGCCAGCGACTTGCGCTGAGCCAGCGGCAACTTGCACAGCTTGCCGGTGAGGTAGCCAAGCAAATAGCCAAAGCTGTTATGCAGTATCACCACCGCCATGATCAGCAACCCCGACTCGGCGATCTTCGCCTGGCTGGCCGCAACTACCGCGCAGACGATCATTACGATGCTCACCACCGATACCAGCGGCAGCACCTGCACCGCAGTCTGCACCCGTGCGCCCAGCAAGCGCTGGGCGAGGACGCCGAGAATGATCGGCAGCATCACCAACTGCAGGATCGACCAGAACATGTCAATGAACGAAACCGGCAACCAGGCCGAGGCCAGGAACCAGATCAGCGCAGGTGTCAGCAACGGCGCCAGCAGGGTAGTCACCGCCGCGATCGCCACCGCCAGCGCCAGGTCACCCTTGGACAGCCAGACCATCACGTTCGAGGCCGTGCCACTCGGGCAGCAACCGACCAGAATGACACCGACGGCAATCTCTGCCGGAAGCTGGAACAGCTGACACAGCAGCCAGGCCATGCCCGGCATGATCACAAAGTGCGCGACCACCCCCAGCGCAACCCGCCAGGGCTGGCGGGCGAGGGCGGCGAAGTCGTCGAGCTTGAGGGTCAGGCCCATGCCGAACATCACCAGCCCGAGCAGCGGCACGATGGCTACCTTCAGGCCGATGAACCATTGCGGCTGCAGGAACGCCAGGCAGGCAAACAGTAATACCCAGAGGGCGAAGGTGTTGCCGACGAAGCGGCTGAGGGCGGCGAGGGCACGCATGGGGCAATCCTTGTTCTTCTATTAAGTAGCCAATCGATGCAGGTGGGGCTGCGCGGGCAACCCCACGCCGCAATCAGACGCCCTGCGGAATGTCTTCACCACCCAGCGCTTCGAACAGCGCCGGCAGGAACTCCTTGAAGGTCATCATCATCAGCAGGAAGCTCGCATCGAACTGCTGTTGGGCTTCTTCACCGCCGTCCTGCTCGGCCTGTTCTTGCAGCAGTTCTTCGAATTTCAGGCGCTTGATCACGGTCTTGTCGTCGAGTACGAACGACAGCTTGTCCTGCCAGGCCAAGGCCAGCTGGGTGACGACCTTGCCATTGCCCAGGTGCAGCTGGATCTCGTCGCTTTTCAGGTCCTGGCGCTTGCAGCGGACGATGCCGCCGTCTTCGTGGGTGTCACGCAGCTCGCACTCGTCCAGGACATGGAAGTCCTCAGCCGCCTGCGAAGTGACCCACTCGGTCATGGTCGCGCTAGGCGCGGCCTTCACGGTGACCGGGCGTACTGGCAGCGAGCCCATCACTTCACGCAGGGTCGACAGCAGGTCTTCGGCGCGCTTGGCGCTGGCCGAGTTGACCAGGATCAGGCCCTGACGCGGGGCGATGGCGGCAAAGATCATCGAGCGACGAATGAAGGCGCGTGGCAGGAAGGCCTGGATGATCTCGTCCTTGATCTGGTCGCGCTCCTTTTTATAGACCTTGCGCATCTGCTCGGTCTCGATCTCTTCGATCTTTTCTTTGACCGCGTCGTTGACCACGCTGCTGGGCAGGATGCGCTCTTCCTTGCGCGCGGCAATCAGCAGGTACTCGCCGCTGACGTGCACCAGCGGGGCGTCTTCACCCTTGCCGAACGGCGCGACGAAACCATAGGTGGTCAGCTCCTGGCTGGCGCACGGACGGGCCGGCTTGCTGGCCAGGGCAGTTTCCAGTGCCTCAGGCTCGAATGGGACTTCCTGGGTCAGGCGGTAGGTCAGCAGGTTCTTGAACCACATGGGGGTAGATCTCTCCTTAATGCATAAGGCGGGCATTATTCTCCGACTGGGGCCATGCGGCCAACCCTGTCAGAGGGCCATCAGGCGGTTAATGGTCAATAAAAGCCTGATAGCGCTAGGTCCTTGAAAGGCCTGCAAAATTATTTTAAAAAAGTGCTTGCCAGGGTGGTATGTCCTCCGTAGAATGCGCGCCACACCGAGACGAAGGGTGATTAGCTCAGCCGGGAGAGCATCTGCCTTACAAGCAGAGGGTCGGCGGTTCGATCCCGTCATCACCCACCACTCGATGTATAGCGCAGCGGTAGTTCAGTCGGTTAGAATACCGGCCTGTCACGCCGGGGGTCGCGGGTTCGAGTCCCGTCCGCTGCGCCATATTGAGCTTCAAGGCCCACTGAACACCTTGAAGCGACAGAGAAAGCGACCTTAGGGTCGCTTTTTTTGTTTCTGGCATTGCGTCAGAATGCCTTGTCCGCCGGTCGCGGCCAGCAGGCTGTGCTCCGGCTCTTCATTGCACGCAAGAGACCGACCATGCAGGATGCCAGTACCTCTCCAACGCCCGCCGCTGCGGCGCCCTTGCTCGGTATCGACCTGGGCACCACCAACAGCCTGATCGCCGTATGGCAGGATGGCCAAGCCCAACTGATCGCCAATGCCCTCGGCGACGTACTGACGCCATCGGTGGTTAGCGTCGATGACGATGGCAGTATTCTGGTCGGCAAAGCCGCCAAAGCCCGCCTGACCACCCATCCGCTGCGCAGCGCAGCTGCGTTCAAACGGTTTATGGGCAGCGACAAGCGCTTCGAGCTGGGCGAGCATCGCTTCACCCCTGAAGAACTGTCGGCGCTGGTGCTGGGAGCCTTGAAGCAGGATGCCGAAGCGTATCTGGGCTGCCCGGTCAGCGAAGCGGTTATCTCGGTTCCAGCCTATTTTAGTGACGAGCAGCGCAAGCGCACGGTGTTTGCCGCAGAGTTGGCCGGGCTCAAAGTGCAGCGGCTGATCAACGAACCAACCGCAGCAGCCATGGCCTACGGCCTGCACGAACAAAAGTTCGAGCGCACACTGGTGTTCGACCTGGGCGGCGGCACCTTCGATGTGACCGTGCTGGAATACGCGCTGCCGCTGATCGAAGTGCATGCCTCCACCGGTGACAACTATCTGGGCGGTGAAGACTTTACCGATGCATTGTTGCTGGCGTGCCTGCGCGACTGGGGGCTCAAACTCGAGCAGCTCGAGCCACAGGCGCTGGCCAGCCTGCACGACGCCATCGACCAGTTCAAACATGCGCTGGGTGAGGGTCAATCGACCTTGACCTGGCAAGGCGACGGCCAGGCGCGTGAGTGGCAGCTCGACGAGCTCAAGCTGCAGGGCATCTGGGCGCCGTTGCTGGCTCGGGTGCGCGCACCGATCGAACAGGCCCTGCGCGATGCGCGCTTGAGCCCCAAGGAGCTCGATAGCCTGGTGCTGGTCGGCGGCGCCACGCGCATGCCGCAGGTGCAGCAGTTGGTGGCCAAGCTGTTTGGCCGGCTGCCGTACCGGCACCTGGACCCAGACACCATCGTCGCCCTTGGCGCCGCCAGCCAGGCGGCTTGCAAGGCACGCGATGCGGCCATAGACGAATTGATCCTGACTGACGTGTGCCCGTATACCCTGGGCATTGCCTCGCAGCGTGGCGAGCAGAGCGCCGGCGCGTTTTCGCCGATCATCGAACGTAATACGGTGATCCCCACCTCACGGGTCGAGCGCTTCTACAGCACCCACCCGGAGCAAAAAACCGTGCGTATCGCGGTATACCAAGGCGAGCGTCCCTGGGTGCGCGACAATATTCTGGTCGACAGTTTCGAGGTCCCGCTGCAGTCGACCGGGCAGATTCAGTCACTGGACGTGCGTTTCAGCTACGACATCAACGGCTTGCTTGAAGTCGATGTGACATTCATCGAAACCGGCCTCAAACACAGCCACAGCATTGACCGCAGCCCGACCGGGCTGGATCAGGACGCGCGCCAGGCCAGCCATGAGCGCTTGTCGCGGCTGAAGATTCACCCACGCGATGCCTTGCCCAACCGCACCTTGCTGGCGCGGCTGGAGCGGGCCTGGATGCAGAGCCTGGGCGATGAGCGCGAGCTGATCGGCAGCTGGCTGGATACGTTCAACGGAGTGTTGGCCGGGCAGCAGGCCGGCGAGATCAGCCGCCAGCGCCAGCAATTGAGCCAGGCGCTGGACGAGCTGCGTTACTGACCTTGGCTCGGGCCGCACTGCGGCCCGTTGCCTTGCTCAGGGTGATGGCTAGCCGTTCATCCGGCGCAAGGCCGCCTGCAAACCACCCTCCAGATCGGCCGCCTTGCCCGGCACTGGCCCATAGCGGTTGGGCAGTTTGTCTCCCGGTAGGCTCACCAGTATCAGCGGCACCACCGGCAGCACCCGGCTGAGCACCACAAGCAGGATCAGCACCGGCACGCCCTGGCCAAGGTCGCGCAGGCGCCGCAGCATGGCGCTGACCATCAGCAGCACCATCGGCGCTGCCATCGCCGGCAGCAAGGTCATCAGGCTGCCGCAGGCGATCACCGCTAACAGATGCAGGCCGAAGCCCTTGCGGTCGAGGCGGCTGTTGAGCTTCCACACCGCCCACATTGGCTCCGCCACCTGCTTGCTGTTGTTGCGCAGCATGCGCTCGGTCCAGCCCAGCAACACCATGATCGCGCAGCGCAGGCCGGGGTCGAGGTCGACGTTGTCCTTGGCTTTCTGCAATCTACGCAACAACCGCGTTTTCGGCGGTGCGCAGTCATTGAGCAGGCTGTCGAGGGCATCCAGAGCGTCGTTGAACGGGGCGCTGGCCATCCCTTGTTTACGCAGTAGCTGCCCGCTTGGATGTGTGCACTTGCCGGCCACCAGGCTACGGCGTAACGGCTCGTACCAGTAGTCCTCGATGTACAGCGCCTCGAGGCGATCGCGCAGGCGGGTGCGCTGGGCTTCGTCGAGGCTGCGATCGTGATAGAGCACGGCGCAGAACAGCATTTTGCCCAGTGGGTAATCGTCGAGCACCGCCGGTTCGTTTTCCAGGCAGGTCAGCAACTGCGCAGCGGTGGGCAGGCGGCTGCTGTCGAGGGCCGTGCGCAGGCTCAGCACGCGGCTGGCGAGCAGGCCTTGCAGCGGTTCGTTGTAGTCCAGCGCGGCCAGCACATCGCTGCTGCCATGCGGCCCGGCGATGGCCTGCAGCAGCGCGCTGTGCAGCGAGGCAAACGGGTGCTCGGCAGGGTAGTGCAGTTGCCCGGGCAGTTGCGGGTCGATCAACGCCAGCCAGCGGCTTGGCTGGTCGAACAGCGCCAGCATGAACAGCTGCTGACGGTGCCAGGCCCACAGTGATTCGCCTGCCGCCGGCGCTGGTAGTGGCGCGCCATGGGCGGCCAGGGCTTCCTGCGTCTGCAGGGCGAACGGCCGGGTGAACATGCGGCGCATGTCGAACTGGCTGTTGAGTTCATGCAGGGCGTGCTCGGGATACACCCGCATACGCCGCAGCCACTCGCGGCAGACCGGGCGGATGGCGTCTTCACTGAGCGCTTCAGGCAACTGTGCGCGTGGATCATTGGCTGCGCAGAGATCTACCAATGCCTGCACCACCGGCGACTGTTCGAGCCAGCGCAGTTGCTGTGCCGCTTGCGCCTGCAAGCCTTCGAGGATCAGGTTATCGAGAGTGTCTTCCCGCGCTGGCTCAGCGACTACCAGACGCAGCAGCTCGGCTTCACCGCGTTGCAGGGCCCAGGCCAGCCAGTACAAGCGCTGCAAGTCTGCGTCCGGCTGCTCCTGCAGCAACCAGGCCAGCAGCGGCAATTCGTCGTCACCGTCCAGGCGCCAATCGATGAATGTCGCGGCAATGTCGCCCAGTTCAAGCCGCGCCGCTTCGAGCCAGCGCGACAAGGTCTGCGGGCTCTGCGACGGGCTACCCCAGGCCTGCGCCGGGTCGGCGAGGTCGGCCGGCCAGCTGTCGCACGGGGTCTGCAGGTCGAACGCCTGGATCAGCAGCGGCAAGCGCTGCGGCTGGTGCCGTGCGCACAGGTTGAGCAGCCAGCGCTCGGCCTGCGGGTGGCGATGTTCGCGCCACAGCCGCAGCCAGCATTCCAGTACCTGCTGTTCAGCGCCAAGCGCCTCGGCCTGGCGCGCCAGCAGGTACAGCAGGTCGACATCGTCGGGCGCCTGTTGCAGTTGCTGCTGCACCTGCGCGTGCAGGGTCTGGCTGCCGATCCCGGCCTGGCAGAACTGCACCAGCAGGCGTTGCAGCAGAGCCTCGTCGTTGGGGAAGGCGAGGCAGGTGTGTGCCTGCACAAACTGCTCGTACTCGAACAGCGGGCGCTGATTGAAGCAGTATTCCAGGCTGCGGAAGTACCACAGCGACTCCAACTGCGCAGCGGGTGGCCAGTCGCGCATCAGGCTGGTATCGAACGGATCGGGTTCGCTCAGGCGCTGGAGGAATGCTTCGACCTCCTGCGGGTCTTGCAGGCGCAGCAACTGTTCAGCCCAACCCAGGCGCTGTGCCAGCAGGCCGGCGCAGCGGTGCGAAATCGGCCCGCAGCTGCGCAGTTCATGCAGCAGCTGCCAGCTCAGTTGTTCCAGTTCGTCCAACGGCAGTTCGTCGAGCTCGGCGATGTAGCCCTGCCAGGCGGCGGGATCGAAACGCAGGGTGGGGTCTTCCAGCAACCGGTGAAAACCGCGCAATGCGCCTGACATCTCGTCAGCTCTGGCTTCGGCTTCGACCACTGGCGCGGCGTCGGCCTCGCTTTCACGGGCCAGGCGCAGCGCTTGTTCGTAGGCCTCGCGCAGCGCCTGGAAACCTTGCGGGTCAGTTTCCGGATGATGTGCCGGCAGCAGTCCGCGGTAGGCCTGGCGGATCAGATTGAGGTCCTGGGTCGGTTCCAGGCCAAGGCGTATCCAGCAACTCATGACCAGCAGTCCTCTTCCAGCGATGCCGGGCGTTCCGGTTCAGGTAATGGCAGATCCCAGCTGAGGCTGGCCAGCAGCTCGCTGGCACCCAGGCGCAGGTTGAGCAGGATGCAGCGGTTCCAGTGCTCATTGCCCTGGCGTTCGAGTTCGGCGGCGAGTGCCTGGTCGCTGCTGTCAGAGACGTTCCACAGCGCCTTGCCGAACAGGTAGCCGGCCAGGTAGCCGTCCCAGCTGTTGTAGTAATGGCGGGCACGCAAGGCCAGGCGGTAATGCAGGTAGAGGCTTTCTTCGGCAGTGATATAGGACTTTTTCAGCCCGGCGCGCAGCAGAAAGCTCATCCGCCCCAGGTCCCAAGCGCGGGTGCCGCCGGGGCCGCAGTCCGGGTAGGTGCGGGCGGCGTACTGGTACTTGATCCGGTCCCGTTCGGGCAGGCGCTCGAGCAGCGCTTGCCATTGGCTGGGCAAGCAGCGCTGGAACTGCCAGTAGGCTTCGGACAGCTCGGTGGCGTGGCCGTTGTCAGCCATGCCGAGCATGTCCAGCAACTGCGCACGGTTGCTGATGCCCCACCAGCGTTCGAGGTCGCTCTGGTCGTCGCCCTCGTGATAGTCCGGTGCGGTGTAGCTGGCACCGTTGAGGGCAGCCATCGGTGCGGACAAGGCATGCAGCCAATGCTGCGCGGTTTCTTCCATGACACGGACTCCTGGGCCGGCGCAGAACAGGGATGACGGCCGGCCTTGCGGGTGGCGATTGTAAATAGCGGCCAGCACGGCGGCAAATGGCCTGCTCGGGATGGCGCTTCAGCTGACCGTTTTTCCGGCCAGACGTTCTTCCTCGCGCAGGGTCAGCACTTCATAACCGTCAGCAGTGACCGCAACGGTGTGTTCCCACTGCGCCGACAGCGCGCCGTCGCGGGTGATCACCGTCCAGCCATCTTTCAGCTCGCGGGTGCCGCGCGCGCCCTGGTTGATCATCGGCTCGATGGTGAAGACCATGCCAGGCTTGAGCTTCATGCCCATGCCGCGTTGGCCGAAGTGGAGGATTTCCGGTTTTTCGTGCATCTGCTGGCCGATGCCATGGCCACAGTATTCACGTACTACGCTGTAGCCAGCCGCTTCGGCGGTGCTCTGAATGGCGTGGCCGATGTCGCCCAGAGTGGCCCCCGGGCGAACTTGCTCGATGCCGCGCCAGAGCGCGTCATAAGTGGTTTCTACCAACCGCTCGGCTTCAGCGCTGATCGCGCCGATGCGGTACATCTTCGACGAGTCGGCGATATAACCGCCTTGTTCCAGGGTGATGTCGACGTTGACGATCGAGCCTTCAGCGAGCACTTCGTCAGCCTTGGGCATGCCGTGACAGACGACGTGATCGACCGAAGTGTTCAGCGAATAGGGGAAACCGTATTGGCCCTTGCTGGCGGGCCGGGCGCGCAGGGTCTGGACGATGAACGCCTCGGCGTGGTCGTTGATCTGCATCGTGGTCACGCCGGGGCGGATGAAACCGTCGAGTTCGGCAAACACTTGCGCCAGCAACTGGCCGGCGCGGCGCATCAGGTCGAGTTGTTCGACTGTCTTGAGGATGACTTGGGACATTGGCGCTTCAAAGACCTCGCTTGAGTCAGGCTGCAGCATATCCCCATGGCACCCAGCCTTGCCACCGCAGCGCCGTGCCCCAGGATGGGGACACGTGCACCAAGACGAGTCGAAAATCCCCGATAGGCGGCGCATCGACTTTCTCGCCACTACCGTCTGCACCCGCGCTGATCCCCTGTAGCGGCCTTGCCGGGGCGCCGGACCGGTCGGAAAGGGCCGCAAAGCGGACCCATGGTTCACCTCAATACCCCAGAACTGGCACAGTCCCTGCTTTGACCCATCTACAACACGCCCCACTGATCAACGGCGATCAATCAGGGGCCTCACCCAGATGAGAACAGGCAAAGGCGCCTGGAGCTTCGGCTCCAGGCGTTTTTTTTTGTCTTTGCGGCGGCCAACCCCGCCAACCCGTGATCGAGGATCGGCTATGCAGGCAACAGCGAACGGCGGACAACTTCAGCGACTGGTCATCGTCGGCAACGGCATGGTCGGCCATCACTGCGTCGAGCAACTGGTCGAGCGCGGCGCATTGGCGCGCTTCGAGGTGCGCGTATTCGGCGAGGAGCGTCAGCGCGCCTACGATCGCGTACATCTCTCAGAGTACTTCGCCGGCAGCGACAGCGAAGCGCTGGCCATGTGCGAGGCGGATTTCTACGATCGCCACGGCGTGTACCTGCACCTCGGCGAAGGCGTGCTCGAGATCGATCGCGAGCGCTGTGAAGTGGTCACCGCAGAGGGCCGTTATGGCTACGACCAGTTGGTCCTGGCCACCGGCTCTTATCCGTTCGTGCCGCCAGTCGAAGGCTCCAGCGGCACGTCGCGGCTGGTCTACCGCACTCTGGATGACCTTGACGCCATTCGCGCCGCCGCCAGCGGCAGCCGCCGGGGTGTGGTGGTCGGTGGCGGCTTGCTGGGCCTCGAGGCGGCCAACGCCTTGAAGTCGCTGGGCCTGGAAGCACACGTGGTGGAGTTCGCGCCGCGCTTGATGCCGGTGCAGCTCGACAGCGAAGGCGGCGCGGCATTGAAGGCGCAGATCGAGGCGCTGGGCGTGGGGGTGCATGTGTCACGCGCCACCCAGTCGATCAGCTCCGGCAGTGAGTACCGCTATCGAATGAATTTCGACGGTGGCGAGTATCTTGAAACCGACCTGATCGTGTTCTCTGCCGGTATCCGCGCACAAGACGCTCTCGGCCGCGCCTGCGGCCTGGAGATTGGTGCGCGTGGCGGGGTGGCGATCGACCACGATTGCCGCAGCAGCGACCCGCAGATCTTCGCCATCGGCGAGTGCGCCTCGTGGAATGGCAGCGTGTTCGGCCTCGTCGCGCCCGGTTACAGCATGGCGCGCAACCTTGCTGCGCTGTTGCTTGGTGAAACGTCCACCCCGTTCACCGGCGCCGACATGTCAACCAAACTCAAGCTGCTTGGAGTCGATGTCGGCTCGATCGGCGACGCCCACGGCGCGACTCCCGGCGCGCGCAGTTACCGCTTCATCGACGAGGCCAACGCGGCCTATCGCCGGCTGGTGGTCGATGCCAGCGGCAAGCACGTGCTCGGCGCGGTGCTGGTCGGTGACAACAGCTACTACGACACCCTGCTGCAGTACTGCCAGAACGGCATTGCCCTGCCAGCTGATCCGGCCACGCTGATCCTGCCGCAGGGCGGCGGCGCGCCGGCGCTGGGTGCCGATGCCTTGCCCGATACGGCGACCATCTGCTCCTGCCACAACGTCAGCAAGGGCGCGGTCTGTGCGGCCATCGACAGCGGCTGCAGCGACCTCGCCGCGGTCAAGAGTTGCACCAAGGCGGCCAGCGGTTGCGGCGGTTGCGCGGCGCTGCTCAAGCAGGTCTTCGAGCACGAGTTGACTGCCCGTGGGGTCACCGTCGACAAGAGCCTGTGCGAGCACTTCGGCTATACCCGCCAGGAGCTTTATGGGCTAGTCCGGGTCGAGGGCATCCGCACTTTCAATGAGCTGCTCGAGCGTCACGGCAAAGGCCATGTCGGCTGTGACATCTGCAAACCGGCGGTGGGTTCGATCCTGGCCTCGTGCTGGAACCAGCCGATCATGGACGCCGCGCTGGTGCCGCTGCAGGACACCAACGACACCTTCATGGCCAACATGCAGAAAAACGGCACCTACTCGGTGGTGCCGCGCATTCCCGGTGGCGAGATAACCCCGGACAAGCTGATCGTGATCGGCCAGGTGGCGAAAAAATACGACCTCTATACCAAGATCACCGGCGGTCAGCGCATCGACCTGTTCGGCGCGCAGTTGCACGAACTGCCGCTGATCTGGGGCGAGCTGATCGCTGCGGGCTTCGAGACCGGTCATGCCTATGGCAAGTCGACGCGTACGGTCAAATCCTGCGTCGGCAGCACCTGGTGCCGCTACGGCGTGCAGGACAGCGTGGCCATGGCCCTGCGCCTGGAAGACCGCTACAAGGGCCTGCGCTCGCCGCACAAACTCAAGTTTGCCGTATCCGGCTGCACCCGCGAGTGCGCCGAGGCGCAGAGCAAGGACATCGGCGTGATCGCCACCGACAAGGGCTGGAACCTCTACGTCTGCGGCAACGGCGGCATGCGCCCGCGGCATGCCGAGTTGTTTGCCACCGACCTCGATGACGACAGCCTGATCCGCATGATCGACCGCGTGCTGATGTTCTACATCCGCACTGCCGACAAGCTGCAGCGCACCTCGGTCTGGCGCGAGGGCCTGGAAGGTGGCCTGGATTACCTCAAGGCGGTGATCCTTGATGACAGCCTGCTGCTTGGCGCCGAGCTCGAAGCGCAGATGCAGCACGTGGTCGATCAGTATGAATGCGAGTGGGCCAACGCCCTCAACGATCCAGAAAAACTCAAACGGTTCCGCACCTTCGTCAATGACCAGCGCGCTGACCCGGACGTGCACTTTGTGCGTGAACGCGAACAACGCCGGCCGGTGGCCGCGCTGCACCTGATCCCAACTGTCGAGGAGGCTGTCTGATGAACTCATGCAATGTCGCAGTAGCGCAACAACCCAGCTGGCAAACGGTTTGCCAGCGCGGCGATCTGGTCGCCGATTCCGGTGTAGTGGTGTGGCTGGACGGCGAGCAGGTGGCGCTGTTCTACCTGCCTGGCCAGGCTCAGCCGCTTTATGCCGTGGCCAATCGCGACCCGCGCTCGGGCGCCAATATCATCGGCCGCGGCCTGATCGGTAGCATCGGTGGCGAGCTGACGGTGGCGGCGCCGTTGTACAAGCAGCACTTCAGCCTGCGCAGCGGGCGCTGCCTGGAAGACCCGCAGCAGGCGCTGCGGACCTGGCCGGTGCGCCTGGCAGGGGAGGCTGTCGAGGTGGCGATGCGCTAAGATGGCTGACCGACGCTGATCGCGGGCAGAGCTGCTCTTACGCATGAATCTCGACACTCGAATCAAGTACCGCCACTTGCTGTGCTTTCTGGAAATCGCCCGCCAGGGCAGCCTGGCGCGTGCGGCTGACGTTCTGGCGATCAGCCAGCCAGCGATTTCCAAGACCCTCAAAGAGCTTGAGCAGTTGCTCGAGACGCGGCTGTTCGAGCGCACTCGGCTGGGCGTCGAGCTGACCACCGCTGGAACGCGCTTCATGCGCTACGCTGGCCCCAGCGTGCAGGCCCTGCGCGATGGCGTGAGTAGTGTGCGCGGCGAGGCGCGGGCGCCGTCGCAGGTGCGCATTGGCGTGCTCTCGACCGTCGAAGGCCTGCTCATGCCGGAGGCGCTGTGCCGCCTGCATCAGCGCCATCAGGCGTTGCTGATCAGCGTGAGCACCGGGGTCAGTGCGCAGTTGCTCGGCCAATTGCGCCTGGGTGAGCTGGAGTTGGTAGTCGGGCGCATGACCGACAGCCCGCAGATTCAGGGCTTGTCATTCGAGCACCTGTACAGCGAATCGATGAGTCTAGTGGTGCGTCCGGGCCATCCGCTGCTGGCGCTACAGCCGCTCGAACGCAGCCGGGTTGGCGACTATCCGCTGGTGTTGCCTCCGCTTGGCACCACCATCCGGCAACACGCCGACAGCCTGTTTGTGCAGTGCGGCATCCACATGCCGGCGCAACGTCTGGAGACCTTGTCGCTGGCGCTGAGCCGGCGCTACCTGCTGGGCAGCGATGCAGTCTGGGTCGCCCCGCGTGACGCGGTGCTGATCGACCTGGGCCGCGGCGAGCTGGTCGAGCTGGACCTTGGCATCTACGAACCGGGTGGCTCGGTGGGCATCTGCCGCAATGCCGCGCTGCCGCAGAGCCTTCCGGCGCAGTGGGTGTGCGAGGTGCTGCGCGAGTTGGCCGGGGAGTACCGCGAAGGGCTTTATCCCTGACGGATCTGTCATGTTTCGCAGGGCAGACATAAATAGCCACAATACCCGCCGCAGGTAGCATCTGGGCTCAATACTGGCCAGTGGCTGCAGCGTTGCCATGAACAACCTTTCACCTACTGAACTTACTGCCCGCAAGCGGCTCCTATGCCGGTAGCCATTGGTAACGACCGCCTGCTAAGCTCGCGGCTTTACCCTGATTGCCCTTATGGCGCATGAACAAGGAACTAGCATGAAACAACATCGTTTGGCGGCTGCGGTTGCCCTGGTAAGTTTGGTTCTGGCGGGCTGCGACGCTCAGACCAGCGACGTCGAGCTGAAAACCCCGGCACAGAAAGCCTCCTACGGTATCGGCCTGAACATGGGCAAGAGCCTGGCTCAGGAAGGCATGGAAGACCTTGATTCGAAAGCAGTCGCCATGGGTATCGATGACGCTGTCAGCAAGAAAGAGCAGCGCATCAAGGATGACGAACTGGTCGAGGCCTTCACCGCGCTGCAAAAGCGTGCCGAAGAGCGTCTGACCAAAGCCAGCGAAGAAGCCGCATCGGCTGGCAAGAAGTTCCTCGAAGAAAACGCCAAGAAGCAGGGCGTTGTGACCACCGCTTCCGGCCTGCAGTACGAAGTCGTGAAGAAAGCCGATGGCCCACAGCCAAAAGCCTCTGACGTTGTGACCGTTCACTACGAAGGCAAGCTGATCGATGGCAAGGTGTTCGACAGCTCGGTCGAGCGCGGCAGCCCGATCGATCTGCCGGTCAGCGGTGTGATCCCAGGTTGGGTCGAAGGCCTGCAATTGATGCACGTCGGTGAGAAGTACAAGCTGTACATCCCGGCTGAGCTGGCTTACGGCGCACAGAGCCCGAGCCCGCTGATCCCGGCCAACTCGGTACTGGTGTTCGACCTGGAACTGCTGGCGATCAAAGATCCGAGCAAGCTCGAAGGCGCCGAGCCGCCAGCCGAAGCTCCGGCTCAGTAAGCCTTAGCGTGTCTACAACGCCCCGTCTCGACGGGGCGTTGTCGTTTTTGCGGGCACCCAGACGAACCTCGGCCGGCATTGCTTGTCCGAGATTGGGTGGCCGGTACATGTCTGCCCAATGACGCAAAACGTTTGCGCAGCTGTCACGATTGGGTAAAAAACGCCCGATCTAAGCGCGACCCTTGCCCTGTCGGCACGGGGCGGCGGAAACTGTGCCCTGTTCACAAGGTTATCCACAATAAATGTGGATAACCTCATCGCCCGGAGGCCCCATGAGTGCACCCTGGAATTTCAGCCGATTTCTGCCCCTCGCCGAGCGCCTGCTCAGCCGTGGCCGGTTGCCGGCGCTGTTGTTTGCGGTCGCGCGCAAAGGTCCCAAGCTTGGCCAACTGCGTGAAGACCTGCGCTTGATGCAGAGCCTGTGCCTGGCCTGGTGGCGCGGCGAGTACCGCGCCATCAGCCCGAAGGCGCTGGTGACCATCGTGGCCGGCCTGCTGTACTTCGTCAGCCCGCTGGATGCGATCCCCGACTGGCTGCTGGGCGTCGGCTTTCTCGATGACATCGCCGTGCTCGGCTGGGTATTGAAGACCGTGGCTGACGAATTGGGCCGTTTCAAGGCCTGGCGCGATGCTCAGACGCCAGAGCGTTTGCGCGTGGTAGAGCGCCTGCCAGACACCCCCGAGGCCCTGCGCCTGGAGCGCGGTACGCCTTGAATTCAGCCTGATCCGCGCAGACCCTCGCGCTTGGTCATATAATTGGCATAAAGGTTATGCCTAAGGGCTACATGCAGTAGTCCTACGTGAGGGGTTTGCAATGGAAATTCAGGTCATCAGCCGGGACGATAAGCCCGAATACGCCGTCATTCCCTGGGAGCAGTATCAGGCCCTGCTGGTCGCTGCGGGCCAGGCGCCTGCGTCCAGCCCTGCCAAGGCAGAGCAGACGCTAGCAGAGCCTGCTGCGGCGCCTGCCAGCCTGCCGGCAATCAGCGAGCTGGCCCGCCTGCGGGAAGCCAAGGGCCTGGCCCCTGAAGCGCTGGCGCGCAGCGTCGGCATCAGTCCGGCCTACCTGGCCATGATCGAAGCGGGCGAGCGTGAAGCGGGTGCGCCGATCCTGCGCAGCCTGGCCTGGCACCTGGGTATTGCTGGCTGGAGCGAGCCGTCATGAGCGGCGTCAGGATCAGTCGCCAGCATTGGGACGGGCTGCTCGGCGAGCTGGACATGGCCCGCCGCCAGCGCCACCTGCTGACCTACCGTGCCCTGCTCGAGCGTCTGCAGCTGCCAACCCCGGCCATGCAGACGCTGACCGCGGCGCTGGAGCATCTGGCCGCTATCGACGCACGCGCCGAACAGCCGCTGCGCAGCTCGCTGGTGATCAGCCAGGGCGCTAGCCGCCTGCCGCGTACCGGCTTTTTCGAATGTGCCGAGCGCCTGGGCAGGTTTACCGGGCCGGTCGATGGCATGGAAGCAGCCTCCTGGCACGCGTCGGAAGTGGCCAGGGTATTCGAGCACCCCTATTCAGAAGAAGCCTGAGCGCCGCAGGGCGTTTGCCTGAGCAAACTGCAGACAAAGAAAAGGGGTGGACACCTAGGCGTCCACCCCCTTTTTTGCGACTGGCGTCAGCCGGCGATCACTTCTTGGCTACCGACGAGCTCAGGCTCAGGTAGTCAAGCAGGATACGCCCGGTTTCGGCCAGGTAGGCGTCGTCTTCCGGTTTGGTGTTTTCATCTTCCACCGGTAGCGCGTCTTCGTCTTCTTTCTTCAGTTCCTTGAGCGGCTCTTCACCCTTGGCCTTGCGGCGGATGTTTTCCAGGGCCAGTTGCTTGCCCTCGATCTCATCGTGGCGGGCGCGACGGGTCTGCTCGTTGAGGCTGACGCTCTTCTCGCTCATCAGCTTCTGGCTCAGGGCCAGGCGGTCACGGATGTAGGTGAACTCGGCATCCTTGGCGCTACGGGCGTCGTGGCGGGCCTTCAGCTCGGTGAGGAACGGCTTGAACGGGTCCACGGCAGGCTTGATCGCTGGCTTGATGGTGTCCCATGGCATGGCCTCGGGCAGGGCGCTCTCGCCGATTTCCTTGGTGTCGATGATCGACGGGTAGTCGATATCCGGCAGCACGCCCTGATGCTGGGTGCTCTGCCCGGAAACCCGGTAGAACTTGGCCAGGGTCAGTTTCAGCTCACCATGGTTGAGCGGCTGGATGGTCTGCACGGTGCCTTTGCCGAAGGTCTGGCCACCGATGATCAAGGCGCGGTGGTAGTCCTGCATGGCGCCGGCGAAAATCTCCGAAGCCGAGGCCGAGAGACGGTTGACCAGTAGCGTCAGCGGGCCTTTGTAGAAGGCGCCGCGGTTTTCATCTTCAAGCACATCGACGCGTCCGTCGCTGTTGCGTACCAGCACGGTCGGGCCTTTGTCGATGAACAGGCTGGTCAGCTCGGTGGCTTCCTGCAACGAGCCGCCGCCGTTGTTGCGCAGGTCGATGACCACGCCGTCGACTTTCTCGTTCTGCAGTTCGGTGAGCAGTTTCTTGACGTCGCGCGTGGTGCTCTTGTACTCAGGATCGCCGGCACGGTAGGCCTTGAAATCGAGGTAGAAGGCCGGGATCTCGATGATCCCCAGCTTGTAGTCACGGCCATCCTGCTTGAGCTTGAGCACCGACTTTTTCGCCGCCTGCTCTTCAAGCTTGACTGCTTCGCGGGTGATCGAAACGATTTTGCTGGTCTGGTCGCTCGGCGCATTGCTGGCCGGGATGACTTCAAGACGCACCACCGAACCTTTCGGGCCGCGGATCAGCTTGACCACTTCGTCCAGACGCCAGCCGACCACGTCGACCATTTCCTTGTTGCCCTGGGCCACACCGATGATCTTGTCGGCCGGGGCGACCTGTTTGGTCTTGGCGGCAGGGCCGGCCGGTACCAAACGGACGATCTTGACCTGATCGTTGTCATTCTGCAGCACCGCACCGATGCCTTCGAGCGACAGGCTCATGTTGATGTCGAAGTTTTCGGCGTTGTCCGGCGACAGGTAATTGGTGTGCGGGTCGTAGGACTGGGCGAAGGTGTTGATGTAGGCCTGGAAGATGTCTTCGGCACGGGTCTGGTCAAGCCGCGCAAGTTGGTTCTTGTAGCGCTTGATCAGGGTTTCCTGGATCTGCTTGAAGTCCTTGCCGGCGATCTTCTGGCGCAGCACTTCATCCTTGACCCGTTTGCGCCAGAGGTCGTCCAGCTCGGCGTCGTTTTTCAGCCATGGCGCGTCTTTGCGATCGACCAGCAGCGACTCGTCAACGGTGAAGTCGATCTTGTCGACGCCCTTGTTGAGTTCGGCCAGGGCAAAGTCCAGGCGGGCTTTGACGCGGTTCAAGTAACGCTTGTAGATGGTGAAGCCCGGATCGAGATTGCCGCTCTTGAGGAAATCGTCGAACTGGGTCTTCCACTTGTCGAACTCGGCGATGTCCGAGGCCGTGAAGTAACTGCGCGATGGATCGAGCAGCTTGATGTAGCTGTCGTAGATGATCACCGAACGGGCGTCATCCAGTGGCGGCTTGCTGTAGTGGTGGCGCTTGAGCAGCTCGACCACATTGAGACTGGCAACCACCTCATCCCGGTCTGGCTGCAGGCTTTCCCACTTGTTGGCGGCGGCCGCATTGCCGCCAAGCGTCAGGCTGCCAACGCCAATGAGCAGGGCGAGGGCGGTGCTGGGCAGAAAATGCTTCATGCTGATTCGACGTAAAGGCAATTGATCACGCATAGTAGGCCGTCTATTCCGTTCGCCGGTTCCATGGAGCCGGGCAAATACTGCAAAAAGCCCGGGACAAGGCGATCCCGGGCTCAGTCATGACTCAACTATGGAGGCACTGTGAAGGCATTGCAAGGCGTTGACGGACATGTGGAGTGGGTCGAGGCCGAGCGCCCGACCTGTGATGCCGGCCAGGTACGCATTCGCGTAGCCGCGGCAGGCCTGAATCGGGCGGATATGCTCCAGATCGCGGGCAATTACCCACCGCCGCCGGGCGCCAGCCCGTACCTGGGGCTGGAATGTTCCGGGATCATCAGTGAAGTCGGCCCCGGCACCGACTGGCGCGTCGGCGAGCGCGTCTGTGCGCTGCTGGCGGGCGGTGGCATGGCCGAGGAAGTGGTGGTCGATGCTCGCCACGTGCTGCCGGTGCCCGAGGGCCTGAGCCTGCACGAAGCGGCGGCGATCCCCGAGGTGTATGCCACGGCCTGGCTGAATATCTTCCAGCTCGGCGGGCTCAAGCCTGGGGAAAAGCTGCTGGTACATGCCGGCGCCAGTGGCGTCGGCTCGGCGGCGATTCAACTGTGCAAGGCGCTGGGTAATCCGGTCTGGGTCAGCGTCGGCTCGCCAGAGCGGCTGGCCTACTGCGAGGCGCTGGGCGCTGCCGGTGGGGTGGTGCGCAATGCCAACCTCGATGACCTCAAGCAACTGGGCCCGTTCGACGTGATCCTTGACCCGGTTGGCGCCAGCTACGGCCCGCTCAATGTCGAGCTGCTGGCCCGCGACGGGCGCTGGGTGATGATCGGCTTGATGGGCGGGCGCAAGGTCGAACTGGACCTGGCGCAGATTCTCGGCAAGCGCCTGCAGCTGACCGGCTCGACCTTGCGCAATCGCGATGATGACTTCAAGGCCGAACTGCTCAAGGAGCTCGGCCAGCAGGTCTGGCCGTTGTTCACCGATGGCCGGCTCAAGGCGCAACTGGTGGACACCTATCCGGTCGCGTTCGCCGAGGCCGCCTACGCCGAGCTTGCGACCAATCAGGTCTCCGGCAAGCTGGTGCTGGTGATCGACCAGACGCTGGCCTGAGTCAGCCATGCCGGGGCTCAGGCCCCGGCAGTTTCACTTCCAGGCGAGGATCGGCCAGCCCTGCTGCTCGGCATGGGCGCGCAGGACCGGGTCAGGGTTGACTGCCTTGGGATAATCGACCTTGAGCAGCAGCGGCAGGTCATTGCGCGAGTCAGAATAGAAACTCGCGCCCTCGAGGTTTTCCTGTTCCTGATCCAGCCACTCCAGCAGCCGGGTGATCTTGCCCTCGCGGTAGGTCAGCACGCCATGAGTGTTGCCGGTGTACACGCCATTGACCGCTTCCAGTTCGATCGCCAGGTACTCGTCTACACCCAAGCGGGCTGCAATCGGCCCGACCAGGTGGGTGCCAGAAGCCGAGATGATCAGCACCCGATCACCTTGCTTGCGGTGCTCGGCAATGCAGCGGCAGGCGTCGCCGTAGATGATCGGCTCGATCACGTCTTCCACCCATGGCTCGACCAGGTGCGCCAACTCCTCCAGTGTGCGCCCGGCAACCGGCTCGAGGCTGAAGGCCATGTAGTCTTCCATGGCCATCTCACCCTTGCTGTACGCCTCCATCAGCTCGCGGTCACGGCGCAGAAACGACTCGCCATCGACCCAGCCCAGCCGCACCATGTGCTCGCCCCACAGCGACGCGCAGTCGCCATGGATCAAGGTTTCATCCAGATCGAAAATTGCCAAAGCCATCGGTACTTCTCCTGAGCTACTTCTATGCCACTTCGCGTAGCGCCGTTGGGTCGATAGCCAAGGATACCCGTTGACCGTCCGCATGCAGATCCTCTGACGAGCGATTGAGCACGTCAACCACCAGTTCGACACCGCGCACCTCGACCCGATAGCGGATGACGTTGCCGAGCAGGCTATGGCTGCGCACCTGGCCGTCCAGTTCGCCGGTGAGGCTCAGGCTGATCGACTCGGGGCGGATCGCCAGGCGGCTGCTGACCGGGCGTTGCAACAGGCGGCTGGCGCTGTCGGCATCGAGCAGGTTGTAGTTGCCGATAAAGCCTGCGGCAAACAGGTCCACCGGCGCGGTGTAGAGGGTTTCGGCGTCGCCACTCTGGACGATCCGGCCCTGGTTCATCAGGAAGATGCGGTCGGACATGGTCAGCGCCTCTTCCTGGTCGTGGGTGACGAAGATCGTGGTCAGCCCCAGCTCGCGCTGAATTGCCCGAATCTGCTCGCGCAGGTGCTTGCGAATACGTGCATCCAGTGCCGACAGTGGCTCATCCAGCAGCAACAGGCGCGGCCTGGTCACCAGCGAGCGGGCCAGCGCCACCCGCTGGCACTGGCCGCCCGACAACTGATGCGGATAGCGCCCGGCAAAGCTGCCCAGCTCGACCAGCTCGAGCACTTCGCGCACCCGCGTGCGGCTTTCTGCAGCAGGGGTTTTCTGTATGCGCAAACCGAAGGCGACGTTTTGCTCGACGGTCATGTTGGGGAACAGTGCATAGCTCTGAAAGACCATGCCGATGCCGCGTTTTTGCGGGCTCAGCGGCACCAGGTCGTGGCCGTCGAGGAGGATCCGGCCGCTGTCGACCGGGGTCAGCCCGGCAATGCAGCGCAGCAAGGTCGACTTGCCGCAACCGGACGGGCCGAGCAGGGTGACGAATTCGCCGCGCTGGATCTGGCAGTCGATATCGTCGAACACCGGGCTGCCGGCGTAACTCTTTTGCAGTTTCTCTACGCTGACGAAGCTCATCTCAGGGTTTGTCCTTGTTCAAGCGATTGGCCACCCAGGTCAACACCAGGACGAAGGCGAAATAGGAAATCACCAGCGCGCTGTTGAAGTGGCCGCTGCTGTTGCGCATGTTGTTCAGGTACACCTGCAGCGTTTCGTAGCGGGTGCCGACCAGCAGGTTGGCGAACACGAATTCGCCGAACAAAAACGAGAATGACAGCAACAGCGCCACCATCAGGCCCTTGCGCAGGTTTGGCAGCACCACCAGAAACGCCGCCTGCCAGGTGCTGGCACCGAGCAGTTGGGCAGCGTCCATCAGGTCGCGCAGGTTGATCGCCTGCAGGTTGTTGGTGATGGCCCGGTACATGAACGGCAGCGCTACGGTGAAGTAGCAGCCGATCAGAATCCACGGCGTGCCGACCATCGCCATCGGCCCGCTGCCATACAGCTGCAGCAAGCCCACCGACGACACCACCGGCGGTACCGCAAACGGCAGCAGGATGAGGATGTTCATCAGCGCATCCAGCCGCGGGAAGTGGTAATGCACCACAAACAGCAATGGCAGGATCAGCACCACCGACAACAGCAGCGCGCCGACACACACCAGTAGCGACTGGCCGAAGGCGGCCAGAAAGCGCGGCTCGCTCCACAGCGCCGCGTACCATTTGAAAGTCAGGCCGCTAGGCAACAGGCTCGCCGACCAGCTGGTCGACAGCGAGTAGAGCAGGGTGCCGGCCAGCGGCAGCAGCAGGATCAGAAACAGCAGGTAGACCACGGCGCGGTGGTACCAGCCGCCAGGGCGGGATTCAGCGCGCATGGTAGCTCCTCTTCAACAGCCATTGATGAACCACCGTGACCAGCGTCATCAGCCCCACCAGCACCATCGCCAGGGCGCTGGCCAGGTTCGGGTCGAGGCTGATGTCGCCCGCCACCAGCGCCGCGATGCGGATTGGCAGCACGTTGAAATTGCCCGTAGTCAGTGCATAGACCGTGGCGTAGGCACCCAAGGCATTGGCCAGCAGAATCACGAAGGTGCCGAGCAGCGCCGGGGTCAGCACCGGCAGGCCGATGTGCCGCCAGAATTGCCAGTGGCTGGCGCCGAGCAGCGCAGCAGATTCGCGCCAGTCTTCACGCAGGGCGTCGAACGCCGGGTACAGCAGCAACACGCCGAGCGGGATCTGGAAGTAGGTGTACACCAGGATCAAGCCGGTCTTGGAATAGATGCTGAAGTCTTCGAGCAGGCCGATCTGCTTCAGCAGCAAGGTCAGTGCGCCGTTGAAGCCGAGCAGAATGATGAAGGCGAAGGCCAGCGGCACTCCGGCGAAGTTGCTGGTCATGTTGGCGAAGGCACTGACGAAGTCGCGCAGCTTCGAGTCGACCTGGCGCAGCGAATAGGCGCCAAGGGTGGCGATGATGATGCCGAACAGGCTCGACCAGAAGCTGATCTCCAGGCTGCGCTGCAGCGCCTGCAGATAAAACTTGGAGGCGAACACCTTGCTGAAGTTGTCCAGGCTCCAGCCGCCCTCGGCCTGCACGCTGTGAATCGCCACCCAGCCCAGCGGCGCGATCTGGAACACCAGAAAGAACAGCGCGAACGGCAGCAGGCAGAGCATGGCCAGGTAGCGCCCGCGGGTGCCGGCCATCACGACAGCAGCTCGCGGCAAACGCTTTTGTCATGGGCGGCGCCGAGCAGCTCGCAGATCGTTCCGCACAGCTCGGTCTGCAGCGGCTTGGCATTCTGGTCGAGGCTGAAGGCGCTGCCGAAGACGAACAGCGGCACCTCGCGCTCCTCGGCCAGCAGGCCATTGTGCGAGCGGTCGTTGTTCATGCCATGGTCGGCGGTCACCAGCACCTGGTAACCCTCTTCGAGCCAGCGCGGCAGGTAGTCGGCCAAGAGGATGTCGGCACCGCGCGCGGCATTGCGGTACTGGCTGCTGTCGAGGCCATGACGATGGCCGGCATCGTCGATGTTCATCGGGTGCACCAGCAGGAAATTCGGGGCGTGGCGGCGGCGCAGGTACTCGGCGTCAGCCAGCAGGTGCGAGTCGGGGTAGTGATCGGCGTAGTAGAACAGCCCGTGCTGGATCGGCAGCTTTGGCGCATGGGTATGGCGATCGCGCAGCGGGTCGAACGGCGAGCGATTGTACAGCTCGCTCATCCAGTGATAGGCCGCAGCGGCAGTGCCCAGGCCTGCCTCGCGGGCGTAGTGAAACACGCTGCGCTGGTTGGACAGGCGGTTGACGTTGTTGTGGACGATGCCGCTTTCCAGCGGTGGTACGCCGGTGAGAATACACTCGTAAAGCGGCCGCGACAGCGACGGCAGCTCGCACTGGACCCGGTACAGCGCAGCGCGGTCAGCCTCGACGTAAGCGTGCAGGTGGCCCATCGCATGGTGGGCGACCTCGTGGTTGAGACCGTCGAGCAGGACCAGAATGACGTTGTGTTGCATGGAGACTCCACGGCAGGTGGATCACACGGTGGGGTTGCCCTCTGCCCCGCTGTTACGGTGCAGAGAGCTGTTCAGAGCATTACCCGAGCAAGCGTCATTCCATCTCGATGATGACCTGCTCCTGCCATTTTTGCGGCAGCGCCTTGGAGGTGGTCTCCCAGGCTGTGGCGTCCTTGATTGGCTGGGCCGGCGCGTACTGCTCATTGGGCAGCAGCTTGGCCTGTACATCAGCCGGCAGCTTCAGGTGCTCGGCACGGATCGGCCGCGCGTGGCCGTTGGCCAGGTTGATCTGGCCGGCGTCGCTGAAGATGTATTCGCGAGCCAGCTTGGCCGCGTTGGGGTTTTTGGCGTACTTGTTGATGATGGTGGTGTAGCCCGAGGTAATCGAGCCGTCAGCCGGAATCAACACCTCGAAGCGCTCAGGGTCGATCTGCTGGCGGTAGCTCAGGCCATTGAAGTCCCAGACCACGCCGACTTCCACTTCGCCTTTCTCCAGGGTCTGGATGGTCGGGTTGGCCAGCGACAGGCGTTTCTGCTGAGCCAGTTTGGTGAACAGCTGCAGGCCTGGCTCGATGTTGCGTTCATCACCCTTGTAGGCGATGGCCGCGGCGAGCACGCCGTTGGCCGCTTGGGCTGCGGTGCCGACGTCACCGATGGCGACCTTGTACTTGCCCTTCTCGAGGTCGTGCCAGGTTTTCGGCCGCTCGCCTTCCTTGACCAGCTGCTTGTTGATGATGAAAGCAATGGTGCCGGTGTAGGCCAGCGCCCAGTGGCCGTCCTGGTCCTTGGCCCAGGTCGGTACCTGATCCCAGGTGCTTGGCTTGTACGGCTGGCTCACGCCCTTGGCCACGGCGATCGGGCCAAAGGCGGCACCGACGTCACCGATGTCGGCGCTGGCGTTGTCCTTTTCCGACTCGAACTTGGCGATTTCCTGCGCCGAGCTCATGTCGGTGTCCATGTGCTTGAGGCCGTACTTGCTGGCCAGGTCATCCCAGGTAGCTTTCCAGTTGGCCCACGCATCGGGCATACCCACGCTATTCACCGCGCCTTCCTTGCGGGCTGCATCTTCCAGTGTCTTGAGGTCGTCGGCGGCCATTGCCGAGGTGCACAGGGCGATGGCCGAACCGAGCAATGACGCCATGAAAAACTGTTTCATCCGAAGCTCCTTGGGTGGGAATGCCTTGCAGGCGATATGAGGATGCAAACCGTGCGCGTGACGTAAGTGGTCTAGGTCAGCAAACCTTGCGCCAAGGTAGGCCGCCAGCGTGACAGTTTGATGTAGGTCAGCGCCTTGGCCGGCCTACCGGGATGCCTGAAAATACAGCGTAGACCAGATCCCGTGCCTTGATTCGCCTGGCCTGATGCATTTTCAATGTCACCCTTGAGGGGCTTCTGTAACCGGATGTTCATGGCCTGTGCCTAGGCTTGCACTATTCTCCAGTTGCCCTGTTGTGGGGCTGGACTAGTCCAGATAGGTAACCTTTGATGCAAGCGACGCCAGCGCGCGCGGTAACAGTCATCTGTCATGCCCTGCAGGAGCAGATCGAACACGGCCTGCTGGCGCCGGGCGGCAAACTGCCGGCCGAGCGCAAGCTCAGTGAAGTCTTCGCCACCACGCGCATCACCCTGCGCGAGGCACTGCTGCAGCTGGAGGCACAGGGCTTGATCTATCGCGAAGAGCGCCGTGGCTGGTTCGTTGCGCCGCAGCGGTTAAGCTATGACCTGATTGCCCGTAGCCACTTCCACGCGATGGTCCGCGAGCAGGGGCGGGTGCCGGCCACCGAGCTGTTGTCGGCGCGCCTGCAGCCGGCCTCGGCGGCGATCTGCGCGCGCTTGCGCCTGCCGGGGTTGTCCAGCGTGGTGCAGATCTGCCGGGTCCGGCGGATTGACGGGCGCGCGGTGCTGTATACCGAGCACTACCTGGCGCCAGCGTACTTCCCGCAGATTCTCGAGCAGGACCTCAGTCAGTCGCTGACCGAGATCTACGCTCGCGAGTATCAGATTGAATATGGCCGGGTCTGCTTCGAGATCCTGCCCACCGCGTTGCCTCTGGCCGCCGCCAGTGCGCTGAAGATCTCAGCGGGCAGTCCGGGCCTGCAGGTGACCCGGGTCAACTGCGATCAGCAGGGTCATCTGATCGACTGTGACCTGGAGTATTGGCGCCATGATGCCGTGCGGATCAGAGCCGAGGCGGGCTAGCCTGAACAGTCAACGGGTCGGCGGCGCTGTGGGTGCATCCTTGGCAACCGCTTCGCTCAGCCCGCCGCCACCGGCCGTGACCACCTGCACCGACAGCCGCGGCATCGCCAGGTCGAGGCCGGCTGCGTCAAGTTGGCGTTTGAGCGCCAGGTTGAACGCCCGCGACACTTCCCACTGCTTGATCGGCGCAGTCTTGAAGCGCGCCCGCAGGATCGCTTGGCCGGCCTCGAAGCTTTCCACCCCTTGCAACTCCAGTGGCGACCAGATGTTGCGGCGCATCAGCGGGTCGCTGCGCAGGGTCTGGCCGACCTCACGGATCAGGGTGATGGCCTTGTCGATGCTCATGCCGTGTGGCACGGCCACGCGGAAGATGGCGTAGCCGAACTCACGCGAGTAGTTCTTGATGCTCTTGATTTCGCTGAACGGGATGGTATGCACGATGCCATCGATATCGCGCAGGCGCACGGTGCGGATGGTCAGGCCCTCGACGGTGCCCAGGTGGCCGCCGACTTCGACATAATCGTCGATGGCCAGTGAGTCTTCGATGATGATGAATAGCCCGGTGATCAGGTCGGCGACCAGCGACTGCGCACCAAAGCCGATGGCCAGGCCGATGACACCGGCACCGGCCAGCAGCGGCGTGACGTTCATGCCCATGTTGGCCAGGGCGACAATCACCGCAATGATGAAGATAGCCACGAACATGACGTTGCGGATCAGCGGCATCATGGTCTGCGCGCGGGCGTTGGCCAGGCCACGGCGCGAGCGCACCAGCGCATGATGCACCGCCGTGTCGGCGAGGATCCACACCAGCCAGGCGGCGATCAGGGTACCGGCCAGGCCGAGCAGACGCAGGCTGACGTCATGCCCTTCGCCCTCGGCAAAGCCGATCATCGACAGGCCCCAGACGCGCAGGCCAAGCTCGATGAACACCAGCCAGATCAGCACATGCAGCAGGGCGTAGCCAAAGTTGCGCAAGCGCTCGGCATACACCGCCTGACGGCGATTGATCCGCTTCGGGTTGGCCGCGTGGCGGCGCACCAGGCCATTGACCACCATGCACACCACCACCAGCACGGTACACATCAGCGACTGGCGCAGGGCTGTGCTGGTATCGCCAGCGGAAACGAAGGTGGCCACCAGCGAGATCGCCACCAGAATCATCGCTGGAATGAACCAGAAGCTGCCGAGAATCTCGATGGTGTCACTCAGGGTGCGCCGGTTCAGCCGACGCGACAGTGGCTGGTTGCGAATCAGGTGGGCAATCGGGCGGCGGAAGCGCAGCACGAACAATCCGGTGCACAGCGCCGCCAGCACGTTGGCCAGGGTCGCCAGAGCGTGGGCCAGATGGGTGCCCAGCGCTACGGTCAGGCGCGGGTCGTTCATCGCTTCGCCAAACGCCGCGAAACTGCCGATCAGCCACAGCGGGCGAAACGCCTGATGCCGCAGAATATGCAGGGCGCGGTGGCGGTGCGGGCCATCGAGCAGGGAGAAGGCAATCACGCAGATCGCCGAGAAGCAGGTGCCCACTACCAACGCGTAAGCCAGCACCATCGCCATCGATTTGCCCAGCGAGGGGGGCAGGGCGAAGCTCAGGTAGACGGTGATGATCAGTGCCACCAGCCACGGCCCCAGTTTGCGCAAGGCAAACAACACCAGGTCACCGGTGCGCGGGTGTTGCGGCAGCTCAGCCTTGAGACCGAAGCGCAGGCGCACGCGCTGACCGATCCAGTTGAACAGCATGGCCAGCAAGCTCCACACCGCAATCACAGCCGCGAAGCCGAACAGAATCGCCGGCCACTGCTGCACCGGCACGATCAGCGCGCTGAGCTCATCCTGGGCCTGATTGATTTCCAGCGACCAGCGCCGAAACGGGCTTTCATCGCCGCTGAACTGCTTTTCAATGTCATGCAGGGCGCCGCTGATGAGCCCGAGCACGCCTTGTTCCGGGTTGGCCTGGGTCTGTTTGCTGGCATCACGGAGTTTTTTCAGGTCGGCCAGCAGCTTGCTGCGTTGCTGGTCGTTTTCGAGGTTCTTGATCACCTCGTCCAGCGACTTGGCCAGCGGCTCGCTGGCTTGCGGTTGTGCCGGCGCGCTCGAGCCGAGCAGGCCGGGAATGCCGGCGGCATAGCTCGGCGTGATGAACAGCAACAGCAGCAGGGTCAGGCAACGCAGGAAGACAGGCACCGGAAAAACTACCTCAGGACAATCGATCGACCGAGTGTAGAGGTTTATGTGGGCAGTTTCTCGAGGATCTTCCAGCACATGATGCCGAAAATGCCCAAGGTGCCGATCCACATCATCAGCACCCCGGCGTTGCGCTCGCGCAGGCTGAAGCCGATGGTCAGCAGCATCAGGAACAGAAATACCGGAACGAACAACGAGAGAAAGGGCGACATGCGACAGAATCCTTCTGCGGGGTAACTGGATAGCCACTATGCATCCAGCATAGCGGCTGCGCCGAGGGTGGCCATTGACCCTCGGCAGGTTGCCTTCAAGGCAGTTCGCGGGTGCGGTAGAACGCGCTCAGAACCTTGACCAGGTGAGCCAGGTCATGGCTGCCGCACAGCTCGCGGATCGAGTGCATGGCAAAGGTCGGCAAGCCGATGTCGACCGTGCGCACACCCAGGTGGCTGGCGGTGATCGGGCCAATGGTCGAACCACAACCCATGTCGCTGCGCACGACAAAGCTCTGCACTGGTACTTCTTCAGCCATGCACAGGTGGCGGAAGAACCCGGCGGTTTCGCTGTTGGTGGCGTAGCGCTGATTGTTGTTGACCTTGATCACCGGCCCGGCATTGAGCTTGGGCCCATGATTACCGTCGTGCTTGTCGGCATAGTTGGGGTGCACGCCGTGGGCGTTGTCGGCCGAGATCATCAGCGAACGCTGGATCACGCGAACGTACTCGTCGCCATCCGGCAGCAGGCGCTGCAGGGTTTGTTCGAGCATTGGGCCGTCGGCGCCGCAGGCCGAGCTGGACCCGACTTCTTCATGGTCGGTGCAGACCAGCACGCAGGTCTCGTCGCTGTCGGTTGCCAGCATCGCCTGCAGGCCGGCATAGCACGACAGCAGGTTGTCGAGGCGGGCGCCGGCGATGAAGTCACCATTGAGGCCGATCAGGGCCGCGTCCTGGGTGTCGTAGAAGCTCAGCTCGTAGTCGAGCACGACGTCGGCATTCAGTTCGTGTTCGCGGGCCAACTGCTCGGTGAGCACAGCGCGGAAATCGACCCGCTCGTCACCGGCCACCTGGGCGATGATTGGCGGCAGTTCGAGCTGGGCATTGATCGGCCAGCCTTCGTTGGCGGTGCGATTGAGATGGATCGCCAGGTTGGGGATCACCGCGATCGGCAGCTTGAAGTCGACCAACTGGCTTTCGACCTTGCCATCACGGCGGAAGGTCACCCGCCCGGCCAGCGACAGGTCGCGGTCGAACCACGGCGCCAGCAGCGCGCCGCCGTAGACTTCGACGCCCAGCTGCAAAAAGCCGTGGCGCTGCAGTTCAGGCTGCGGCTTGACTCGCAGGCACGGGCTGTCGGTGTGCGCGCCAACCATGCGGATACCGCTCAGCAGCGGTGATAGCGAACCGAGCTTGATCGCGATCAGCGACGAGTCGTTGCGGGTCAGGTAGTAACGCCCGCCAGGCACGGTGGCCCAGCTGTCACGCTCGTCGAGGCGCTGAAATCCAGCGGCTTCGAGGCGCTGGACCAGGCTTGCCGTGGCGTGGAAGGGCGTCGGGGAGGCCTTGAGGAATTCGATCAGGCCCTGGTTCAAAACATCGCGCATAGTTCACTCCAGACAGCAATGGCGCGAGTTTAACGCAGTTCTGCGACGTTTTGTGTCGGCGCACAGCGACTTCAGAACGGAGCCGGGCACTCGAACTTCAAGCGCTCACCGCTGACCGGATGGGTAAAGCTGAGCATGCTCGCGTGCAAGCATAGCCGCTCATGGGCGGCCAGCGCCTCCGGGTTGGCGTACAGCCGGTCGCCGAGCAGCGGATGGCCGATCGACAGCATGTGCACGCGCAGTTGATGCGAGCGGCCGGTGATCGGCGTCAGCTCGACCCGGCAATAGTCGCCACAGCGCTCGACGATGCGCCAGAAGGTCAGTGCATGCTTGCCTTGCTCATGGTCGACCACATGCCGCGGTTTGGTCGGCGGGTCATAGCGCAGTGGCAGGTCGATGCTGCCGCTGTCCAACGCCGGCTGGCCCCAGCACAGTGCGGTGTAGGCCTTTTCGGTTTCGCGATCATGAAACTGGCGCGACAGTTCTCGATGACTGTCGGCATCCCGAGCGAGCAGGATGATCCCCGAGGTTTCCCAATCGAGGCGATGCACGATCAGCGCTTCCGGGTAGCCGTTTTCCTGCAGGCGGGTGATCAGGCAGTCCTTGTTGTCGTCGGCGCGGCCCGGCACCGAAAGCAGCAGGGTCGGCTTGTTGATGACCAGGACAGCGTCGTCCTGATGAAGGATGTGCACGTTCGACAGGGGCATTGTTGCGTCTTCTCTGGAAAAACTGACAAAAGCGGCCCTGAACCGCAAAACAGCCACGGGCGGCACCAGATGTTCTGGTTGCGTCAGTGGCTGCTTCGCGGTCCAGGGCCGCTCCTGCAGGTGTGCCTGCAGCGTTGATTAACGCTCGGGCAGGGTGATGTTCAGCTCGAGGATCGAGCAGCTGCCTTGGTTCTCCAGGGCAACCACCACGTCATCGTTGCCGATATTGACGTACTTGCGGATCACCTCGACCAGCTCTTTCTGCAGCGCCGGCAGGTAGTCCGGCGTGGTGCGCTGACCGCGCTCGTGCGCCACGATGATCTGTAGACGCTCTTTCGCTACCGACGCACTGCTCTGTTTCTGTCTGCCACGAAAGAAGTCAAAAAGGTTCATGGTTTACTTGCCTCCAAACAGGCGCGCGAAGAATCCTTGCTTCGGCATTTCGATGAACCGCAACGGAAGGTTTTTCCCGAGCAGGCGGTCGATGGTGTCGCTGTAGGCCTGGCCTGCATCGCTCTGATCGTCGAGGATGACCGGCACGCCTTGGTTCGAGGCTTTGAGTACGGCTTCGGACTCCGGAATCACGCCGATCAGATCTACCGAAAGGATGTCCTTGACGTCGTCGACCCCGAGCATCTCGCCTTTGCTTACGCGCTCTGGGTGGTAGCGGGTGATCAGCAAGTGTTCCTTGATCGGGTCTTCATTACGCTCGGCGCGGCGCGACTTGCTCGCCAGCAGACCGAGCATACGATCCGAGTCACGTACCGAAGACACTTCCGGGTTGGTCACAATGATCGCTTCGTCAGCGAAGTACATGGCCAGGTGGGCGCCCTTTTCGATACCGGCAGGGGAGTCGCAGACCACATATTCGAAGTCTTTCTTCAAGTCCATCAGGACCTTCTCGACGCCTTCCTGAGTCAGCGCGTCCTTGTCGCGGGTCTGGCTGGCAGCCAGCACGAACAGGTTCTCAAGGCGCTTGTCCTTGATCAGTGCTTGCTGCAGGTTGGCTTCGCCATTGACCACGTTGACGAAGTCATACACCACGCGACGCTCGCAGCCCATGATCAGGTCGAGGTTACGCAGGCCGACGTCGAAGTCGACGATGACAGTCTTGTGCCCGCGCAGGGCCAGGCCGGTACCGATGGCGGCGCTGGTGGTGGTCTTGCCCACACCCCCTTTGCCGGAAGTAACCACGAGAATCTTGGCCAAGGTGTTTCACCCCTAAATAAAATAGTCGGGACAGCAGTCCCTGAAAAAGCACAAAACGGCAACGATGAAAAAGTTGCTCTAAAAATGCCGCAAGTATCCGTTAAAGCCGGGTGATGTTCAACACATCGCCAGACAGGCTGACCTGTACCCCCGAACCCCATAGTGGGTCGCGGCGCAGGTCTTCGCAGACCCGGTACTGACCGGCAATCGAGACCAGCTCTGCGGTCATCTGCTGGCAGAAGATGCGCGCCTTGGTGTTGCCCTTGATCCCCGCCAGGGCCCGACCACGCATTGCGCCGTAGACATGGATGTTGCCATCGGCAAGAAGTTCCGCACCCGGGCTGACCGATGTGGTCACCACCAGGTCACCGCCCTGGGCGTAGATCTGCTGGCCACCGCGCACCGGCGTGGTGATGATCCGGGTCGGCCGCACTTCCGGCTCGGCGGGTACCACGGGCGCCGGTTCTGGCTCGGGCTTCTTGACTTCCGGCTCAGGCTCCAATGGCCGCTCGCGGGCACCGGACGGCGGCAGCACGGGCAGGTCGATGGCAATCGCCGCAGCGATGTCTTCGATACGGTTGGCGCGGATCGCCAAAGTGCGCAGGCCATGGTGGCGGCAGATGCGCATCAGCCCGGGCAAATCTATGGCGCCTTCGCCGGCCGGCAGTTTGTCCAGCGCCAGCACCAGTGGTGTATTGCTGAAGAAATTCGGTGCCAGGGCGACTTTTGCCGCCAGCTGGCGGTCCAGCGATTCAAGGTCGTTGCGCGCCAGTTCCAGAACGGTAATGGCAAGCATGCTGCCCTTGAGCTGGAACGCGGGGGCGTGTTCGGGGGTGTGGTTTGGGCTCATGGTCTGCATAGACGGCTTGTAACGGAAAAAGTGCCCTGACTTATAACGAGAACGCGGGTTGCCCGCAACCGGCGGCGATCCGTTGTAGAATGCGCGGCCTTTGTCTTTCCGGAAGCTTGAATGGAACGCCCGCGTTTTCGTCGTTATTTTCTCCACCCGCGATTCTGGGGCCTGTGGTTGGGCCTGGGGCTGCTGTGGCTGACTGTGCAACTACCGTATCGGGCACTGCTGGCGCTCGGCCGTGCGCTTGGCGCGGTGATGTATCGCTTTGCCGGCGAGCGTCGGCGCATCGCTGCGCGCAACCTCGAGCTGTGCTTCCCTGAGCTTTCCGCCGACCAACGGCTGCGGTTGCTCAAAGAAAACTTCGCCTCCACCGGCATCGCCTTCTTCGAAATGGCCATGAGCTGGTGGTGGCCAAAGGCCCGGCTGGCGCAGCTTGCGCATATCGAAGGCATCGAGCACCTGCAGGCCGCCCAGCGCGATGGCCAGGGCGCGATTCTGATGGCGGTGCACTTCACCACCCTGGAAATCGGCGCCGCACTGCTCGGCCAGGTGCACACCATCGACGGCATGTACCGCGAGCATGGCAATCCGCTGTTCGACTTCATCCAGCGCAGTGGCCGCGAGCGGCATAACCTCGATTCGCTGGCGATCGAGCGCGAGGACGTGCGCGGCATGCTCAAGCTGCTGCGCAGCGGCCGCGCGATCTGGTACGCACCGGATCAGGACTACGGCGCCAAGCAGAGTGTGTTCGTGCCGCTGTTCGGTATCCCGGCGGCAACGGTTACCGCCACCACCAAGTTTGCCCGTCTGGGCAAGGCGCGGGTGATTCCGTTCACTCAGCGCCGGCTTGAGGATGGCAGCGGTTACCGTTTGGTTGTGCATCCACCGCTGCAGGACTTCCCGGGCGAGACCGAGGAGGCCGACTGCCTGCGCATCAACCAGTGGGTCGAGAGCGTGCTGCGTGAATGCCCGGAGCAGTACCTGTGGGCGCATCGCCGCTTCAAGTCCCGCCCTGAAGGCGCGCCACGGCTGTACGACAAGAAGCAGCGCTGACGCCAGCGCATCCAGGGAGGATCACATGACTGCAACCACGGGCCTGATTCTCTCTGGCGGCGGTGCCCGCGCGGCTTATCAGGTGGGGGTGCTGGCAGGTATTGCCGAGTTGCTCCCGCCTGGCGCTGCCAACCCGTTCCCGGTGATCGTCGGCACCTCGGCCGGGGCCATCAATGCGGTGACGCTGGCCAGCGGTGCCACTCGTTTTGCCGAATCGGTGCAGCGCCTGACCGCCTTCTGGCAGAACTTCAGCAGCCATCTGGTGCTGCGCAGCGACTGGCCCGGGGTGATTCGCCAGGCCAGTCGCTTCGTCAGCCACAGCTTGCTGGGTGTTGGCGGCGACGTGCCGGTGGCGTTGCTCGATAGCAGCCCGCTGCGTGGCCTGTTGCAAGCGCACCTGCATCTGGACGGCATTGGCGAGGCGCTGGCCAGCGAGCAATTGCGGGCCGTGGCCGTCACCGCCTTTGGCTACGACTCGGGCCAGGCAGTGACCTTCTATCAAGGCGGCGAGACCATTCAGCCATGGCTGCGCCATCGGCGTATTGGTGTGCCAACCGCGCTCAGCATCGAGCACTTGCTGGCCAGCTCGGCGATCCCCTTGCTGTTTGCCCCGGTCAAGCTTGGCGACGAATACTTTGGCGATGGTGCGGTGCGCCAGTCGGCGCCGATCAGCCCAGCGTTGCACCTGGGCGCAAGCCGGGTGCTGGTGGTCGGCGTCAGCGGCAACCCGCAACGACCGGCGCCGCCGTTGCCCAGCCAGCGTCTGTTCAGCGGTCGCCAGCCAAGCCTGGCGCAGATCGGCGGGCACATGCTCAACAGCACCTTCATCGACAGCCTGGAAGACGACATTGAGCTACTGCAACGGCTCAATCACCTCAGCCACCTGCTGCCGGCGCATTTGAATGCGCGGGCGCTGGGCCTGGCACCGATCGAGGTACTGGTGGTTGCGCCGAGCCAGCCGCTGGATGAAATCGCCGCGCGTCATCGACGCCAGCTGCCGGCGGCCTTGCGCATGTTCCTGCGTGGGCCGGGGGCGACTCGTACCAGTGGGGCAGGGGTGTTGAGCTATTTGCTGTTCGAGGCGAGTTATTGCAGCGAGCTGATCGAGCTTGGCCGGCGCGATGCCCTGGCCAAGCGTGGGGCGCTGAGTCGTTTTCTCGGCTTGTGAGTTTTGGGGCCGCAAAGCGGCCCCAAATATGCTGATTACTCGGCGATCTGCAGTTTGCGCGCCTGGGTGTAGACGTAGCGCACCTTCTCGTATTCGAACGGCGAATTCAGCTGGCCATAACGGAAGGCAGTGGTGTAGCGCTTGTCCACAGCCCGTAGGAACAGAATCTCCGGGTGATCGCTGGTGAAATTGGCCATGTCCAGGTAGTTGATCGACTGTTCGCCGGCGTAGTCCACCACCACCCCGGTGGTGTCGCGCAGGTTCGATGGGCCGAGGATCGGCAGCATGATGTACGGCCCGTCGGGTACACCATAGAAGCCCAGGGTCTGGCCGAAGTCTTCACTCTGGCGCGGCAGGCCCATCTTGGTCGCCGGGTCCCAAAGGCCGCCGACACCGATGATGGTGTTGAACATCAGCCTTGCAGTGATCTTCGCCGACCGCTCGGCCTTGAGCTGCAACACGCTGTTGAACAGGTTAGGCACATCGCCAAGGTTGCTGAAGAAGTTGCTCACCCCGGTACGCACGAAGCGCGGCGTGATCGCGGTATAACCGTCGACGGCAGGCAGCAGCACCCACTGATCGAAGCGATAGTTGAAGTGGTAGATGCGCCGGTTCACCGACTCCAGCGGATCGTAGACATTCAGCGCGGTCAGGGTCGAGCGTTCGAACTCACGCTGGTCCAGCCCAGGGTTGAATTTGAGCGAGCGCAACGGGTCGAGAAAGCCATCGCTTTGCTCGACCGGCGCATCGGCCACGTTGGCATCGATCACGCTGGTACGCGGCGCGATCTCCTCGGCCTGGGCATACCCGGCGGCGAGCAAAGCGGTGACGAGCAGCAGTCGTTTAACCACGGAAGAACTCCAGCATGGCGTCGCTGTTGACGCGGTAATTGAGGTTGCCGCAATGGCCGCCGTGCGGGTACAGGGTCAGCCGATCGCCAAATACTTTACGCAGAAAACCGATATCCCCAGGGCCGAGGATCAGGTCGTCGGCATTGTGCATGACGGCAATCTTCGGGCTTTTGCTCAGGTAGCCTTCAAGGGCGTACAGGCTGGCTTGATCGACCAGTTGCAGCACGCTGCCACCGTCGGTGCGCACGCGCCACATCGGGATCACCTGCTCGGTCAGGTAGCACTCGAAGTCGCACTGCAGGGCGCGCTTGAACGCCGGGGTCAAGCTGGTGCCTTCGGTGATCGGCTGCTTTGGCGGGGTAATCAGGCCGCGGCGGTTGATCAGGTCGGAGGTAAAGGCAATGTCGGCCGCCGAGAAGCGGAACGAAGTGCCGATCAGCATCGCCATTTGCTCGTTGGACAGGTGCTCGCGCGAGCGCTGGAAGTCATACAGCAGCGCGTCGTTGAGGTCGATGTAGCCCTTGTCCTGGAAGTAACGGGTGAGCTTTTCCAGCATCAGTTCGTAGAACGTGGTGCTGCGGTCGATGCCCTTGACCTGGGTCTGCACCAGCTTGTCGAGGTTGCTCACCGAGGTGTAGAGGTTGACCGGCGGGTTGAGCAGCAGCACGCGCTTGAAGTTGAAGCTGCGCCGGGTTTCGTCCAGATGGCTGACAAACGCCGCATCGAGGGCGCCGAGGCTGTAGCCGGTGAGGTAAAAGTCCTTGATCGGCAGGCGCGGGTGCTGCGCGCGCACCGCCTGCATGACCCGGTACAGGTCCTCGGCATCTTCTTTGGTCACGCCGGGGGTGGCGAAGCGCGAGGCGGCGCTCATGAAGTCCCAACTGGTCGGCGACGACAGCTGCACGACATGGAAGCCAGCCTGGTAGTAGAGCTTTTTCAGGTATTCGTTGGTCGAGCTGCTGTAGGGCGCGCCGGTGCCGGCAATGATGAAGATCAGCGGCGCTTCGTGGTCCTGACGGGCAATGCGGTACTTGAGCTTTTTTACCGGCCAGAAGTTGTCCGGCAGGGTGAACTCACGCTCCGGACGCAGGGTGAGGCTGTAGTCGGCCTGGGTGATGTCATCATCACTGGGCAGCGTTGGCCGCAGTTCAGGCGGGGTGGTGGCAATCGTCGCCTCGAACGGGTTGGTCAAGGGAAAGCCATAGCTGGCGGCGTCGATATCCCGCGCCGAGGCGGCCGCAGCCATAAGCAAGCCACCCAGAAGGGCAGCGAGGCGCAGTGATCGAAGCATTGAATCCCCCAGAATATTCGGCAAGGCATGACGGTACGCAGGCTCTGACCACGGCCCAGCAGGCAAAGTTGCCGGGTGTATGGCCATTTGTTATGCCAGTTTTTACCGCGCCAGTGAATAGTGCGGTAACAATCGCTCTGTGCAACATAGCGGCTGCCGGGAAATCTTGCCTTGCACAGATGTCGCCAGTGATTATGCTGGCGTTTGTTTACATTTGCCCGGAGATCTTCATGCCTCGTTCATTGCCCGTCATCGTCCTGCTGCTGTGTCTGCCGTTGTGGCTGGCGGCCAGCTATGGCGTGCGCTACGGGCTGATGGAGGACGGCCAGTGGGTTGGCCTGTGCGGCGTGCCTGCGCAATATTGGCAATGCCAGGTGCGCTCGCTGCTGGGCCTGGCGATCCATTTTCAGCTGATTGCCTGGCTGGCTGTGGCCCTGAGCGTGCTCGCGCAACTGCTCAAGGGCCGCGCCGGCTGGTATCTGGCCGCAGTCGGCTTGCTGTTCGGGCTCAGCGCGCTGGTGCTGTATACCGCCAGTATCGCCGTGTTCGCGGTGGTCCTGGCCGGCTTGCGCCTGGTGCGTCAGGCACAAGTCGCCAGGCTGGCATGAAGGTCAGCGCTTACGCAAACTGCGCCACAACGCGCCGACCATCAGTACGCTGACTACTGCCCAGGCCCAGGCTTGCTGGTTGGCCAGCCCTTCACGGTACAGCTGTGGCAGCACCCCGGCGCCGATGATGAATGCCAGCAAGGCCGCCTCGGCCCGACGCGCCACGACTGGTCGCAGCAAGTACACCAGCGCCGGCAACAGCAACGAGGCAGTCGGGAAGCTGCGATAGCGCGGCTCGAAGACCATCGCCAGCATGCTCACTGCAGCGGCGAAACCCGCCGCCAGCAGCAGCCAGCCGGCGCGCGCTTCAAACCAGGCAAACAGCCGCTCACGCCAACCCTGGCGCTGCGCCAAGGCCAGCAGGGCGTGGGCCAGCACCAGCAGGTTCAGGCCTGCCAGCAACACTGCCCACAGCCATTCGCCGGCAAAGCGTGCGTTGGTCCGCATCAATTCGCCCCATAGGCCAAGGCTGGCAGCACCAATCGCTGCAAGCAACGGCAGCAGCAGTGCGGCCCGGGCATTGACCGGGCGCCCGGCAAACAGCAGTGCCGCCAGCAGCAACAGCGCACTCGCCGCCAACCACTGTGGCCACAGAGCCAGGTTGCTGACCGGCCCTTCGAGAATGCCTTTATCCTGCCGGTCGGCGTCGTACAACCCCCAGTAACCGCCCACCGCACCTTCGCTGGCACGCTTCCAGGGCTGGTCGAAGGCTTCGATCAGGTTGTAGCTCCAGTCGTTCTGCTCTGCCATCCCTACAAAACCCCGAATGAAGCGTGCCTCGTTGACCCGGCTGGGCAGCGCGGTTTCACGCTGGCGGCCTTCGCTGGGCCAGCCGGTCTCGCCGATCATGATCTGCTTGGGCGCAAAACGGGCGCCGAATACCTGGCGCACCTCGGCGACATGGGCCAATGCCTGGTCGATGCTGCGTGGGTCATCTTCCCAGTACGGCAGCAGGTGAATGGTCAGGAAGTCTACTGCCGGCGCGATCTGTGGATGCTGCAGCCAGAATTCCCAGACATCGGCGTAGGTCACTGGCACCGTGACCTGGGCCTTGACCCGCTTGATCAGCTCGGCCAGGCGCTCGCCGGTGACTTCCTTGCGCAGCAGGGTCTCGTTGCCGACGATCACTGCACTGACCACATCGGGGTTGGCATTGGCGGCGGCAATAAGCAATGCGACTTCCTTGTCACTGTCGACCGGATTGGCATTCACCCAAGCGCCGAGCATGACTTTCAGGCCATGCTTGCGCGCCAGCGCCGGGATCGCCTCAAGACCGGTCATCGAATAAGTGCGGATGCACTGAAAACGTTCGGCCAGCAGGGCCAGGTCGGCGTCCATCCGCGCCGGGCGCAGGCGAAACGGCTGGTCGAACGGCGATTGGTCCTTGTCGAACGGGGTGTACGAGGCGCACTGCAGTTTATGCGTCGGGCTGGCGGCGTCGGGCAGCAGCACCGGCTTGCCCAGCCCATACCAGAGCGCGCCCAGCCCGGCGAGGGCGAGCAGGCAGGCGAATACAAAGAGTGGCAGCAGATTGCGGGCGGAGCGGGGCATCGGGCGGTCCATCGTCAGGCGCAAAGCGCTAGATGATAGCCGCAAATCGCCGGCGCCAACGCATTGGCATGCAAGGATCGCGCAGGCCAATGTCGGCCGATGGCGCTAATGGCCAAGTGCTGTCGCATCTGGTTAAGGTAGAGGTCGCGGCTGGAGCAGGTCGCGCTTTGTTGCAGGTTGATGATGCTATCTCCGAGACCTGACGAGGGGATGCATTGATGAACATGCGACGTATGCTGGGGGTGGGGTCCGCCCTGTTGTTGGCCATGAGCGCTGGGCAGGCCATGGCTAAAGAAGTAAGCATCGGTTATGTCGATGGCTGGGCCGACAGTGTTGCGACCACCAACGTCGCCGCCGAGGTTATCAAGGAAAAGCTCGGCTATGACGTCAAGCTGCAGGCGGTAGCAGCCGGGATCATGTGGCAAGGGGTTGCCACCGGCAAACTCGATGCGATCCTCTCGGCCTGGCTGCCGGTGACCCATGGTGAATACTGGGCCAAGAACAAAGACAAGGTGGTCGACTTCGGGCCTAACTTCAAAGACGCCAAGATCGGCTTGATCGTGCCTGAGTACGTCAAGGCCAACAGCATCGCAGACCTCAAGACCGACACCAGCTTCAAACAGAAGATCGTCGGCATCGACGCAGGTTCGGGCGTGATGATCAAGACCGAGCAGGCGATCAAGGATTACGACCTGACCGGTTACAAGCTGCAGGCCAGTTCCGGCGCCGGCATGACCGCCGAACTGGGCCGCGCCGAGAAAAAGCAGGAGTCGATTGCTGTTACCGGTTGGGTGCCGCACTGGATGTTCGCCAAGTGGAAGTTGAAGTTCCTCGAAGACCCGAAAGGCGTGTTTGGCGCGGCTGAAACCGTCAACAGCATCGGCAGCAAGGACCTGGAGAAAAAGGCCCCGGAAGTTGCAGCGTTCCTGAAGAAGTTCCAGTGGCAGTCCAAGGATGAGATCGGCGAAGTCATGCTGGCCATTCAGGATGGCGCCAAGCCAGAACAAGCGGCCAAGGATTGGGTCGCCAAACACCCTGAGCGCGTGGCGGAGTGGACTGCCAAGTAACGCGTTGAACGAGCCATAGCAGCATCGCCGCCCAAGGTTGAGTCGTCACCTTGGGCGCGCTGTTTTCAGCTGAAAAAGCGCTGCGCTGCCTGAGGTTTGTTACCAAAACCGCAAAACACTCTTGCATCTAAGACTAAGGTCGTCTGGTTGGCGTCCAACAGCAGCATAAAGTTACAGGTGGGTTATCCATAATCTGTGCTGCTAGGACAAAAACAATGAACGACAGCATTTACCTCTCGATACAGAACAGTCCGCGCTTCAAGGAACTGGTCAGCAAACGCGAGCGATTCGCCTGGATTCTTTCGGCAATCATGCTCGGCCTCTATTGCGGATTCATCTTGCTCATCGCCTATGGCCCGCACCTGCTCGGCGCCAAGATCAGCCCAGAGTCGTCCATCACCTGGGGCATCCCCCTGGGCGTCGGCCTGATCCTTTCAGCCTTTGTGCTGACCGCCATCTATGTGCGTCGCGCCAACGGCGAGTTCGACGAACTGAACAAGGCAATTCTGGCGGAGGCCAAGCAATGATGCGACCTACCAAAACTTTGGCCATATTGGCCTGCGGTGTCTTCGCACCCGCTGTGTGGGCGGCTGACGCGCTCACTGGCGAGGTGCAGAAACAGCCCCTGAACATGGCTGCCATTCTGATGTTCCTGGCCTTTGTGTTGTTCACCCTGGGGATTACCTACTGGGCTTCGAAGCGCAACAAGTCAGCCTCGGACTACTACGCAGCCGGCGGCAAGATCACCGGTTTCCAGAACGGCCTGGCGATTGCCGGTGACTACATGTCTGCGGCGTCCTTTCTGGGTATTTCTGCGCTGGTGTTCACCTCCGGTTACGACGGCCTGATCTACTCGATCGGCTTCCTGGTCGGCTGGCCGATCATTCTGTTCCTGATCGCCGAGCGCCTGCGTAACCTGGGCAAGTACACCTTTGCCGACGTGGCGTCCTATCGCCTCGGGCAAAAACAGATCCGCACCCTGTCGGCCTCCGGTTCGCTGGTGGTGGTAGCGTTCTACCTGATCGCGCAGATGGTCGGTGCCGGCAAGCTGATCGAGCTGCTGTTCGGCCTGGACTACCACGTTGCGGTGATTCTGGTCGGCATCCTGATGTGCATGTACGTGCTGTTCGGCGGCATGCTGGCGACCACCTGGGTGCAGATCATCAAGGCCGTGCTGCTGCTGTCCGGTGCCAGCTTCATGGCGCTGATGGTGATGAAACACGTCAACTTCGACTTCAACACGCTGTTCTCCGAAGCGATCAAGGTACACGCCAAGGGTGAAGCGATCATGAGCCCGGGTGGCCTGGTCAAAGACCCGATTTCGGCGTTCTCGCTGGGCCTGGCACTGATGTTCGGTACCGCCGGCCTGCCGCACATCCTGATGCGCTTCTTCACCGTCAGCGATGCCAAGGAAGCGCGCAAGAGCGTGCTGTACGCCACCGGCTTCATTGGTTACTTCTACATCCTGACCTTCATCATCGGCTTCGGCGCGATCCTGTTGGTCAGCACCAACCCGGACTTCAAGGACGCCGCCGGCGCACTGCTGGGTGGCAACAACATGGCTGCGGTGCACCTGGCTGACGCTGTGGGTGGCAGTATCTTCCTCGGCTTCATCTCGGCAGTCGCTTTCGCCACCATCCTGGCAGTGGTTGCCGGCCTGACCCTGGCCGGTGCCTCGGCGGTGTCGCATGACCTGTATGCCAGCGTCTGGCGCAAAGGCAAGGCCAACGACAAGGATGAGATCCGGGTGTCGAAGATCACCACGATCTTCCTCGGCGTGCTGGCGATCGGGCTGGGCATTCTGTTCGAGAAGCAGAACATTGCCTTCATGGTTGGCCTGGCGTTCTCCATTGCCGCCAGCTGTAACTTCCCGGTACTCCTGCTCTCGATGTACTGGAAGAAGCTGACCACCCGCGGCGCGATGATTGGCGGCTGGCTGGGCCTGATCAGTGCCGTTGGCCTGATGATCCTTGGCCCGACCATCTGGGTGCAGATCCTCGGTCATGAAAAGGCCATCTACCCGTACGAATACCCAGCACTGTTCTCGATGCTGATTGCCTTCGTCGGAATCTGGTTCTTCTCGGTCACCGACAAGTCCAAGGAAGCGGTCAACGAGCGTGCGCTGTTCTTCCCACAGTTCGTCCGTTCGCAAACCGGCCTGGGCGCCAGTGGTGCGGTTTCTCACTAACCGCTTGACCCAATAAAAAACGCCCCGCATTGCGGGGCGTTTTTTATTGTGCGGCTGGCAGGTCAAGCTGCCAGCGCCGGGTCATATCATGCCAAGCAGCAACAGCACCAACAGAACCACCAGGACCGCACCAATGATGCCGGACGGGCCATAGCCCCAGCTGCGCGAGTGAGGGAAGACTGGCAAGCCGCCAACCAGCAGCAGAATCAGGATGATGATGAGGATCGTGGTCATGGGCAGAATCCTTGCGTGTTTTCGTGGGGGAAGGGGCCGGGCAATCCTGGCCGCTTACATTTCCGACCGCGGCTGTTACAAGAAAATTCAATTGATTATCTGCCTCGTCGGCATGTTCGCTCATTCAGCATTTCGATAGCGCACCAGGCCCTGGCCGGCGTTGGCTAGACTCGCGCTATTGCCCACCAAACAAGGCCTGCAGCATGCACAAGCGAATGATGATTACCGGCGCCGGGTCTGGCCTCGGCCGTGAAATTGCCCTGCGTTGGGCGCGCGAGGGTTGGCGCCTGGCGCTGGCCGATGTCAACGAGGCCGGTCTGCGCGAGACTCTTGAGCTGGTGCAGGCGGCTGGTGGCGAAGGTTTTGTGCAACGTTGTGACGTGCGCGACTACAGCCAGCTGACGGCGCTGGCCCAGGCCTGCGAGGAACGCTTTGCCGGCATCGACATGATCGTCAACAATGCCGGGGTTGCTTCAGGCGGGTTTTTTGCCGAGTTGTCGCTGGAGGACTGGGACTGGCAACTGGCGGTCAACCTGATGGGCGTGGTCAAAGGCTGCAAGGCGTTTTTGCCATTGCTCGAGCGCAGCCAGGGACGAATCGTCAACATCGCCTCGATGGCAGCATTGATGCAGGGGCCGGGCATGAGCAACTACAACGTGGCCAAGGCTGGGGTGTTGGCGTTGTCGGAGAGCCTGCTGGTCGAGCTGCGTCAGGTGCAGGTAGCGGTGCATGTGGTGTGCCCGTCGTTCTTCCAGACCAACCTGCTGGATTCTTTCCGCGGGCCGGACCCAGTGATGAAAGCTCAGGTGAGCAAGTTGCTCGAAGGCTCGCCAATCAGTGCTGCCGAAATTGCCGACTACATGCATGAGCGGATTGCTGCTGATGAGTTTTTGATCCTGCCGCATGAGGCGGGGCGTGCTGCCTGGAAACTCAAGTGCCAGACGCCGGAATTGTTGTATGCCGAGATGGCGGGGATGGCGGTGAAGATGCGGGCCAAGGCGCGGCAGTAGTCGGCGAGTGAGGTATGCTCGGCAGCTTTGAATCTGCACGGGCGTGGGCTGTGGTCAATTACTTCTGGTTCTTTCTTGCGGCGTTGTTCGAGATTGGCGGGTGCTATGCGTTTTACCTGTGGCTGCGGTTGGGCAAGAGTGCCTGGTGGGTGGTGCCGGCGCTGGTCAGCCTGAGTGTTTTTGGGTTGATATTGACCCGGGTCGAGGCCGCCTACGCGGGACGGGCTTATGCGGCTTATGGCGGGATCTATATTGTTTCTTCGCTGCTTTGGCTGGCACTGGTTGAGCGGGTTCGGCCGTTGGGCAGCGATTGGCTTGGGGCGCTGTTGTGTCTGGTTGGGGCCACGATTATTGTGTTTGGGCCGCGGTTGCAGCAGGGGTGATGGGGCTTATCCGGTTGTGGGCTTATCCATTTGATTTGTATGCAGTTCTGGCCCCTTTCGCCCTTACGGCGAGTCACTTTTTTGGCAGACGCCCCAAAAAAGTAACCAAAAAAGGGCTTGGCTCCACATCCGGCCCCTTCGCTGCGCTGCGGGGTTCCCTCGCTTCGGTCTTGCTCCCGGGAGGACCGCGCTGTACGGCCCCTCCTGGGCCGCAGCGCTTGCCGGCCATCCATGGCCGTCACCTCCCTCCGCAAAAC
>NZ_JACDIU010000006.1:0-281418 GCF_014525325.1 Pseudomonas sp. EZ-C24 | reverse complement strand
AGGCGAATAATACAGGATAGAAAAAGCCGGTCAACCCCCCTCCCGCATTTTTTATGGCGGGTCGCATACAGCCAGCCTCCACTGCGATTCCTCCCTATATAGAAGAGCGGTCTGCCCGCGCCACACCCGCCAGGCAAAACACTGGCGCCCGTACGCTGGCGGCAGCAGCCGCAGGCATCCGCCGAATCAATTGGGCCAGTGGCCATCTACACCTTAAGCTGTCGCTCGTCGGGTATAGCAATAAAGTATTGCCTTGGTGATGGCTCATCGCCATATTGGCGTTCCATTCTTGTGTGTGTGATTCATGAGCAAAATCGTGCCCTGTCTGGCAGCAATGATGCTGCTGAGTGGGTGCAATGGAGTGCCAACCTCGTATGTATCTGATCCGGTCTATGATCAGGCTTTCGTAGTCACCTCGCGCGGCCCGCTGCCGATGCTGTTGATGGCCTCTGCCATTCAGTGGAACGAGGACTACGCCGTCACCGCCAAACACACCCCGTTTCTGCCGAACATTGTCCATGAAGGCCTGGGCGATGTGGTGTTCTTCAAGCACAAGGCAACCCAGGTTCCGCTGTGGCGCCAGTATGTGCCTGGCGAAGCTGTGACAGCCGTCGGTTTCAACAGCCTGATGATGCCGATGCAAGGCAAAGGCCACGCATTGCCATCACTGGTGCGCCTGCAAGGTACCAAGGGCAGCGTGTTCTATGGCGTGCATGACGGCCCTATTACCAAAGGCATGTCGGGCGGCCCGGTGTTTGCCGACGACGGCAAGGTGCTGGGTATCAATATCGCTTATCTGTCCAGGGACGAAGTGCAGGCACATGACCGCGCCGACCTGGACAGCAGCGAGCACATCAGTGTGTTCATGTCCTACAGCGAGATCGACAAGGAATGGCGGCGTTATCAGCATCTGCTGGCCAAGAAGGGCAGGCCGCAACTGCCAGTGACGCCGGTCAGAGGCATGGTAGTCGCTGCCACAGCACGATGAACCAAGCGTGAAAACGTTTGGTTACAGCGCCCCGACCAACAGCCGCGAACCTTAGACCTCGTCCGGCGTCGGATCTGCATCCGCTCCGTTCGAGGTCTACCGCGTGAAACAACTCATCGCCCGCAAGCTGCGCCTGGTGGCGAAGACCTTCGGCTATATCGGTTGGTCGCTGTTCTGGCTGTTGATCTGGGATGTCCTGGTCACAATCGATTTCATGCTGTTCTTCAACAGCAAGTTCACCTTGCCGCTGATGCCACTGACGTTGCTCGGCTCTGCTCTGGTGGTGCTGGTCAGCTTCCGTAACAGCAGTGCCTATAACCGCTGGTGGGAGGCACGCACCCTGTGGGGCGCGCTGGTAAACAGCTCGCGCAGTTTCGCGCGCCAGGTGCTGACCCTGATTGATGACGGCGATGAGGGCTTGAACCCGATCAAAGCTACCTTGTTACGCCGGCATGTCGCCTACGTGAATTGCCTGGCGGCGCACTTGAAGGGGGAAGCATGCCCAGACGAGCTGATGGCGTTTATCCCACCCAAGGAATTCGAGCGGCGTAATCGCTCGAACAACTTCGCCAATGACATCCTCAGCGGCTCGGCCGCCTTGCTCGCCCGCGAATACAAGGCCGGCCGGCTGGACAGCATTCGCCTGGCCAGGCTGGAGTCGACCCTGGTCGACCTGTCCAACGCGCAAGGCGGGATGGAGCGGATCGCCAACACGCCATTGCCCTACCCTTATGTGTACTTCCCGCGGTTGTTCATTTCGCTGTTCTGCCTGATCGTGCCGATCGGCCTGGTCGAGTCGCTGGGCTGGTTCACCCCACTGGCCTCGACCGTGGTGGGCTTCATGCTGCTGGCGATCGAGCGGATCGGCTCCGACCTGCAGAGCCCGTTCCGTTTCAGCGAGCATCAGATCCAGATGGACACCATCTGCGAAACCATCGAGCGCAATCTGGAGTCGATGCAGCGCGAAGCCCAGTGCGGCCAGGTAACCACGGACTAATCATCCAAGGCCAGCCAGTCATTGCCCCGGGCTGAGTATCCGCTCAAGCTCCGCGGCACGGTCGCGGGTCATGCCCATCACACATGTGCCGGCCTCGATCTGGCGCAGGGTGCCGCCGCTGGCCTGGCTATGGAGGGCGCAGTTGTCATCGCGATACTTGATCCAACTGCGCTGCGCCGTGCGCAAGGCCTTCTGCGCATCGCCTGCAAGCTTGGCCTGCAACTGCTTGTAGACACGGTTCAGACGCTGATCCTGCAGGCTGCTCTCGCTTTGGATACAGCTGCTCATGGCAACAGTACTGGAGGCCTTGTCCATACACTCGGTATAACTGGTGGAAAAGTCGTCGGCGCTCGCGGCTGCGCTCAAGCAAACCAGGATCAAGGTCATGACGATTGTAGTGCGGTTATGCATGAGCAAGTCTCGCGGATGAGTGACGGCGACCAGCCTAGCACTTCCCCACCCAAGGTCGGCCGCCAACGGCAACAATCAGACCAAACCCACTCGGCTCACTCCGTGTTCTGACAGATGCTCGCCACCCGCGAACGCAACCAGGCATGGCCGGCGTCGCCTTCCCGGCGTGCATGCCACGCCTGGGCAAAAGCAAAAGGTGCGATCGCCAATGGCGGGGCGAAGATACGCAGCGCCGGGTCCAGACGAGCCCCGCTGAGGCTACGCCGCGCCACCGTAAGTATCAGATCGGTGCCAACCAACAGTGTCTGCGCTACGCCCCAGTGCGGCAGCGTCAAGGCAATCCGCCGTTGCTCGCCCACCTGCTGCAGGGCGCGATCGATCTCATTGTCGATGCCCGGCCGCACCGCAACCAGCACGTGGGGGCGCTGCAACCACTGACTCAAGCTCAGCCCTGCGCGCTGCGGCAGGTTCCTGCGGTCGGCCACACAGACAAAACTTTCTTCGAACAGCACCTGGCGCTGCACTTCAGCCGGCCAATCGGGGAACACGCCGAGCGCCAGATCCACTTCTCCGTCGATCAACTGCCCCAGCATGGCTTCCCGGCTGCCCTGCGAGACCACCAGGTCGACCCCGGGTGCCTCTTCGCGGACCTGCCGTAACAGGCCGGGCAGCAACACCCTGGCGCCATAGTCCGACATCGACAGGCGAAAAGTACGACGCGATTTGCCGGCCTCAAAGCCAGGACTGCCAAGCAGACCGTCCAACTGCTGCAACGCATGCTGCAAAGGCTCGCGCAGGGATTGCGCCCGGGGGCTCAATTGCAGCCTGCCGCCACGCCGCACCAACAGCGGATCGGCAAAGATTTCTCGCAACTGAGCCAGCGCATGGCTCACGGCAGGCTGGCTGCGATGCAGACGCAACGCGGCGCGGGACACGTGCTGCTCACTGAGCAGCGCGTTTAGCGTCAGCAGCAGATTGAGGTCGATGCGGCGCAGATCATCCATCTAGCGAATACCAACTGTGCGGAGTTCGAATTTCCATCATTGAAATGGATAACACAGACTGCAGCCAGTGATTTCTTCAGGAGCATCCCAATGCCGCATGCACTTACCTTGTCTGTCCTGCTTCCCATGCTGATCGCCCTGCTGGCCGGCGCAGCTGTGCCGTTCCAGGCAGGCAGCAACGCCGCCCTCGGCCGACTGCTGGGGCATCCGTTATGGGCCGCGGGGGTTTCGTTATTGGTCAGCCTGATGCTGCTGATACCGGCATTGCTGGTGCTACGGGCACCGCTGCCGCCGCTGCAGAATCTGACCCAGGCGCCGTGGTGGGCCTGGCTGGGAGGCTTGGCAGGCGTGTTGTACATCACTGCTGCGCTGATCCTCACACCGCGCTTGGGTGCGGCCGGGTTTATCGTCTGCGTGATCGCCGGGCAGGTACTGTCCTCATTGCTGATCGATCAGTGGGGCTTGATGGGCCTGCCGGAAAAACCCGTCAACAGTCTCAGGCTGGCCGGCGTGGGCATGATCGTGCTCGGCATGCTGCTCGTGCAGTGGGGCACTGCGCGCTGACAACAGACCGGTCAGAAGGCCTGCGGTTGAATGGGCGGGTCCAGCACTCTTTCCACTTGAAAGCGCAGCGAGGGCATTTCGGTGGCCACGTACACCGTCACCCCCAACGCGGCGATCAAGGCCACGTCGAGCCAGCGCCATCCTGGCATTTGCGCGGCACTGCGGGCCTTCCAGCACCACCAGGCCTGCCCTGCGCAGAACAACGCGATTGCCGCCAGCCACAGGTAAAAGCCCGCGCCAAAACCAATCAGGTCCTGGAAGGCATAGCTGCGATTGTCCGGCAGGCGATCGATGCCCAGGCTGCTCGCCGCCAGATACAGCGCGGCGAGGCCCAGCACCAGTGCCAGCCGGCGAAAGCGCCGGTGGCTGAGCACGGCCAGGGCCAACAAAGGATTGGCAAACCACTGGTAGTGCTCGAACGGAATCCCCCAAGGCCCGTATAGCAGGATCTGCAAGGCGGGCATATGCCGCCCCGCACTCAGGTAGACACCGTCAAACGCCAGACTGCAGAGGAACAGCAACAGGCTCAGGGCGATATAGAACGTGGGCAACTGGAGGAACCAAGGGCGACCGGCGTTCACCCGACCGTCATTCACCGCCATATCAGGCAACCGGTGGCTCCAGCAACAAGCCGTAGATACCCGAATCGGACAACTCCCCCGCCACGCACCAACGTGCCCGCAGGGTGCCTTCAAGGACAAAGCCCTGACGCTCGAGGGTACGTGCCGAGCCCTGATTGCGCGGGTCGATTTCACCTTCCAGGCGGCGCAGGTGCAGCGTGTGCGCAAGGTAATCGATAAAGCAGGTCAGTGCTTCGTCCATGTAGCCGCGGCCCTGCACGCTGCTGGCTAGGCAATAGCCGATTTCGCCGCGACGGGAGACGTCGTCGATGTTGAACAGCTGGACCATGCCGATCAGCGCCCCGGTGTCGCGCCGGTACATGCCAAGCTTGAGTTGCTCGCCCTTGGCGTACGCTTCGCGGTCTGCCGCCAGAGCGCTTTGCGCCTCGGCCAGGTCCTGCCACGGGGCGTGGTGCCAGTAACGCATGACCTGCGGGTCGGCCATCATCTCCAACCACTGCGCGGCGTCGGCATGACGCATCGGGCGCAGTTGCAGGCGCGGGCTTTCAAGGAGCAAGTCAGAGGGGAAACTGCGGGGCTGGGTCACGCCGGACCTCCTGTCCATCGCTGGAAAGATGACAGTCTAGCGTCAGTCGGACCCCAGGGTCACCGGGCATTTTCAACCCAGTGCAATCACGCCACCTCGGCGCCTTCATCTGGCCAGTGCGGCTCGTTGGCCTCCAGCGGCGGTAACCCATAGGCAGCACGGGCTGCGTCGCAACTGGGATTGTGCACGCCATTGACCCAGGACGCCTCGAACTCGCGACAGGGCGTGGAACGGTTGGCGTAGATGCTGCACCCCACCTGCTTGCCAATCTCGCCATCGAGGCTGATGCAGCGGCACGGCTTGGCGTCGGTGCCGATCATGGCGACCCGGCTTGGGGTGATCTGCACCACCAGATCGTCCGGCACGACACCGCCCGATGACTGGCATTCGCCCCAGAAGAAGGACACACGGAAGTACCCGCAGCACGCGCCGCAGTCAAGGCAAGGGTTATATTCGGACATGATCGCCAGGGAGGGAGAGTTGTTGTTATCGGGGCTTGGCCCGCGGCGCCATTGTTGATCCAACCGGGGGTGGCTGAGAAGAGGGTATATGAAAAAAAACATGCCGCTGATCGGCGGCATGTCGGTTGGCTGTTGAACGTGCGAAGCGGTTACTTGGCGGTCAGCCCATCCGCCCGGAACATCTGGCGAATGCCACGAATCGCCTGACGGATGCGGTCCTGGTTTTCGATCAGGGCAAAGCGTACATGGTCATCGCCGTAATCGCCGAAACCAATCCCTGGTGATACGCAGACCTTGGCCTCGGCCAGCAGCTTCTTCGCGAACTCCAGCGAGCCCAGGTGTGCGTACGCCTCGGGTATCTTCGCCCAGATGTACATCGAGGCCTTGGGGTTCTCGACCATCCAGCCCAGCTCCTGCAAACCCTTGACCAACAGGTTGCGGCGCTGGCGGTATTGCTCGGCGATGTCGCGCACGCATTGCTGATCACCCTCAAGGGCGGCAATGGCCGCTACCTGCAGCGGGGTGAAGGTGCCGTAATCGTGATAGCTCTTGATCCGGCCCAAGGCGCTGACCAGCTCTGGATTGCCGACCATGAAACCAATCCGCCAGCCGGCCATGTTGTAGCTTTTGGACAGGGTGAAGAACTCCACCGCGATGTCCTTGGCACCGGGCACCTGCATGATCGAAGGGGCCTTCCAGCCGTCGTAGACAATGTCGGCATAGGCCAGATCGTGGATGACCAGCACGTCGTATTGCTTGGCCAGCGCTACCACACGCTCGAAGAAATCCAGCTCGACACACTGCGCAGTCGGGTTGGACGGGAAGCCGAGGATCATCATTTTCGGCTTGGGGATCGACTCGCGGATCGCCCGCTCAAGCTCGGTGAAGAAATCCACCCCCGGCACCAACGGCACCGAACGCACCTGTGCACCGGCGATCACGGCACCGTAGATGTGGATGGGATAACTGGGGTTGGGCACCAGAACCGTGTCGCCATGATCAAGGGTGGCCAGCATCAAGTGCGCCAAGCCCTCTTTCGAGCCAATGGTGACGATGGCCTCGCTCTCAGGATCGATATCGACCTGATAGCGGTCCTGATACCAGCGCGAAATCGCCCGGCGCAGGCGCGGAATGCCGCGCGAGGTGGAGTAACCATGAGTGTCGTCACGCTGGGCAACCTGCACCAGCTTCTCGACGATGTGCGGCGGCGTGGCGCCATCGGGGTTGCCCATGCTCAGATCAATGATGTCCTCGCCACGACGGCGGGCAGCCATCTTCAGCTCGGCAGTGATGTTGAAAACATAGGGCGGGAGACGATCTATGCGCGCAAAGCGGCGCGGCGAACCTTGGTCGGCCATGTGTACCTCGAAGACGTAAGCGCCCGGAACCGTCCGAGCGACGTTAGCCGCTGCAGCGGCCAGATCAGACAATAATGCCGAAATGATTTATCTGCAAAGGATAGTTTTCTGTTTTTTTATATATTTTCAGGCGTATTACACAATTGCTCAGAAGCGGCTGCTCAGTGGCGCGCGCTGAACAGCCAGCTCGATCAGCGTAGTACCTTGTAGCTGTCTACGGTTACCCGCTCCAATGCCAAGCCTTCACTGGGCTTGAATGCACTGCCGGTAACCTTGCTGAAGGACGTTTCATCGGTGCCGAAGTGAACAAAGCGGTCTGCTGCACTGCCCTCTGTCACCACCGTGTAGGACTTCTTGCGCATCGCTGTGTAGCGCTCGTTCTCTGCGATCATTTCCTTGTGATACTGCATCAACTGGATGTCGCTGAGCTGCAGCCGGTTGTTGAGCTTCACGCCCCAACGGGTCAGGCAGACTTCGGCAAAATGGCGTACCAGCAAGCCCGGCTCATCGAGGTGCTTGCCACCGCCGGCACCATCGACCGAAGCGTTACCGACCAACGTGGCATGCCGACCGTGCATAGGGAAGACGTGGATGCGAGTAGCCGCGGCCACACTCGGTATAACGCAGGCAAAGCCTTTTGAACGCTCGTCACGCGAGTAGAAGCCGACGTACTCCTTCACATTGCTGGCCAGCTGTACGCGGCGCTTGTCTATATTGCCTACCCCGGGTACGGGGTCGATGGCAAAGATGTTGACCGGAATGTGCTTGAGTTCCGGGTCGCTGGCCAGGGTATTGGCGAGCATATGGCAGCTGATGCCGCCGCGACTCCAGCCGACCAGATTGATCTGGGTCGGAATCAGCGGTTTGCGGAAGCGAGTAATGATCCCCTGATAGAGCTCTTGCTTGGCAAAGCTGTCGCCATAGTCGTACGTACGCCAGAACCACGAAGAGCCAGCCTCGGCATCCGGGACCTCAACCCCGCGTTTCTTCAGGTCTTCGTACTCTTCTTTGCTGAGCTTGGTGCGCTGCCAGTTGGTTTTGCCCTTGATCACCTGCACCACGTGGGCGACGTTTTCTTCCCAGCCGCGGCCAAACAGCTGACCGGTCCAGCTGAAATAACTGCCTGGCTTGACGAACAGGTCATCGTCCTGCAGGTTGCCGCTGCCTGGGCCATCGACAGCAATTTGCTCAGCCCAGAGCCGGCCTTGGTCGTTGTGGGCCAACGTCGAGACCAGTTCGCCGTTCCAGAAATCAGGGTTGGCGGTGTCATAGCGGGTGGAACCGGTGCCACAGAAATAGGCCGTAAATACACTCATCTGGATGTCTCCTGGGGACTAGGGAGGCACACCATATGGCGTGTGAGGCGGTGCCGAGCAGGCGGAAGAACTGCCATGCTCAAGGCAAAAAAAAGCCCCGACACACGGCCAGGGCTTCTTCACAACAGATGTCTTCAGCGGGCGTAAGTCATCAACACGTCAGCAGCAGTTTGGCTGTCTACCGACATCATCACGCTCAAGGCGGTCACGGTGAGGATAGAGAAGCCGAATACCTTGCGCGCCCACTTGCTGTCATCTTCAGCCTTGTAGCCGCCCCAGGCCATGTACAACCAGTACAGGCCCATACCGGCGGCAACCGCCATGTAGCCGAGCCCGGCGTAACCGCCGAGGGTCAGCATCAAGGTAGCGAGGACGAATGCCAGCACGTACAGCACGATCTGCTTTTTCGCCGCGAGGATACCGCGCGCCACCGGCAGAACCGGAATATTGGCAGCGCTGTAATCCTTGAAGCGGAAGATCGCGATGGCAAAGCTGTGCGGCATCTGCCACAGGCTGAACATCACCAGCAGGGTCACTGCAGCCAGGTCGAAGCTATTGCTCACGGCGCAGTAGCCGATCACCGGAGGCATGGCACCGGACAGGCTGCCAACCAAGGTGCCGTGCACCGATTTGCGCTTCAGCCAGAGGCTGTAGAAACCGACGTAGACGACGAACCCGATCAGGGCGCAGTACGCCGCCAACGGGTTGGCCTGCACGTACAGCAAGCTGAAACCACCCAGCCCAAGCAGGGTGGCGTAAATCAGCGCTAGCGGCAGCGACATGCCGCCCTGGACCATCACGCGGTTCTTGGTGCGCTCCATCTTGATGTCGATGTCACGGTCGATGCAGTTGTTGAACACGCAACCGGACGCCACCACCATCGAGGTACCGAGCACCACCGCCAGGAACAGGGCGAAATCCACATGCCCGCTGGAGGCAAGGAAGAAGCCGCCTGCCACGGAAAGCACGTTACCGAAAATGATCCCCGGTTTGGTGATTTGGATAAAGTGCTTCAGTGACATGCAGTCTTACCTCACTTGGCCATCATTTCGAAGTGGATGCTGAACATGATCCACAGCGACAGGCCGACCAGCAGCGCGATTACCAGAATGGTGAACAGGAACGTCGACACATTGGAACGCTGCTCTTTCGAGCGGTCCATGTGCAGGAAGTACACCAGGTGTACCACTACCTGAATGACGGCCATGGCCACCACGATCAGGACGGTCAGGTTCTTCGGAAAGGTCGGGAACATGACCAGGCCGAACGGGATCGCAGTCAGGATGATCGACAGTACGAAACCGACCATGTACGACTTGACGCTGCCGTGGCTACCTTCGTGATGAGTGTCGTGTGCGTTAGCCATTACAGAACCCCCAACAGGTAAACGACGGTGAATACGCAGATCCAGACCACGTCGAGGAAGTGCCAGAACAGGCTCAGGCAGCTCATGCGGGTCTTGGCAGTCGGCGTGATGCCGTGCTTGTTGATCTGATACATCATGATCGCCATCCAGATCAGACCGGCAGTCACGTGCAGACCGTGGGTACCGACCAGCGCGAAGAACGCCGACAGGAAGCCACTGCGCTGCGGGCCGTAACCCTCAGAGATCAGGTGATGGAACTCATAGATTTCCATCGCGATGAAGCCAGCACCGAACAGGAAGGTCACAGCCAACCAGCCCAGTACACCTGCCTTGTTGCCGTCGAACATCTTCAGCATGGCGAAGCCGAAGGTGATCGAGGACAGCAGCAGGAACGCGGTTTCAACCAGCACGAAGTCGAGCTGGAAGATGTCGTGACCCGACGGGCCGCCGGCGAAACCGCCGGACAGCACCGCGTAGGTGGCGAAGAGCGACGCAAACAGGATGCAGTCGGTCATCAGGTACAGCCAGAAACCAAGTACGGTCATCTGGCCCGAGTCGTGGTGGTGATCGTCGTGCCCATGGTCATGACCATGAGCGTCACCGTGGATTACTTGACTGGACATTGATTACACCCGTTCAAACGATTCGACACGTGCGCCGGCAGGCAGAGCACCTGCTTTGGCCAACGCTTGCATGCGCTCGCCTTCGATGCGCGCCACTTCTTCAGCCGGCACCATGTAGCCCTGGTCGTCACGTGCAGCGTGGCGAACGAAGACTGCGATGGTTGCTACCAGGCTTGCGCCAACCAGCCACCAGATATGCCAGATGAAGGCAAAGCCGAAGACGGTCAACAACATGCCCATGAACAGACCGGTAGAGGTGTTGCTTGGCATGTGGATCGCTTCGTACTTGGCCGGAACCTTGTACGCAACTTCGGCTTCCTTGGCTTCGTGCCAGGCGTCCAGACCAACTTTCTCAGGCATGTGAGCGAAGTTGTAGAACGGCGGCGGCGAAGAAGTCGACCACTCCAGCGTACGGCCACCCCATGGATCGCCAGTGACGTCCAGGTTCTGGTTGCGATCGCGGATCGACACGAACAGCTGGATCAGCTGGCAAGCGATACCGAACAGGATCAGCACGGCGCCGACTACCGCTACCCACAGGTAGGGTTCCCACAGTGGGTTTTCGGTGTGGTTCAGACGACGGGTCATGCCCATGAAGCCCAGGGCGTACAGCGGCATGAACGCAACGTAGAAGCCCGAGATCCAGAACCAGAAGGCAGCTTTGCCCCACTTCTCGTTCAGGGTGAAACCAAAGGCTTTCGGGAACCAGAAGGCGAAGCCGGCAATGTAGCCGAATACCGCACCACCGATGATCACGTTGTGGAAGTGAGCGATAACGAACAGGCTGTTGTGCAGCACGAAGTCAGCACCTGGAACAGCCAGCAGAACGCCAGTCATGCCACCGATCGAGAAGGTGACCATGAAGCCCAGGGTCCACAGCATCGGCGCGGTGAAGCGCACGCGGCCTTGATACATGGTGAACAGCCAGTTGAACAACTTCACACCGGTCGGGATGGAGATCAACATCGTCGCCAGGCCGAAGAAGGTGTTGACGCTCGCGCCGGCACCCATGGTGAAGAAGTGGTGCAGCCAAACTGCAAAGCCGAGAATGGCGATCGCGCCCGATGCATAGATCATCGAGTGGTGGCCGAACAGGCGTTTGCCAGAGAACGTCGAGGTAACTTCCGAGAACACGCCGAAGGCCGGCAGAATCAGAATGTAAACCTCAGGGTGACCCCACGCCCAGAACAGGTTGACGTACATCATCGGGTTCCCACCAAGCTCGTTGGTGAAGATATGGAAGTCCAGATAACGGTCAACAGTCAGCAGAGCGAGCGCAGCGGTCAGGATCGGGAACGAAGCCACGATCAGCACGTTGGCCCAGGTGCAGGTCCAGGTGAAGATCGGCATGTCCATCAGCTTCATGCCAGGCGCGCGCATTTTCATCACGGTGACGAGGAAGTTGACGCCGGTCAGCGTTGTCCCCAGACCGGATAGCTGCAGTGCCCAGATGTAGTAGTCGACACCCACGCCCGGACTGTACTGAATACCCGCAAGCGGCGGATACGCAACCCAGCCAGTCTTGGCGAACTCACCAACACCCAGGGAGATGTTGACCAGCAGCACGCCTGCCAGCAGCAGGTAGAAGCTCAGGGAGTTGAGGAACGGGAAGGCCACGTCACGTGCACCGATCTGCAGCGGAACCGCAAGGTTCATCAGACCAGTGAAGAACGGCATCGCCATGAAGATGATCATGATCACACCGTGCGCGGTGAAGATCTGGTCATAGTGTTCAGGCGGCAGATAGCCGGTGTCGCCACCCGTGGCCACGGCCAGCTGGGTACGCATCATGATGGCGTCGGCAAAGCCGCGGATCAGCATGATCATGGCGACGATGATGTACATCACGCCGATTTTCTTGTGGTCGACAGTCGTCAGCCACTCGGTCCACAAGTAGGTCCACTTGCGGAAGTAGGTGATCAGACCTACTACAGCGATACCACCCAGCGCGATCATGGCAAGTGTCACCATGACTATCGGCTCGTGATACGGGATCGCCTCCAGACTTAATTTACCGAACATCTCTTACTCCTCTGCCCCGGCAGCTGGTTGCTTACTCGACTCCACACCCTGGGTTGTGGCCAGGTCTTTGCTGCCTTGTTCTTCGTGGTTCGGCCGACCGCGGTTCATGCCTTCGTACTTGTCGACGATGGTCTGGAACTGGTCAGGCGAGGCCACGCTGTACAGCGTGACTGGGTGGTTTTCGCTTGGTTTGGCCAAGGCTTCGTATTCAGCCTTGCTCAGCGTTTTTGGCGACTGCTTGACTTCAGCAACCCACTTCTCGAAGTCGGCCTGGGAAGTGGCAGTAGCCTTGAACTTCATGCCGGTGAAACCAGCGCCGCTGTAGTTGGCGCTGATACCGTCAAACACACCGTTCTCGTTGGCGATCAGGTGCAGTTTGGTGGTCATGCCCGCCATCGCGTAGATCTGGCCGCCCAGACCCGGGATGAAGAACGAGTTCATCACAGCGTCCGAGGTCACACGGAAGTTCACCGGCGTGTTGGCCGGGAAGACCAGCGTGTTGACGGTGGCAATGCCCTGTTCCGGATAGATGAACAGCCATTTCCAGTCCAGCGCGACCACATCGACCTGCACCGGCTTCACGTCGGAATCCAGCGGACGATACGGATCCAGCTTGTGCGTGGACACGTAGGTCACGTAGCCCAGGGCAACGATGATGATGACCGGGATGATCCACACGGCCAGTTCGATCTTGGTCGAGTGCGACCAGTCTGGGGTGTAGGTGGCTGCCTTGTTGGAAGCACGATACTTCCAGGCAAATGCCAAAGTCATGATGATGACCGGCACAACCACCAGCAGCATCAGGCCGGTAGCGATCAGGATAAGGTTCTTTTGCTCAATGCCGACCTGACCCTTCGGGTCGAGCAGGGTCCAGTTGCACCCACTGAGTAAAAGCATGCCTAAAAAGGGCAATATGCCAAACAGTCTGGGGTAACGCTTTTTACTCATCTCACGACCTCTAGATCAGCTTGCTTCAATGCAATTTGTGTTTTGGTCACCAACACTTCGTCCTGCCAAGCGTCAGCAATTTTGGCTCGAATTCGCTCCTGCCTGGGGTCCTCAACGTGGACCTGGGCGGTTAGCGGGCTTAACGGTATTTATGGTGTAGGCAAACGGCCCGTACAGCTGTACCAAGTCCATTTGGTGCGGGTTAACGCGGAGGGGTGTCCGCCCGGTATCGCCGTTGGGCGAAACTTGACGAAGTCAGCAAAAAGGAGGCCGTGGCTTCCTTCAAATCCTGCGACTCGCAAGCAGTGCCGAACGGAAATTGGGGGCGATTGTAGATAGGTCGCCCACCCTTGACTATGACTTATTGAGCAACAGTCTTTTGCAGATTCGGTAACAATGGAGTAGGGAAAATCAGGTTCGCGACAGTTTGTCGCACCCCATCCTACAGGCCTGAAACACTTATCCTGCAAGGCTTTGTCGTTGATCTGGATCAAGCGAATGGCGAGAAAAGGGGCTTCTCTCGCCGTGCAACAGACTTGCGCTCAAACGGTACTTTGGTCTAAGCCCGTTTGCGGTTGCGATAGATGCCTACCGGCACCAGAATCGCGGTCAGCACGAACGCCAGCAGCGCCCATTGTGCCAGCGACAGACCCAGCAGCGGAGGGTATGGCGTGCTACAGAAACCCTCGACCTGGAACGCCAGTGGCCAGACCTTGGCCAGTGGCAAGTCATCGACGATCGGTTGCAGGGTATCGATACCGCAACTGACCGCAGGGTTGGCGAGTATATACACATGGCGCCCAGCCGCAACGATTCCGCCAATGGCACTGAGTACCACCAGCCCTTCGAACAGGGTCAGGCCCCGGCGGTTGGGCATTGCCGCGCCGATGAAGGCAAACAGCGCGATCAGCAGCAATGCATAGCGTTGCAGGATGCACAGCGGGCATGGCGCCTCGCCGAGGACAATCTGCATATACAGCGCGCCGCCAATCAGCGCCAGGCAGATCAGGCCCAGCAGGGCCAGAAAGCGCCGTTCACGGTTCAGGCGCGAGAGTTGTTCGTTCATTGCCGATTCCTTCGAGGGAGAGTGACAGCACGCAGGCCAGCCGCTGGGCAGTTTACACGCTGGCCATGAGCGTGGATGCGTCGAGACAACGGCAAGCGCCACTCTCCGGAGACACTAGGACCGAGCCAAACCTCTTCAGTTCAACGACGGCCCTGTATATAGGCGGGCGAATGCCGGGCAGGCGCAGGCGCCTCGACACACGCAAGTGAAGGATAGCGGGATTAAAGCGAGATTAAGCTGCAGCCGGCCCGTGATCGCGCGAGCCGGCTGCAACAACGGATTTACTCCAGCGCAGCCGCCGGCCCGAAGAACTCGTAACGGCTCTGCGCCTCGGGCACGCCCAACCCTTTGAGCTGGCGTTTGACCGCCGCCATGAATGCCTTCGGCCCCAGGAAGTAAGCATCGACATCCCGCTCCTGCGGCAACCAAGCGGCCAATTGCTGCTCGCTCAACAAGCCCACTGCGTCTGCGCCCTGCCCCGCTTCGGCGTAGCAGTAAAAGCGTTTGAGCTGCGGATGACGCTCAGCCAGCGCGTCTACCCAGTCGCGGAAGGCATGCACTGCGCCATTACGTGCGCAATGAATGAAATGCACCGGACGCTGCGTCGTCAGGGCGGCTTCGAGCATGGCCAGGGTCGGCGTGATGCCGACTCCACCGCTGATCAGTACCAACGGCTTGTCGCTAGCCGCCAGGGTGAAGTCGCCTGACGGTGGGAACAGATTGAGCGTATCGCCCACCATCAGCTGCTCATGCAGATAGTTGGAGACCTTGCCGCCCGCCTCCCGCTTGACGCTGATGCGGTACTGCTGGCCATCGCTCAGTGCCGACAGCGAATAGTTGCGGCGCTGCTCGATGCCATCGATGAACAGCTGCAGGCCGATGTACTGACCAGGCTCGGCCTTGAGCACCGGCTGGCCGTCCTGCGCGGCAAAATAGAACGAGACGATCTCGCTGCTTTCCTGCTCGCGGCGTACCAAGCGAAACTCACGCGCGCCACGCCAGCCGCCAGTGGCCTGCTCCTTCTGCTGATACAGGCCTTCTTCAGCGCCGATGAGGATGTCGGCCAGCTGGCCGTAGGCACCGGCCCAGGCCTCGATCACCGCAGGTGTGGCGATGTCCTTGCCCAATACTTCCTCGATGGCGCGCAGCAAGCAGCGACCGACGATCGGGTAGTGCTCAGGCAGGATCTGCAAGGCGACATGCTTGTTGATGATCTGCCCGACCAAACCGCCCAGTTGCTCGAGCTGGTCGATATGGCGGGCATACATCAGTACGCCATTGGCCAGCGCCCGCGGTTGATCGCCGCTGGCCTGGTGAGCCTGGTTGAACAGCGGACGTACCTCTGGGTATTCACTGAGCATCATTTTATAGAAATGGGTGGTCAGCGCTTCCCCGCCGCTTTCCAGCAACGGCACGGTGGCTTTGACGATTGCACGTTGGTCGGCATTGAGCATTGCAGCAACTCCTGAGGGGCTTCAAATGGATGCAGGTGCTGTTACAGCAATCATGCCAACTATCCGCCCCAGCAAAACCGGGACATTCAACCAAGCAGTGTCAAAATGACCAATCCCGGACTATAGTCATAAAGACCAAAAGGAGTCTTTATGACCACAAAGCCACTGCTCACTGCCCTTCTTCCGCTGGTCAGCGACCTGTCCCGCGATCTGCCCGACCAGGAACGCTACCGGCGCTTGCTGCAAGCCATGCGCAGCCTGCTGCCTTGCGACGCGGCTGCGTTGCTCCGGTTGGATGGCGAATGGCTGGTGCCGCTGGCGGTCGACGGGCTTGCCCCGGATACCCTTGGCCGGCGCTTTCGGGTCAGCGAGCATCCGCGCTTCAAGATTCTGCTCAGCCACAGCGAACCGACCCGCTTCGCCAGTGACAGCGACCTGCCCGACCCGTACGACGGTCTGGTCAATGCCCCTGATGCCAACCTGGAGGTCCATGACTGCATGGGTTGCCCGTTGCTGGTCGACGAGCAGCCGTGGGGTCTGCTGACCCTCGATGCACTGACCCCGGGGCAGTTTCAGAGCCTGGAACTGGAAGCTTTGCAGGCCTTCGCCAGCCTCGCCGCCGCCACGGTCACCGTCGCCGAGCGGATCCAGCACCTGGCCCTGCGCGCCGAGGACGAGCACCAGCGAGCCGAGGTCTATCGCCAGGCCAGTGGCCAGGACAAGGAGCTGATCGGCCAGAGCAAGGCCCACACCCATCTGCTCGAGGAAATCCGCCTGGTCGGCAGCAGCGACCTGACCGTGTTGATCACCGGCGAAACCGGCGTCGGCAAGGAGCTGGTCGCCCAGGCCCTGCACCAGGCCAGCAGCCGCGCCAACAAGCCGCTGATCAGCCTCAACTGCGCAGCGCTGCCGGACACCCTGGTCGAGAGCGAGCTGTTCGGCCATGTCCGCGGCGCCTTCACCGGCGCCCATGGCGAGCGTCGCGGCAAGTTCGAACTGGCCAACGGCGGTACCTTGTTCCTGGATGAGGTCGGCGAGCTGTCGCTGACGGTCCAGGCCAAGCTGCTGCGAGTGCTGCAAAGCGGCCAATTGCAACGGCTCGGCTCGGACCGCGAGCACCATGTCGACGTGCGCCTGATCGCCGCGACCAACCGCGACCTCGCCGACGAAGTGCGCAACGGCCGTTACCGCGCCGACTTCTATCATCGCTTGAGTGTGTACCCCTTGCAGGTGCCGCCGCTGCGCGAGCGCGGCCGCGACGTGCTGCTGCTGGCCGGTTACTTCCTCGAACAAAACCGCTCGCGCCTGGGCTTGAACAGCCTGCGTCTGAGCAGCGAAGCCCAGGCCGCCTTGCTGGCGTACGACTGGCCAGGGAACGTGCGCGAGCTGGAACACCTCATTGGCCGTTCAGCGCTCAAGGCGCTTGGCCAGCAAGCACAGCGCCCGCGCATTCTCACCCTGCAGGCCGCTGACCTCGACCTGCGCAGCGTAGCGCCCATGCCAGCCGCGGCGCTGCAGCTGCCCGCCGATGCGATTCAGACGACGAACGGCGACCTGCGTACGGCCGTCGATAGTTATCAACGCCAGCTGATCGAGGCCTGCCTGCAAAAGCACCAGAACAACTGGGCGAGCGCGGCTCGCGAGCTCGGTCTGGACCGGGCAAACCTCAGCCGTTTATGTCGTCGGCTAGGCCTCAAATGAGGGCGACTGTACAAAAGGATTAACCCAGAAAGCCTCTGGTTGGCTCCCGCACGGCTGCTATATCTCCCTTACTAACGGTGAACAAGGACCGCTCTGGGCGGCTGCTGCGCACGTCTGCGCCGGCCCTCTGGTCTATGTTCACCGCCGGTCCATCAGCAGGGAGCACCTATGGACAACATCGTCGTTGCCGACAAGCAAACCGCCGCCGTTACCCAGAACGCCTGGGGCAATCTGAGCCTGAAAGGGCCGGGCCTGGTGCAGATGCCAGTGCCGCCCGGCGAAGTGGCCACCGTCACTCGCAGCGGCCAGGACCTGATCGTCACGCTCAAGTCGGGCGAAAAAGTCACCATCGGCAACTTCTTTGTAGTCGACGCGGCGGGCGAGCAGAGCGACATGGTCTTCGTCGGCGAAGACGGCACGCTCTGGCACGCCCAGTACAACGCAGAGGCCTTTACCGGTTTCACCTTCGAGGACATCGCCTCGCTGGATGAGCTGATGGCCGGGGTCGGCGTTGCCGGCAGCGGGACCAACACCTTTGCCATCGCGGCCCTGGGCTTGCTGGGCGCCGGTGGTGCTGCGGCGGCAATCGGCGGTGGTGGTGGCGGCGGTGGCGGTGGCAGCTCACCGAACCCTGGCGACACCACCGCACCCGCCAGCCCGATCGATCTATTGGTCTCGCCTGATGGCCTGCGCCTGAGCGGCCGGGGCGAAGCCGGCACCACGGTCAACATCCGTGACGCGGCGGGCAACCTGATCGGCACCGGCACAGTCGGTGCCGACGGCCGTTTCGATGTCACCCTGAGCCCGCCACAAACCAACGGCCAGGCGCTCGAGGTGACCCTTACCGATGCTGCCGGCAACACCTCAGCGCCTGGCAACACCACGGCCCCGGACATCGATACGCCGCCGGTCGACACCACTGCGCCGAATGCGCCAACCGATCTGGTCATCGCCGGCACCGGCAAACAACTGAGCGGTCGCGGCGAAGTGGGCACCACCGTGCAGGTGCGCGATGCTGACGGCAACCTGCTGGGCAGCGGCACCGTCGGCGCCGACGGCACCTTCCAGATCACCCTCGACCCTGCCGTGCTCGACGGCAGCACGTTGCAGGTCACCCTCACCGATGCGGCCGGCAACGTCTCCGCCGCCGGCAGCGTGGTGTCGCGCGACCTGCTTGCACCTGCGCAGCCCACCGACCTGCAGCTGAGCAACGGTGTCACCCTGACCGGTAAAGGCGAGCCAGGCACCACGGTGCAGGTCCGCGACGCCTCAGGCACCCTGATCGGCAGCGGCGTTGTGGCTGCCGACGGCAGCTTCAGCCTGACGTTGAATCCGCCCCAGGCCAACGGTGAAGCGCTGGACGTGCGCCTGGTCGACGCCGCCCAGAACACCTCGGCGCCACTCCAGTTCAATGCCCCCGACACCACCGCCCCAGCCGCAGTCAGTGGCCTGGTTGTCGGTCCGGATCGGCAAGTATTGGGCGGCCGCGGTGAGCCCGGTGCCACGGTCGAAGTGCGCGACAGCAATGGCCTGCTGCTCGGCAGTGGCACGGTAGCTGCCAACGGGACCTTCCTGATCGAGCTCAGCGGCGCCGTGCAGCCAGGCGAGCGCCTGAACGTGGTGCAGACCGACGCCAGCGGCAATGCGTCAGCGCCGCTGCCGTTCGATGTGCCCCTTACCACTACCCCAGTCAGCCCGAGTGACCTGAGCATCGCCGCCAATGGCAGCTCGCTCAGCGGCACCGCCCCGCCTGGCAGCCGCATTCAGGTGCGTGATGCCAATGGCAACGTGATCGGCAGCGTCGTGGTCGGCGCCGAAGGCACCTTTATCGTGGTGCTCAATCCTGCTCAGGCCAACGGTCAGTTACTCGACGTAGTTGCCCTTGATGGCAACGGCGGCGTGTCCCTGCCAGTGCAGATCAGCGCACCGGATATCACCGCGCCCGCTGCCCCCAGCCAGCTTGTGGTCAGCGCTGATGGCAGCCAGCTCAGCGGCCGCGCCGAGCCTGGCAGCACGGTGCGAGTGGTGGGCGCCAATGGCGTTGAACTCGGCACAGCTGTGGTCGGCCCAACCGGCGTGTTCACCATCGCCCTGAATCCGGCCCAGGTCGATGGCGAAGCACTGCAGGTTACCGCCACAGATGCCAAAGGCAATCTGTCTGCGCCCGGCAGTGTCAACGCACCTGATCTGGACAGCCCCGACACCACCGCACCAAACCCGGCCAGCGGGCTGGCCATCAGCGGAGACGGGCGTACGGTCTCGGGTCGCGGCGAGCCTGGCAGCACGGTCAAGGTGCTCGACGCTCAAGGCAATCTGCTCGCGATCGGCACCGTCCTGGCCGACGGCAGCTTCAACCTGCAACTGCCTGCTGCAGTTACCAATGGCTCAAGCCTGCAAGTTACCCTGACCGACGCCGCTGGCAATGCCTCGGCCCCAGCTACGCTGCTCAGCCCTGACCTGCAGGCCCCCGCCCAGCCTACAAACATCAGCCTCAGCGCTGGCGAGACCCTCAGCGGCAGCGCCGAACCAGGCGCCCGGGTGGAGGTGCGCGACGCCAATGGCGACTTGCTCGGCAGCGCCATCGTAGCTGCCAACGGCACCTTCACCCTGACCCTCAACCCACCTCAGGCCAATGGTGAAGTGCTCGATATCCGCGTCATCGACCTGGCCGGCAACGCATCGACGCCGCTGGCCTACGACGCCCCGGACATCACTGCGCCAACGATCATCAGCGGCGTGACCGTGGGCAATGGCGGCCTGACCATTGCCGGTCGTGGTGAAGCAGGTGCCATCGTCGAGGTGCGGGATGCCAATGGCGCCCTGCTCGGCACTGGCACAGTCGGCGCCAACGGCACCTTCCTGTTCGATCTGGATACCCCCGCCGCTGCGGGCCAGGCGATCAGCCTGGTGCAGAAGGATGCCGCCGGCAACACCTCGCCGGAACTCGACCTGACCGTACCCACTACACCCATCCCGGCGACCCCGAGCAATCTCAACCTGGCCGCGGACGGCAGCTCGATCAGCGGCAGTGCTACCCCGGGTACGCGGATCGACGTTCGTGATGCCCAAGGCAATGTCCTGGCCAGCACGGTGGTTGGCGCCGGCGGTACCTTCACCCTGCCGCTGAACCCGGCGCAAGCCAACGGCGAATTGCTCGACGTGGTTGCGGTGGATGGCGCCAGCAGTTCGCTGCCAGCGCAGATCACTGCCCCGGATATCACCCCCCCAGGCGAAGCCAGCGACCTGCAGATCAGCGCCAACGGCGTGACCCTGACCGGCCGCGGCGAAGCCGGCGCCACAGTAGAAGTGCGCAACGCTCAGGGCAATCTGCTGGGCACTGCGCTGGTAGGCGCCAATGGCGTATTCACCGTCACCCTCATCCCCGCCCAGACCGATGGCCAGGTGCTCGACGTCGAGCTGCGCGATGCGGCGGGCAACGAGTCCAGCGCCAGCGCAACGGCGCCGGACCTCGACGGCCCGTTGCAACCGGCGCAGATGGCACTGGATATCGCCGGCACCCAACTGACCGGTGTCGGTCAGGCCGGCTCGCTGGTCACCGTGCGGGCTGCCGACGGTACCGTGCTGGGCAGTAGCACGGTAGGCGCCGACGGCAACTTCAGCGTGACCCTCAACCAGCCCCAGCGCAACGGCGAGAAACTGACCGTCGAAGCCACCGACAGCCGCGGCAACAGTGCCGGTCCGGTCGACTTCACTGCGCCCGACACTCAGGCACCGGAGCCGATCAGCAATGAGGCGATCAATGGCACCGGTAGCCAGATCACAGGCCTTGGCGAACCCGGCGCTACCGTAACCGTACGCGCCGCTGACGGTACAGTGCTCGGCAGCGCGGTAGTGCAAGCCAACGGCGGCTTCACGATTCCCCTCAGCCCAGCCCAGAACAACGGCCAGGCACTGACCGTCGAGCAGCGCGATCCGGCGGGCAATATCTCCACCACAGTGCCCGTCACCGCCCCTGACGGCCAGGCCCCCGATGCGCCCACCGGCCTGGTATTGGCGGCGGACGGCAGTGTGCTCAGTGGACGCGGTGAGCCAGGCAGCGTCGTCACCGTGACCGGCACTGGCGGCGTCATCCTTGGCAGCGCAACCGTGCAGGGCGATGGCAGCTTCCAGGTCGCCCTCAACCCCGTCCAGCTCAACGGCCAGACCCTGACCGCCACGCAAAAGGACCAGGCTGGCAACATCTCCGAGCCGGACACCCTGACCGCGCCAGACCTGCAAGCCCCTGAAGCTGCTCAAGGGGTGCAACTCAATGCGGGCGGCAACCTGATCAGCGGTCAGGCGGAACCGGGCACAACGGTAGAAGTGCGCGACCCGAACGGGGTAGTCATCGGCAGCGTACTGGTGCCTGCCAACGGCAGCTTCAGCGTCCCCCTCAACCCGGTGCCCGTCGCGGGCCAGCCGCTGTCGGTCACCGTCACCGACCTGCAAGGGCAGACCTCCCCGAGCGTGCCGATCAACGCCATCGACGCTACTGCCCCGATCCTGCCAACCGGCGTGCAGGTCAACGCCGATGGCACCCAGGTCAGCGGCAGGGGCGAAGCGGGCAGCACGGTCGAAGTGCGTGACGCTGCCGGCACTGTGCTCGGCAGCACCACCGTGCCGCCAAGCGGCGATTTCAGCGTCATTCTCGACCCAGCGCAGAAAGACGGCCAGGGCTTGAGCGTGGTCGCCACCGATGGCCGCAATGAATCCGATGTGGTGCCAGTCACCGCGCCCGACCTGACCCCGCCAGCCCTGCCCAACGGCGTCAGCGTGGCCAATGACGGCACGGTCACCGGCTCTGCTCCCGGTGCCACCGAGGTGATCATTCGCGATGCCAACGGCATCGAGTTGATCAGAGGGGATGTCGAGGCAGACGGTAGCTTCAGCGTGCAACTGCCAGGCAGCCAGAACAACGGTCAACCGCTGCTGCTGGAGGCTGTCGATGCGGCCACCAACACCAGCCCGGTGCTGCCGATCACCGCCCCTGACACCACCGTACCCGCAGAAGCGACCGATATCAGCGTCAGCCCTGATGGCACCAGCGTCGGCGGCAACGCCGAGCCCGGCAGCACGGTGATCGTGCGTGACGCCGACGGCAATGACATAGGTAGCGTGGTGGCAGGTCCGGACGGCAGCTTCGTGGTGCCGATCAACCCGCCGCTGGCCAGCGGCGACAGCGCCACTGTTGTGGTCAAGGACCCGGGCGGCGAAGCCAGCACACCGCTGGCCGGCCCGGATGGCAGCGAAGTCGCAACACCGACCGACCTCGACCTCAGCGCCGACGGCTTCGTCCTGACCGGCATGGGCACAGTCGGTGCACTGATCACTGTGACCTCCGCCGGCGCCACCCTGGGCACTGCGACGGTGGGCAGCGATGGTATCTTCCGGGTGTTCTTCAGCAACGCTCAACTCAACGCCCAGACCCTGCAGGTCAACGCGCGCTTTGGCGCAGGCAAACCTTCGGTACCGGCTATCGTCACGGCTGAGGACACCACGGCGCCTGATGCGCCAACACAACTGGCGATTGACCGCAGCGGCAGCCTGCTGACGGGTCGCGGCGAGGTCGGCGCGACCGTTTCGGTAGTGGATGCCAATGGCACCCTGCTCGGTTCGGCGACGGTCGGCAGTACCGGCCTGTTCAGCATCAGCCTCACTCCGCCACAAGCCAATGCGCAGTTGTTGACCGTCACCCAGAGCGACGCCAGCAACAACGTTTCGCTGGCAGCGACGACCACTGCGCCAGACCTGCAAGCGCCCTTGGCGGCCAGCGGCGTCAGCCTCAATAGCGCAGCTACCGTGGTCAGCGGCCAGGGCGAAGTCGGGGCCATCGTCACCGTGCGCGACGCCAGTGGCGCGGTGCTGGCTACCGGTACCGTCAACCCGGCTGGCCAGTTCCAGATCACTCTGCCGGCAGCGCAAACCAGCGGCGCCCCCCTGCAGGTCACCCTGAGCGATGCGGCTGGCAATATTTCTGCCCCCGCCAGCCTGGCCACACCGGATCGCACGCCACCTGCGGCGGTTACCCAAACCGTGCTCAGCGCCGACGGCCGTCAGCTTTCCGGTCTGGGCGAAGCCGGTGCCAGTGTCGAGGTGCGCAACAGCGCCGGGGCCTTGCTCGGTACCGCCACAGTAGGTGCCGATGGACGCTTCAGCGTGCTCTTCAGCAGCCCACAGGCCAGCGGCCAGCCGATCGGCGTGACCCAGCAGGACGCCGCGGGCAATACCTCACCCGCGACCTCGGTCAACACGCCTGACCTGACCCCACCGGCACCGCTGACCAACCTGGTGCTCAACAACAATGGCCTGACCTTGACCGGCCTGGGCGAGCCCGGCGCCAGCGTCACGGTGCGCGGCCCGGACGGCACCATCATCGGCAGCGGCAACGTCGCCGCCAACGGCAGCTTTACCCTGACCCTGGATAACGCACAACTAAACGCCCAGCGCCTGAGCGTGACCCAGAGCGACGCCAGCAACAACACCTCAGCGCCTGTGGCCGTGACAGCTCCGGACCTGACCCCTCCCGCAGAGCCTGCCAATCTGCTGTTGGCCAGTAACGGCGTGCAACTGAGCGGCACCGCCGAGGCGGGCAGTACGGTCACAGTCCGCGACAGTGCCGGCAATGTTCTCGGTAGCGTGGTCGCTGCCAGCAATGGCACCTTCCAGGTCACCCTCAACAGCGTCCAGGCCAACGGTCAAACCCTGCAAGTGACCGCCACCGACGCCGCCGGCAACGTGTCCCAACCCGGTAACTTCACCGCACCTGACACTACCCCGCCCGCCGCCGTCGCCAACCTCGCCGTGGCCGCCAATGGCGCCAGCCTCGCCGGCACCGGCGAAGCTGGCGCAACGGTGGCAGTGCGGGCAGCCGATGGCACCTTGCTGGGGACCGGTACAGTGGCTGCGGACGGCCGTTTCACGGTCAATCTGAGCCCGGCGGCAATCGTCGGCAGCAATCTCAGCGTGGTCCAGAGCGACGCCAGCGGCAACGCCTCGCCCGCCGAAACCGTCACTGCCCCAGGCAGCCTGGCGCCGGATATCCCTGGTAATCTGCTGCTGGCCGCAGATGGCCTCAGCGTGACCGGCAGCGGCACTGCCGGCAGCACGGTCACGGTGTACGGCCCCGGCGGCGTAGTGCTTGGCACTGCGGTGGTAGCGGCAGGCGGCACCTTCACGGTGGCGCTCAACAGCGTCCAGGCCAACGGTGAAACCCTGCAGGTCGGCGCAGTCGGCACCGACGGCAGCGCTTCGCTGCCGGCCACCCTGCAGGCGCCGGATACCACTGCGCCGCAGCCGCTCAGCGAACTGCAACTGGCCAGTGATGGGCTGACCTTGACCGGCCGTGGCGAGCCCGGCGCCCGGGTCAGCATCAGCGGCCCTGGAGGCGTCGATCTGGGCGAAGGGGTGGTCGGCGCCGACGGCCGGTTCAGCCTGCAACTGACTGCTCCGCAGCGCAATGGCGAGGCGCTCAACGCCAGCCAGACCGATGCCGCCGGCAACGAATCCAACAGCGTCAGCCTGACCGCACCCGATCTGCTCGCCCCGAACGCACCGGGCAACCTCACCGTCACCGGCGGCGGCACCCTGCTCGACGGCACCGGCGAAGCTGGCAGCAAAGTCACTGTGCTGGCCGCTGACGGCAGCGTCATCGGCAGCGGCATCGTGCGTGATGACGGCAGCTTCCAGGTCTCGCTCAATCCGATCCAGGCCAACGGCCAAAGCCTGCAGGTCGTGCTCACTGACAACGCCGGCAACCAATCGCCGGCGGCCAGCACCACCGCGGCCGATATCACCGCACCGGATGCGCTGACGTCGCTCGCGATTGCCAGCGACGGCGCGACCCTGACTGGTCGCGGCGAGGCCGGGGCCACGGTCAAGGTCAGCGGCCCGGATGGCGCGCCGCTGGGCGAAGCACTGGTCGATGCCAACGGCTTCTTTACCCTCACCCTCAACCCTGCACTGGGCAATGCCGAACGGCTCAGCCTGACCCAGACCGACCTGGCCGGCAACGTCTCTGCGCCAGCAACTCTCGATACGCCTGACTTCACCCCGCCGACGCAGCTCACTGCGGTGACTATCAGTACCGACGGCAGCATGATCGCCGGCCGCGGTGAAGCCGGCGCAACCGTCACCGTGACCGATGCCAACGGCACGTTGCTGGGCACTACCAAAGTGCTTGCCGACGGCAGCTTCGAGGTCATGCTCACGCCCGCGCAGATCAACCAGCAAGTGCTCGCGGTGCAACAGGCCGACCCGCCCGGCAACATCAGCCAGCCGGTCAACGTCGAGGCACCTGACCTGACCCCACCTGAGGCACCTGCGCAACTGCAACTGAATGCCGATGGCAGCCAACTCAGCGGCGTCGGCGAGCCAGGCAGTACCGCCAGGGTCTACCTTGGCAGCAGCCAGATCGGCACCGTGCAGGTTGGCGCCGATGGCAGGTTCGTGGTGGCATTGAACCCGCCGCAGAACAACGGCCAGCAACTGCAGGTGACCCTTGAGGATGCCAAAGGCAACCTGTCGCCAAGCACCCCGGCGACCGCGCCGGATACCACTCCACCTCCTGCCGTCGACGCCACCATCAACGCCAGCGGCACCCAGCTCAAAGGCTCCGGTGAAGCCGGCGCACGGCTGACCGTACTCAACGACAAGGGCGACCTGGTCGGTCAGGGCAGCATCGCCGCCGATGGCACCTTCGTCCTCAACCTGTCACCGGCGCAACTTGACGGCCAGGTGCTGAGCATCGTTGCCCAGGATGCTACCGGCAATCCGTCGCCGGCCTTTGCCGTCACGGCACCTGACCTGACCCCGCCAGCGCAACCCACTGGCCTCTCCGTGAACTCTGAGGGCACACTGCTCATCGGCACTGGCGAGCCCGGCAGCTTCATCACCGTACGTGCCCCGGACAACACCGTGGTCGGTTCCATCCAGGTCCCCCCAGGCGGTAACTTCAGCGTGCCCCTCGACCCGCCACAAAACAACGGCGAGATACTCGACGTGGTTGCTACTGACGCTGCCGGCAACGCCGCGCTGGCGGTGACTGTCACGGCTGAAGACACCAGCCCACCGGCACCGGTCAGCAACCTGGTGATCGATGCGACCTACAGCGTACTCAGCGGCCGCGGCGAAGCCGGCGCCAGTGTGATCGTCAGCCAGAACGGCGTGCAGATCGGCGAGGGCACCGTACTCGCCAACGGCACGTTCCAGATCGAGCTCGATACCCTGGCCCTGCCAGGTATAGAACTCAGCGTGGTGCAGACCGATGCCGCGCAGAACCCTTCGCTGCCGGCCGACTACACCCCGCCGCTGGTACCGCTGACCGCCGCGCCGCTCAATGTCGCGCTGATTGCCAATGGCGAAACCCTGACAGGTACCTCGATCCTCGGCGCCAGCATCACCGTCTACAACGCGGCCGGTCAGGTCATCGGCGAGGCCTTGGTCGTTCAAGCCAACGGTAGTTTCAGCGTTACGCTGAACCCACCGCAACGCAACGGCGAGGTGCTCTCGGTAACCGCCGACGCAGCCGACGCCGGCGAATCGGCCCCGGTCATTGTCCAGGCCGGTGATACCACTCCACCTGCGATACCGGTAGTCAGCGCACTGTCCAGCAACGGTCTGGTCCTGACCGGCACCGGTGAGGCGGGAGCCACCGTGTTCGTACGGGATACCCAGGGCAATCTGCTCGGCAGTGGCCAGGTCAACGCTGGCGGCGCCTTCAGCATCAATCTCAATGCGCCACAGCTCAACGGTCAGATCCTTGAGGTCAGCCAGCGCGACGCTGCCCTCAATCTGTCCGACAATGTGGGCTTCATCGCCCCTGACGTGCAGGCGCCCAACCCGCCAGGCAACTTGCTGGTCAATGGCTTGGGCACCCAGCTCAGTGGCACGGGCGAAATCGGTGCCACCGTTAGCGTGTTCTCGGCTACAGGCACACCGCTGGGCACCGCCGTGGTCGGCCCCAACGGGCAATTTACCGTCAACCTCACCGCTACCCAGAACGACGGCCAGGTGCTGACCGTGCGCCAGGCCGACGCCGCTGGCAATATCTCCGGCACCACCACCATCGGCGCGCCGGACACTACGCCACCGCCCGCCCCCACCTCCACCATCAATGCTGCTGGCACCTTGGTCAGCGGCGCCGGCATCGCCGGCAACAAGATCACCGTGCTCGGCGCCGGCGGCGTAGTGCTGGGCAGCGCCATCGTCGGCGCCAACGGCCTGTTCGTGGTCAGCTTGCTGGCGGCGCAGGTCGACAACCAGGCCTTGACGGTCAACCAGAGCGATGCCGCGGGCAATACCTCCGGGGTGGCCCTGACTGCCCCGGACATCACCCCACCCGCCATCGCCAGCAATCTGGTGATCAATGCCGACGGCAGCGTCATCACCGGGCGCGGCGAGCCTGGCGCGACGGTGACGGTGCGCGGTCCCAGCGGGGTCGTTTCGCAGCCTGCCACGGTCAATCCGGACGGCACCTTCACGGTCACCCTGAGCCCTGCCCAGGATAACGGCCAAGCCCTTTCGATCACCCTTACCGACCCGCGCAACAATGTCTCCGCCGGGGTTGCGCTGATCGCGCCGGACGTCGACGCCAACGCGCCAGTCTCGGCCAGCGACAATCTGGCGGTAGCCACGGTGAACCTGGCCCCGGTCATCACCACCAAGACCTTCACCGACAGCTTCAGCACGCTGTTGTCCGGTTTCTCGAAAACCTTCACCTGGACGGTCGCCGCCGGCACTACTGCCGACCCGACCCTGACCCTCAGCACCAGCAGCGCCTTGGCCTTGCTCGACGGCGCGACCTACACCCTGCAGGTCAAGAATGCTGCTGGCGGCTGGGTCACCCTCGCCACCGGCAGCAGCCAGGGGCTGCTCGACCTGATCCTGCTGCCGCTGGGCCAGGGTCTGCAGGTCAATATCGGCGAACTGCTGGCGGGTGACTACCGGCTAACGGTCAACAGTACCGGTATCGGTCTGCTGACCACAGTCACCACCAGTCTGGACGTGCAGTCCACCAGCCTGACCCAGTTCACCGGCACCGGCACGCCGACCACCGGCAACGTCCTCAGCGACCCTGGCACCGACGGCAGCGTCGACCAGACCGGCCCGGACAACGGCGCGGTGGTGCAGGTACTGAAAAACGGCAGCTACGTCTCCGCCGGCGCCGCCACCGAAGTGCAGGGTCTGTACGGCACCTTGCTGATCCGCGCCGATGGCAGCTACAGCTATACCCCCAACGGCAGCCCGTCGAGTGTGGGCAAGGTCGATGTGTTCAGCTATCAGCTGCTGCATGCCAACGGCCTCAAAGACACCGCCAATCTCTACGTGCGCATCGACAGCCCACAAGCCACCGAGATCTGGAACGACAACAACTACAGCGCGCCAGCCACCGTGGTCGACGCGGTCAACGACCTCGACAGCACCGGTATCAGCCTGGTCAACCGTGAAACCAGCGGCAGCGCCAACCTGGCCAACCTGAGCTTGCCGCTGATTGGCAACCGCTCGGTAACGTCGGCAACCAATACGGTTGCGGTCGACACCACTGCCGATCTGCAGGTAGTGCTCAACTCGAGCAATCTGCTCGGGCTGCTCAACGGCACCAAGATCGAGCTGCTCAAGCTCAATCCGGCAACAGGTCTGTATGTAGTTGAGCAAACCGTTACTGGCGGCTCACTGGTCAGCCTGCTCGGCGGCGGCGCGGCGTACACCTTCCAGGACAAGGGGCCAGGTTCGTATCAAATTCGCGTCAGCGCCGGCGGCATTGGCCTGGCCGCTTCGATTGCCACCACTATCAACACCACCACGACCTACACCAAGGAATTCGTAGTCAGTGGCTACACCCCGGTCAGCGGCAACCTGCTCAACGACACCACCGGTACCGGCAGCGATACCCTCGGCTCCAGCCTGACCGTGCTCAGCGTGCTGGTGGCGGCCAACACCTATGCCATCCCCGGCTACAACGGCATCAGTGTCACCGGCACCTACGGCACGCTGCTGGTGCAGGCAGATGGCAGCTACAGCTATACCCTCAAGCCCGGCCTGAGCGCTGCCGTGATTGGCCAGCAGGACACCTTCACCTACGAACTGACCCACCCCAACGGCACCACCGACACCGCCACCCTGACCATTGGCCTGAACAACGCAGCAGCCTTCACCGCTACCTCGGCGCTGCTGGCCGGCGGCGACGATGACGCCGGCGCGCTGTTCAGTGTGGCCGCCGCCACTGCGGTCGAAGGGCTGCACGGCGGCGATGGCAACGACCACCTCGACGGCAGTCAGGGTGGGGCAATCAGCCTGACCGGCGGCGCCGGTGACGACACACTGGTGATCGTCGATCAGCAGTTCACCAACGTCGACGGCGGCAGCGGTACCGACACCCTGTTGTGGGCCGGCGGCGATGCCAGTATCGACCTCGGCAGCCTGGTTGGGCGCCTGCACGACATCGAGGTGATCGACCTCAACGACAGCAGTTCGGTGACCTTGAGCCTGAGCCTGGCCGACGTGGTGGCGGTGACCGAAAGCGCCAACGACACCCTGCTGATCAAGGGTGACAGCAACGATACCGTGCAGCTCAGCGACAACTGGACCCTGACCGGCCAGCAGAATGCCGACGGTATCGACTATACCCAGTACACCGCTCAGGAGGATCCAAGCCACCACTTGTGGGTACAGAACGGCATCCACGTTGTTTGAAGCTGATGAATCCCGCCGGGCAACCGGCGGCAAGGACGACCAGCAGTAAGGGAAACCTGTGAAGCGAGGCTGTCAGCTGTCACCGCTGTTACTGGGAGCCCTCGGGCTCCTCGCGTGCAACCTCTACCCGGTCGCCATGGCGGCCGATGACATAGACCCGCAACTGCGCCAGATCGGCCCGTCGTTGTTGCGCGATGCTCCGGATGCCGTACCGGCGCGCGCGCCGGTCGGCCAGTCGGCCATAGCTGGCGACCGCCTCGGCATCGACGAGGCGGTGCTGATGGCCGCGCAATGGCACCCCAGCATCGCCGAGGCGGTAGGCAACCTGTACAAACAGGGCGAAGGCATCAACGTCGCCCGCGCTGGTTATTACCCGCAGATTTCCGGCGGCCTGCGCGGCGGCTACGACACCGGCAACGGCGCCGACCGCAGCAGCCAGGCACTAAACCTGTCGCTCAAGCAGATGCTGTATGACTTCGGCAAGGTCGACAACGCCGTCAGCGCCGCCCGCGCCGCTGCCGCCCGGGCCCAGGCCAACATCCTGCTGGTGCTCGATGACCTTGCCCGCGACACCGCCTATGCCTGGATCGAAACCCGCCGCTACGAGCAACTGACAGTGATCGCCCGCGAGCAGATCCGCGGCGTCGGCGACATCGTCGAGCTCGCCCGGCAACGCAGCGACATGGGCGCCAGCGCCCGTTCCGACACGGTGCAGGCCGAGTCACGGGTCGAAAGCGCGCGAGCCACCTTCGCTGAATATCAAGCGCAGCACCAACGCTGGCGCTCGACCCTGGCGGCGCTGCTCGGGCGCATCTCGCCACCGGCGCTGGCCGAGGAGTCACCGCGCCAACTGGAGGGTGCCTGCAGCCGCACCCAAGGCGGCGACGAGCGTTTGCCAGCGGTGCTGATGGCCTTGGCATTGCGTGCGCAGTCTCAGGCCGAGTTGGCCCAGGCCAAGGCTGAAGCCTACCCGACCCTGTCGTTGCAGCCGCAGGTCAATCACTACCTGGACAACGAATACGACCGCGACAATTCGCGCCTCGACCGCACCCAGGCCGGCATTTACCTCAACCTCGAAGTGCCGATTTATCAAGGCGGCGCCGTCAGTGCCCGCAGCCGCGCCGCGGGATATGCGCTGACCTCGGCCGACGCTGCTGAAGACGCCGCTCGCCTGCAGGCCCGCCGCGGCCTGGCTGAGGCGCAGGCGCAGACCGCCGGCCTGGCGCGGCGGCTGCGCTCGCTGGAAGCGCGCCAGGTCAGCATCCAGGAGGCGCGCATGCTCTATGGCCGGCAGTACCTGGACCTCGGCACGCGACCGCTGCTCGACCTGCTCAACGCCGAGCAGGAGATCTACCAGTCACGCTTCGAACTGGCCGGCACTCGCTCGGACCTGCTCCGACTGGATATCGACTGCCTCTACAACAGCAGTGCGCTGCGCTCGGCCTTCGCTCTTGAAGGCCGCAGCCTGCAAGGCGTGGAGATTCAACCATGAGCGACACCGTCAACCTTGATCTGCAGCAGACGCAACAGGCCGCGGCTGCGCCGGACGCACCGCCCCGGGCTGACCTCGGACCGTGGCTGGAGGTGATGCTGCAGGTCGCCCACCACTACCGCCTGGACGTCTCGCCGCAGCGCATCCGCTTGGCCGCCATTGAGGATGCGCGGCCGCTGGACGAGATCCTGCGGCACATGGCGCGGCAGGCCGGGCTGACCCTGCGTTTCGTGCGCTTCGATGCCAAAGGCCTGCGCCAGTGGCGCACCCCGATGGTGCTGGAACTCGACGACGGCCAGTTGGCCACGGTCGAGGCGGTTACCGAAGAAAACGATCTGGCAGTGGTGTTCGCCGGTGATCAGGGGCTGACCTCACGGCTGCCCCGTGAGGCGCTGACCGGCCGCATCGTGCGGGTAGCCCTGCTGCGTCCGGCGCGGCCGTTGCGCGATGTGCGCACCGACGACTACACCGCGCCGTATGACCGCCACTGGTTCGCCCGCATCGTCCTGCGCGACCTGCGCCCGTATGGCCAGGTCATGCTCGCCTCACTGGTGGCCAACGTGCTGGCATTGGCCGGGGTGCTGTTCTCGATGCAGGTATACGACCGGGTGATCCCGGCCGAATCGCTGCCGACCCTGTACGTGTTGTTCGGCGGCGTAGTGCTGGCGCTGGTGTTCGACTTCAGCATGCGCCTGCTGCGCCTGAAGGTCACCGACCTGCTCGGCAAGCGCGCCGACCTGCGCATCTCCGACCTGGTCTTCGGCCATGCCCTGCGCCTGCGCAACTCGGTGCGGCCAAAATCTACCGGCTCGTTCATCTCACAGTTGCGCGAACTGGAACAGATCCGCGACCTGATCACCTCGAGCACTGCCACGGCGCTGGCCGATTTGCCGTTCTTCCTGTTGTTCCTGCTGGTGTTCTGGCTGATCGGCGGCGTGCTGGTGGTGATCCCGTTGGCAGCGCTGGTGGCCATGCTCCTGCCCGGCCTGCTCGCGCAACGGCGGCTGGCACGTCTGGCGAATGCGTCGATGCGCGAGTCGGCGCTGCGCAACGCCATGCTGGTCGAGAGCATCCAGGGCATGGACGAGATCAAGGCGCTGCAGGCCGAGGCCCGCTTCGAGCGCCAATGGAACCAGTACAACGCCGCCTGCGCCCACAGCAACCTGCGCCTGCGCACGCTGACCAATGGCCTGGTGACCTGGACCCAGAACGTCCAGGGCGCGGTGTTTGCCGTGGTCATCGTGGTCGGCGCGCCGATGGTGATTGCGGGTGACCTGACCACCGGCAGCCTGGTCGCGGCATCCATGCTGTCGTCGCGGATGATGGCGCCCATGGCCCAACTGACCCACGTGCTGACCCGCTGGCAACAGGCCAAGGTCGCCCTGCAAGGGCTGGACAAATTGATGCAGTCACCAGTCGATCACCCCGAAAGCGAAGCACGCGTGCATCTGCCGGCAATTCGTGGCGAATATCAGCTGCGCCAAGCCACTTTCCGCTACAGCCCTGAAGCACCGCCGGCCCTGAACATCAACCAACTGAACATTCAGCCTGGCGAACGCATCGCGATTCTGGGCCGCAATGGCGCTGGCAAGTCGACCCTGCTGCAGGCCCTGGGCGGGGCGATGGATCTGGTCGAGGGCGAGGTCACGCTCGATGGCATCGCCATGGCCCACCTCGACCCGGCCGACCTGCGCCGCGACGTCGGCCTGCTGGCGCAGTACTCGCGGCTGTTCCACGGCACCCTGCGGGAAAACCTCACCCTCGGCGCCGGCCAGGCCAGCGACCAGGAACTGCTCGCCGCCCTGGCTGCCAGTGGCGCGCTGGAATTCGTCCGGCAATTGCCCAAGGGCATGGACCACCTGGTGCTCGAAGGCGGCGCAGGCTTGTCCGGCGGGCAACGCCAGGCCCTGGTCCTGGCGCGGCTGCTGGTGCGCCAGCCACAGGTGCTGCTGCTCGATGAGCCGACCGCATCGCTGGATGACATCAGCGAACGGCGCCTGCTGGATAACCTCGAGCGCTTCTGCCAGGGCCGCACGCTGATCATCGCCACCCACCGCATGAGCGTCCTGCAACGGGTCGATCGGGTGCTGGTGCTCGATGGCGGGCGGATCATCATCGACGACAAACGTGACGCTGCCCTGTCACGTTTGAGTCAGGGCGGTCAGCCAAGCCAGGGAGGCAAAGCATGAGCAGCCACGAACTTCCGGCATCATACCTGGATGGAGAAGACGACCACGCCGTGCTGCGCGCCGGGCGCATCATCATGGTCTGCGCCTTGATGCTGGCGGCGTTTCTGGCCTGGGCAGCGTGGTTCGAGGTGGTCGAGGTGTCGACCGGCACCGGCAAGGTCATCCCCAGTTCGCGCGAGCAGGTGATCCAGTCGTTTGAAGGCGGCATCGTCGCGCAGATGAACGTCGCCGAAGGCGATCTGGTCGAGCGCGACCAGGTGCTGGCCCAGCTCGATCCAACCAAGACCTCATCCAGCGTCGGCGAGAGCGAGGCCAAGTACTGGGCAGCGCTGGCCAGCGTCGCCCGGCTGCGCGCCGAGGTCACCGGCAAGCCGCTGAACTTCCCGCCCAGCCTGAGCAAGTCGCCGGAGCTGATCGAGACCGAAACCGCGCTGTACCAGACCCGCCGCCGCGGCCTCGAGCAGACCCTGGCCGGCATCGAGGACTCGCTGCGGCTGGTGCGCAGCGAACTAAAAATCACCGAAAACCTGGCCAAGATGGGCGCCTCCAGCCGGGTCGAAGTGATCCGCCTCAACCGCCAGCGCTCGGAGCTCGAACTCAAGGCCAACGAAGCGCGCTCGGACTACCTGGTGCGCGCCCGCGAAGACCTGGCCAGGGCCAGCGCCGAAGCCGACAGCCTCGAGCAGGTGATCCGCGGCCGCAACGACTCGCTGTCCCGCCTGACCCTGCGCTCGCCGGTACGCGGCATCGTCAAGGATATCGAAGTGAATACCCTTGGCGGGGTGGTCCAGCCAGGCGGCCAGGTGATGAAAATCGTACCGATGGACGAGCGCCTGCTGATCGAAACACGCATTGCCCCGCGCGATATCGCCTTCATCCACCCCGATCAGGCGGCCAAGGTCAAGATCAGCGCCTACGACTACTCAATCTATGGCGGCCTCGAAGGCAAGGTGGTGGGTATCTCGCCAGATACCCTGCAGGACGAATTCAAACCCGAGATCTATTACTACCGGGTGTTCATCCGCACCGAACAGGACAGCCTGCAGAACAAGGCCGGCAAACATTTCGCCATTGTCCCGGGCATGATCGCTACGGTGGACATCCGCAGCGGCGAAAAAACCATCCTCGATTACCTGATCAAGCCACTCAATCGAGCCAAGGAGGCCCTGCGCGAACGTTGAACCGGTTGCCCCAAGACCAACACGGTCCCCGTAGGAGCGGCCTTGCGTCGCGAAAGGCCCGCAAAGCGGGCCCGGCGATTATGTGGTGTTGCGCAGATCCTGGGGCCGCTACGCAGCCCTTTCGCGACACAAGGCCGCTCCTACAGTAGTACGCGTGCGCCGTTGATAAAGGATGGTGCTAAAGCCTGGGCCGGGCAGGCCGATAACCCGGCATCCTCCCTATTCTGACTTAGCCGAAGGTTGCCCATGGCCACCCAAAATGCCCGCGCGGACTCGTTGTCGCTGCTGCTGTTCACCCTGCGCAGCGGCAAGCTGATGGCGATCAACCTGCTCAAGGTCAGTGAAATCATCACCTGTCCACAGCTGACCAAGCTGCCCGAGTCGCACCCGCACGTCAAAGGCGTGGCCACTCTGCGCGGCAACTCGCTGTCGGTGATCGACCTGTCGCTGGCCATCGGCGAACGGCCGCTGGCCGACCCCGATGGCGGCTGCCTGATCGTCACCGAGATCAGCCGCTCGCGCCAAGGCCTGCATGTACAGGCCGTCAGCCGCATCGTGCATTGCCTGAGCACCGACATCAAACCGCCGCCATTCGGCTCGGGCAACCGTTCGTTCATCACCGGCGTGACCCGGGTCGACAACACCCTGGTGCAGGTACTGGATATCGAAAAGGTCATCCACGCCATCGCCCCGGCGCCAGCCGAGCCGCTGCCGGGCGAACTCGGCGAGGAAGACGCCAGCCTGCTCGCGGCCGCCAACATCCTGGTGGTCGATGACAGCCAGGTTGCCCTGCAGCAGTCGGTGCACACCCTGCGCGGCCTCGGTATCGAGTGCCACACCGCACGCAGTGCCAAGGATGCGATCAACGTCCTGCTCGAGCTGCAAGGCACCGAACGCGAGATCAACATCATCGTCTCGGATATCGAGATGTCCGAGATGGACGGCTACGCCTTCACCCGTACCCTGCGCGAGACGCCCGACTTCCAGCACCTGTACATCCTCCTGCACACCTCGCTGGATAGCGCCATGAGCAGCGAGAAGGCGAAGAATGCCGGCGCCAATGCGATCCTCACCAAGTTCTCCTCGCCCGACCTCACCGAGTGCCTGGTCACCGCAGCGCGCACCGTGGTATTCGCCGAACGGTAACACCTGGTTGCCATTTGCCCGGCGCACAACGCCAGCTGCATGCCCAGCGGGTGACGAGTCAGGCATAATCGGCGCTCCCTGGGCAATTGTTACCGGTACCCTGTATGAAGTGTTTGCGCTACCTCCTCGCTGTCTGCGCCCTGAGCAGCGGTGTCGCCCAGGCTTCCAGCAGTGAAGCCTGGAACGAATATCGCCAGCAGATGCTCAAGGACTGCCTGGCCGCCAGCCAACTGAAAGACGCCCACGCCCGCGGCAAACCCACCGAGTTCGATGATCGGGTCGGCTACAGCGCCCTGCTGATCGAAGGCATCTACCCGCAAAAGCACATGAAAAAGCGCACCGGCACCGAGCTGTGCCTGTATGACCGTGCGCACAAGCAGGCCTACGTCAGCGAGTGGAACCCCAGCGCCAAGTGAATCCACCCATTCGTTTTGCCTGCACCGGCTGTGGCAAATGCTGCACTGGCCACCATGTGCCACTGACCCTCGCCGAGGCCCGCCAATGGGTGGCCGCAGAGGGGCAGGTAGTGATGTTGATCGAAGGCTTCGTCAGCGATGGCCCAGGCATGCCGCTGGACCAGCGCGAGCATGTGCTGGGGCGTTCATATCCGGTCAGTTGCGGCGCAGCCGAGCTGCGCGTGTCGGTGACCTTTGCCGCGTTCAACCCTGGCCGCTGCCGCAACCTCGATGAAAACGACCTGTGCCGCATCTATGAAACACGGCCGCTGGTGTGCCGGATCTATCCCGCCGAGATCAACCCGCATCTGCCGCTGCGGCCGGAGAACAAGGACTGCCCGCCCGAGGCATGGCAACAAGGCCCTGAGTTGATCCATGGGCAGATGCTGGCCGATCCGCAGCTGGTCGCACTGATCGCCGCGTCACGCCAGGCCGACCGCGACGACATCGCCACCAAGGTGGCCATCTGCGAAGCGCTGGGGATGAACACCAGTGCCCTGAAAGGCAACGGCTTCACTGCGTACCTGCCGGACATGGGCGCATTCAGCACAGCACTGGAGCAGGTCGCCAGCGCTGAGCGTGCTGCCTGGAGCGTGCATGTGGTCGACCCGGCGCTGAGCGCCGAGCTGCTCGAACATGGCCTGCGCACGACCGCCGAGACGCCGCAGTACTACGCCTTTATCGGTTTCTGAACGACACTGCAGTGCGGCGCAGGCATTGAGCGCGCCACTGTGCCGGGCAAAACTGTCAGGGCTGACAGCTGGCTGTCACCCTGGCGACCCGGTTGCCGGGCTATAAGCTGTGAGTAGACCAAAGCATTTCCCCCTTCCCTTCGGCTACGGTACCCGACCCGATGCGACGTCCGTCCCGCTCTGTGATTGTGCTGTGTATTGCGCTGATCGTCCTGCTCGCGCTTGCCTGGTGGTTCAGCCAGCGCCAGGCAGCGCCGCAGAACCACGCGCCCAGCGCAGTGCCGGTGCGGGTGATCAAGGTGGCGCAGCAGGACGTGCCGCGCTTCGCCACGGCGATCGGCAGCGTGCTGTCGCTGCACAACGTGCAGATCCGCCCGCAGGTCGACGGCATTCTCACCCAGGTGCTGGTCAAGGAAGGTCAGTGGGTCAAGCAGGGCGATCTGCTCGCGGTCATTGACGACCGGGCCATCCGCGCCAGCCTCGATCAGGCCCGCGCCTTGCTCGAGCAGAGCCAGGCGCAGTTGCAGGTGGCTGCGGTCGATCTCAAACGTTATCGCTTGCTCAGCAGCGATGACGGCGTATCGAAGCAGACCTTTGACCAGCAACAGGCGCTGGTCAAGCAGCTGCAGGCAACCGCTAAAGGCAATCAGGCGGCCATCGTCAACGCGCAGGTGCAGCTGTCGTACACGCAGATCCGCTCGCCGGTGACCGGGCGAGTCGGTATCCGCAATGTCGACCCCGGCAATCTGGTGCGCAGCAGCGATACCCAGAGCCTGTTCAGCGTGACCCAGATCGATCCGATTGCAGTCGAGTTCGCCCTGCCGCAGCAACTGCTGCCCACCTTGCAGCAGTTGCTCAAGGCACCCGAGCCGGCACTGGTGCAAGCGTTCATGGATGCCGACAATCAGCGCACGCTGCTCGGTGAAGGCCGCCTGGCCTTGATCGACAACCAGATATCAGCCAACACCGGCACCCTACGCATCAAGGCCGAGTTCGATAACAAGGACGGCCTGCTCTGGCCCGGCCAACTGGTCACGGTCAAACTGCGCACAGGGCTTGATCGCGGCGCGCTGGTGGTGCCACCGCCGGTGGTGCAACGCGGCATCGATGGCCACTACGTCTATCGCCTGGACGGCGACAAGGTCACCAGCGTGCCGGTCAAGGTGCTGTTTCAAGACAGCGACCTGACCATCATCAGCGGGGTAGCCGCCGGCGACCTGTTGGTAGTCGATGGCCAGTCGCGGCTCAAACCTGGCGCGCGCGCCGAAGTGCTCGGCGATTCACCCGCCAGCACTGAGCTGGCCGAGCGCAGGCTACAGCCATGAACAGCCGCAACGGCCTCTCGGCCTGGTGCATCGATCACCCGGTGGCAACCCTGCTGCTGACCTTCGCGCTGATCCTGCTCGGCGCGATTGCCTTCCCCAGGTTGCCAGTGGCGCCGCTGCCGGAGGCGGATTTTCCGACCATTCAGGTCACCACCCAGCTGCCCGGGGCCAGCCCTGAAACCATGGCTTCATCGGTAGCCACGCCTCTGGAGGTGCAGTTCAGCGCCATCCCCGGCCTGGCCCAGATGACCAGCAGCAGCGCACTGGGTTCGACCAACCTGATCCTGCAGTTCAGCCTCGACAAGAACATCGACACCGCCGCCCAGGAAGTCCAGGCGGCGATCAACACGGCCACCTCGAAACTGCCCCAGGACCTGCCCAACCCGCCGACCTGGCGCAAGGTCAACCCGGCCGACAGTCCGGTGCTGGTGCTTACCGTCAGCTCGGCACAAATGCCCGGCAACGAACTGAGCGACTACGTCGAGACCTTGCTCGCGCGCCAGCTGAGCCAGATCGACGGGGTCGGCCTGATCAATATTTCCGGCCAGCTGCGCCCGGCCATCCGGGTTCAGGCGCAGCCGGAAAAACTCGCCGCCATCGGCCTGACCCTGGCCGACATCCGCCTGGCCATCCAGCAGACCAGCCTCAATCTGGCCAAAGGCGCTCTGTACGGTGAGCACAGCGTGTCGACCATCAGCGCCAACGATCAGCTGTTTCATCCCGAGGATTACGCCCGGCTGATCGTGTCCTATCGCGATGGCGCACCGGTCTACCTGAGCGATGTCGCCAAGGTCATCGAGGGCGCCGAGAACGCTTACGTCAAATCCTGGGCCGGCGATCAGTTGGGGTTGAATCTGGTGGTGTTCCGCCAGCCGGGGGCGAATATCGTCGACACCGTCGACCGCGTGCTGGCGGCGCTGCCGCGCTTGCAGGAGATGCTGCCGGCCTCGGTCGAAGTGTCAGTACTGCAGGACCGCACCCAGACCATCCGCGCCTCGCTGCACGAGGTCGAGCTGACCTTGCTGATTGCGGTGGTGCTGGTGATCGGAGTGATGGCGTTGTTCCTGCGCCAGTGGTCGGCGACCCTGGTGGTGTCCAGCGTGCTTGGCGTGTCGCTGATTGCCAGTTGCGCACTGATGTACGTGATGGGCTTCAGCCTGAACAACCTGACCCTGGTCGCGATCGTGATTTCGGTCGGCTTTGTGGTCGACGATGCCATCGTCGTGGTCGAGAACATTCACCGTCACCTTGAAGCCGGCGATGACAGCCGTACAGCGGCGATCAAAGGCGCTGGCGAGATCGGCTTCACGGTGATTTCGATCAGCTTCTCGTTGATTGCCGCGTTCATCCCGCTGCTGTTCATGGGCGGTGTGGTCGGCCGGCTGTTCAAGGAATTTGCCCTGACTGCCACCGCGACCATCCTGATTTCGGTGCTGGTCTCGCTGACCCTGGCACCCACGCTCAGCGCCCTGTTCATGCGCAGGCCGAGTGCCGAGCAGCATGGCGGTTTCGGTGAGCGCTTGCTGCGCTGGTACGAAAAGGGCCTGAATCGCGCCCTCGCCCACCAGCGGCTTACCCTCGGCGTGTTCGGCCTGACCCTGGCGCTGGCGGTAGTCGGTTACGTGGCCATCCCCAAAGGCTTCTTCCCGCTGCAAGACACCGGTTTCATCCTTGGCACCAGCGAAGCGGCGGCGGATGTGTCGTACCCGGCGATGGTCGCCAAGCACGAGGCGTTGGCGAAGATCATCGAGGCTGACCCGGCCGTGCGCGCGTTCTCCCACGCAGTGGGCGTGACCGGCAACAACCAGACCATCGCCAACGGCCGTTTCTGGATTGCCCTGAAACCCCGCGGCGAGCGCGACGTCACCGCCAGCGAACTGATCGACCGGCTGCGCCCGCAACTGGCCAAGGTGCCTGGGGTGGTGCTGTACATGCGCGCCGGCCAGGACATCAACCTCAGCTCCGGGCCGTCGCGCACGCAGTATCAATACGTGCTCAAGAGCAACGACGGCGTTGCCCTGAACCTCTGGACCCAACGCCTGACCGAGCGCCTGCGCGAGGTGCCGGCCCTGCGTGACCTGTCCAATGACCTGCAGCTGGGCGCCAGCGTCACCCGCATCGACATCGACCGTCAGGCGGCGGCACGCTTCGGCCTGACCACCACCGATATCGACCAGGCACTGTACGACGCCTTCGGCCAGCGGCAGATCAGCGAATTCCAGACCGAGACCAACCAGTACAAGGTGATCCTCGAACTGGACGCGCGCCAGCGTGGCAAGGCCGAAAGCCTCAACTACTTCTATCTGCGCTCGCCGCTGACCGGCGAAATGGTGCCACTGGCAGCGGTGGCGCATGTCGCTGCGCCGAGTACCGGGCCGCTGTCGATCGCCCATGACGGCCTGTTCCCGGCCGCCAACCTGTCATTCAACCTGGCGCCGGGAGTGGCCCTTGGCGATGCCGTGCGCATCCTCGAGCAGACCCAGCGCGAGCTGGGCATGCCCGATTCGATCAGCGGCAACTTCCAAGGCGCAGCGCAGGCCTTTCAGAGTTCGTTGTCGAGCCAGCCGTGGCTGATCCTCGCTGCGCTGGTGGCGGTGTACATCATCCTCGGCGTGCTCTACGAGAGCTTCGTGCACCCGCTGACGATCATTTCGACCCTGCCCTCGGCGGGGCTCGGTGCGCTGATTCTGCTCTGGGCGATGGGGCAGGACTTCAGCATCATGGGCCTGATCGGCGTGGTGCTGCTGATTGGCATCGTCAAGAAGAACGGTATCCTGCTGATCGACTTTGCCCTGGAGGCTCAGCGCAAACACGGCATGAGCCCGGAGCAGGCCATTCACCAGGCGTGCCTGACGCGCTTTCGGCCGATCATCATGACCACCCTGGCCGCGCTGCTGGGCGCGGTGCCATTGATGTTCGGCTTTGGCACCGGCGCCGAACTGCGCCAGCCGCTGGGCATCGCCGTGGTCGGCGGTTTGCTGGTCAGCCAGGCGCTGACCCTGTTTACGACGCCGGTGATCTACCTGGCGCTGGAGCGCCTGTTCCATCGCCGCCACCGCACCGACGCCGCCGCGCCACGTATCAGCTGAGAGCAGACCATGCGAGTACTGATCGTCGAAGACGAAGAAAAAACCGCCGACTACCTGCATCGGGGCCTGAGCGAGCAAGGCTTCACCGTTGACGTCGCCCGCGATGGCACCGACGGCCTGCACCTGGCCCTGCACAGCGACTATGACGTGATCGTGCTCGACGTCATGCTCCCCGGCCTGGATGGCTACGGCGTGCTGCGTGGCCTGCGCGCACGCAAGCAGACGCCGGTGATCATGCTGACTGCCCGCGAGCGTGTCGAAGACCGTATCCATGGCCTGCGCGAGGGCGCTGACGACTACCTCGGCAAACCGTTTTCGTTTCTCGAACTGGTCGCCCGCCTGCAGGCGCTGACCCGTCGCAGCAGCAATCATGAACCGCTGCAGGTGCAGGTCGCTGACCTTTCCATCGACCTGATCAGCCGCAAGGCCAGCCGCGCTGGCCAGCGTCTGGAGTTGACCGCCAAGGAGTTCTCGCTGCTCAGCGTGCTGGCCCGACGCCAGGGCGAAATCCTCTCCAAGACCGCCATTGCCGAGCTGGTCTGGGACATCAATTTCGACAGCGACGCGAATGTCGTCGAGGTGGCGATCAAGCGCCTGCGGGCCAAACTCGACGGGCCGTTCGCCAACAAGCTGCTGCATACCATCAGAGGCATGGGTTATGTCCTGGAAAACCGTGCCGGTTAATTCCATCGCGCTGCGCCTGGCCGGCTTGTTCATGCTGGTGGCGCTGGCGGTATTCCTGCTGATCGGCGCTGCGCTGTATCGCCAGGTCGACCGCAGCCTCGACCTGCTGCCCGCGGCCGAACTGGACGCCCGCTACAGCGTGCTCGAGTCGACCTTGAAGCGCTTCGGCACCCACGAGCATTGGCTCAAGGTCAGCAACAAGCTCAATTTGCTCAGTGAAGAAGATCGGCGCATCCGCTTCTGGGCGGTCAGCAGCGACCCGCAGTTCGAGTACGGCAAACCCAGCGAACAGATCCGCGCCTTCGCCGAAGGCGCCGAGGGCATGCGCGACCTGCGCCTGAACGGCAGCCCCTACCCGTACAAGATGTTGGTCAGTGAGCTGCCGCCCTTGGCACAGCGGCCGGCGCTGCGCTTCATTATCGGCATCGACACCGAAACCTTCTGGCAGGCGCAGCACAGCTTGCTGGTGGCCATCGTCAGCCTGGCCGCGCTGGGCGTGCTGCTGGCCGCCCTGCTGGGCTACTGGGTGGCACGCATCGGTTTACGGCCGCTGTCAGCGCTGTCCAGCAAAGCCCAGGCGCTGGCCGTGCCGCGCCTGGACGGGCGGCTGCCGACCGAGCAACTGGCCCCTGAGCTGGCGCAGTTTGCCGGCGCCTTCAACGCCACCCTGGAGCGGGTCACCCTCGCCTATTCGCGACTCGAGGCGTTCAACGCCGATGTCGCCCACGAACTGCGCTCGCCGCTGACCAACCTGATCGGCCAGACCCAGGTGGCACTAACCCGCGGACGCAGCGCCGAGCACTACCTTGAAGTACTGCAATCGAACCTTGAAGAGCTGGAACGGCTGCGCAGCATCATCAACGACATGTTGTTCCTGGCCAGCGCCGATCAGGGCAGCAAGGCCACCGCGCTGACCCAGGCGTCGCTGGCCGCTGAAGTAGCCACCACCCTCGACTACCTGGATTACATCCTCGAAGACGCCCAGGTGCAGGTCAGGGTCAGCGGCGATGCCATCGCGCCGATCGAAACCGCGCAGTTGCGCCGAGCGCTGATCAACCTGTTGCACAACGCCGTGCAGCACACCCAGGCCCATCAGGTGATCACCGTGCGCATCGATGCGCAGCCTGAGCAGGTCAGCATTGCCGTAAGCAACCCCGGCCCGGCCATCGCCGACGAGCACCTGCAACTGTTGTTCGAGCGTTTCTACCGGGTCGATGCCGCGCGCAGCAACAACGGCGCTGGCAATCATGGCCTGGGCCTGGCGATCGTCAAGGCAATCGCGCTGATGCACGGCGGTGAAGTATTTGTGCGCAGCAACCACGGCAGCAACACCTTCGGCATACGCCTGCCGAGCGCTCAAGCCAGCGGGTTTGCCGCTGATAGCTGATGGTTTCGCCGGTTATCATTACTTTTTTCGCAACAGTGCATCTCCAAGCGGATGCTGTTTCTGCGGGCTGAACAGGACTAATTTGGCGCCTGTCCTCACTCACACTTGCAGCGCAAGAAGGTTGTTTCAAATGTCCAACAGTATGGGTATCGCGAGCCTGTTCGTTGCCTCTTCCCTGTTGTTGTCACCGCTGGCCATGGCGGAAGAATCGCCGGCCTTTGTCGCCCGTAACGCAGCCCTTGCCACGGCCCATCAAGAAGCCCGCGAAGGCTATGCCGCGCAATCGGCTGAGGCCGGCAAAGATGCGCAGCAGACAGCCGCCAAGACTGACCAGGATGCTGCCAGCGACAGCTGATCGAGCTACCTGCATCTGCCCCTCTTCCCAAGGCCTGCACGTGGGCGCCCTGCGCGCCGATATGTTAGCCTCTTCAAGCCGCTGCTGATCAGCGGCTTTTTTTATGTCCAAAATTTGCACCACGCAGATACCTTGACTCACTGCAGTCACTGCGTTTTTCGACAATAAAAATTGCCCCACCGTCAGACCAAAGGAGCTCTAACCGGTGTCTTCCGCTTTCCGTTTCACCCCGCTGTTCATTGCATTCGCCGCAACGATGCCAAGCGTTGCCCACGCCGACGAAGCCGCTGAAGGTTTTGTTGCAGGCTCCTCGTTCAACCTGCATCTGCGCAACGCCTACTTCAACCGCAACAACCTCAATAGCGGTGTGCGCGACAACCGTGAATGGGGCCAGGGTTTCGTCGCCCGCTTTGAGTCCGGCTACACCCCGGGCACTGTCGGCTTCGGCCTGGATGCGCACGCCATGCTCGGGCTCAAGCTCGATGGCGGTGGCGGCTATGCCGGCACCAGCATCCTGCCTGAACACACCAAGGCCAACGGCGAGCTGGGCGCTGCGCCGCACGCCTTCTCCACTGCCGGTGCCGCGCTCAAGCTCAAGGCGTTCGACACCGAGCTCAAGGCCGGTGACTTGTTCCTCAGCAACCCGGTCATCGCCGGCGGCGAAACGCGCATGCTGCCGCAGACCTTTCGCGGCGTCAGCCTGAGCAACAACAGCATCGACGGCCTGCTCCTCGAAGGCGGCCAGGTCAGCTTCACCAAGCCGTACAACCAGAGCGGCCATCGCCGCATCGACACTTACTACGGCGCCTTGCAGGACAACCGCGACAGTCAGCACCTGAGCTGGGCCGGCGCCTCCTGGAGCGGCAGCGAAGCGATCACCAGCAACCTCTATGCAGCCGAGCTGAAGGACATCTGGAACCAGTACTACTTCGACTTTGACTACACCTATGCAGTCAACGACCTGGTCAGCCTCAACCCGGGTTTGCACTTCTATCACACCCAGGACACCGGCCAGGCGCTGCTGGGCGACATCGACAACAACACGTTCAGCCTGCACTTCACGGTCAACGCCGGTCATCACAGCGTTACCGCCGCCTATCAGCGGGTCAACGGCAACACGCCGTTCGACTACATCAATCTGGGTGACAGCGTGTTCCTCGACAACTCGCGGATGTACTCGGACTTCAACGCACCGAACGAGCGCTCGTGGAAGCTGGCCTACGGTTATGATTTTGCCGGCCTCGGCGTCGATGGCCTGAGCACTGAGCTGTCGTACTCACGCGGTGAAGCAGACCTGACCAAGGCAGCGCAAAACAACGCCTACTACGACTACTACAATGCCGACGGCAAGCACGCCACCCATTGGGAACGTGACCTGGACATCAAGTACGTATTCCAGCAGGGCGATTTCAAAGACCTGTCGGTACTCCTGCGTTATGCCAGCCACCGCGCCAACCAGGCCTACGCTGCCGAGCAGGACAACGATGAAATCCGCCTGATCGTGGATTATCCGCTCAACCTGTTCTGATCGCGGCCTGCAAGCACGGGGCACTCTGCAATGCGGCTTTGCCGCTGCAGAGCGCCCCGTATCAGCCCCGCCAGCGCTGCACGCACTCGTCGGATGGCCAGATAACTTCTTGTCCGACAATCACCGCTTCCCTACACTACCGCCGCCCCGCCCTGGCCCTACCCTCAAGGACACGAGGGACTTACGCAGTTGCGAGCCTCATGTTGCCCAATCGATCACCGGGGAATGCCCCGCTCAAGTCGCACCCCGAACTGTTGCTCAATCTAGGCAGCTGCCTGGCTGTGCTCGCGATTTTGGCGATAGTGGTGTTCTTGCTCGCCCGCGAACGCGACAGCGTCGAGCAGTCGGCAATCCGCTCGTCGAGTAACATCGTCCAGCTGATCGAGAGCGATGTGCTACGCAACATCGAGCTTTACGACCAGTCCCTGCAAGGGCTGATCTGGGCAGTCGGGCGCAAGGAATTGACTGGCGTGCCGAGCGAGCTGCGCCAGCGGCTGCTGTTCAACGAAGCCTTCATCGACCGCCGGCGCGGTGACGTACTGTGGATCGATGCGCAGGGGAACGTGATTGGCGACTCCACCAGCGCTGTCCCGCGCAAGGCCAACTTCGCCGACACAAAGGTATTCAAGGCCCATCAGGCCGACCCCAGCCTGGGCATGTTGATCGGCCCACCGTTCAAGGCCAGGCTTGGCGACCTGGACTGGTGCATCAGTTTCAGCCGGCGTATCAACGGGCTGAATGGTGAGTTCGCAGGTATTGCTGCCGGCGCACTGCGCCTAGGTTACGTCAGCGAGCTGTTCCAGCGCCTGGATATCGGTGTCGACAGCAGCATCAGCCTGTTCAACACCGACGGTCAGTTGCTGGCGCGCCATCCCAGTGCGGCACCCAGTACGCTGATCGGCAGCAACTTCAGCAGCCGGCCCAACTTCCAGCGCATCCTCAGCCAACGCAGTGGCAGCTTTACTGCCAAGTCCAGTGCTTCCGGGGTCGAGCGCCTGTACACCTTCGCCCAGGTTGCCGACCAGCCACTCGTTGTGGTGGTAGCGCACTCGAGCGATGAAGTATTCCAGTCATGGCGCCGTACCGCCGCCGTGGTGAGCATCGCCACGGGCGTGCTGTGCATCGCCATCCTGTGGCTGACGGTGCTGCTCGGACGCGAGCTGCGCCGTCGTCAGGAGCTCGAACTAGGCCTGGAAAAACTGGCGGCAACCGACAGCTTGACCGGCCTTGCCAACCGCCGGCGGCTGGATCAGGTGCTGCGTCTGGAATGGGCACGGGCACAGCGCAACCGCAGGCCGTTGGCGATCCTGATGGTCGATATCGATCATTTCAAGGCGTTCAATCAACGCCACGGGCATGCCGGTGGTGACCATGCATTGCGGGAAGTCGCGAAAACCATAGAAGGCTGTATTCGCAGGCCTTCAGACTTGGCAGCGCGCTATGGCGGCGAGGAATTTCAGATCGTGCTGCCGGAAACCGAACAGGCTGGCGCACTGCTGCTGGCGCAGCGGATCAAGCAGGGGGTGGAGGGCTTGGCGCCATTTGGCGCAGATACCCACTCGGTGACGGTGAGCATCGGCATCGGCCTGTACATCCCCGGTACCCAGCAAGACTTGGCCAGTCTGCTGAGCACCGCGGACGAGGCCCTCTACCGGGCCAAGGCCAAAGGCCGTAACCGGGTAGAGGGACCGCTCGATTAAGAGCGGGCGCGTGCTGCGTCGCGCAGGACCTTCACTTCATCGTGATTGCGCTGTACGCCTTGCAGCTGGGTTTCGACCAGGTTGTAGCTGCTATCGGTAGCAGTACGGCCGAGTTTGACCAGCTTCTCACGGGCCTCTTTGTAAGCCTTGAGGGCGTGGTCTTCACCGCGCTCGACTTCATTGAGGATCGCTTCGTCATCCTTGCCGGTCAGCAGCGACTTCAGATTGACCCAACCGCGGTGCAGATCACCACTGACGCTGGTAGAGGTTTCTGGATCGCCGCCCAGACGACGCACTTCGCTCTGCAGCTCGGCAGCCGAGGTAGCGCAGCCAGCAGCGCGCTTGACGAAGAACGCTTTCAGCTCAGGATTCTTCACGTCCTCGGCAGAGGTCTTGAAGCCTTTCTCGCCATCCTTGCTGTATTCGATCAGGTCGTTGAGGACGTCGATTACATCTTTGTTTGGATTGCTCATTGCTCAAACTCCTTGGCAGTGGGAAGTGGTTATATACAGAGCAGGCTTCGTGCCAATTTATCGAGCAACAAAAAAGACTTATAAATCATTAGCTTACGGATTAATGCCTAACCCTTGTAAACGGCGTTCTGCATGATCACCGCTTGGGCCCTCGTGCAGATTGCAGTATCGTCGGCGCTTTATCCGGAGGCGGCTGGCGATGAAACCTGAATACCTGCAACTGCTGGTGACCCGCAGCATGCCATTCGGCAAGTACCAGGGCCGGCTGTTGGCCGATCTGCCTGGCGATTACCTTGGCTGGTTTGCGCGCAAGGGCTTTCCGCCAGGTGAGCTAGGGGCGCTGCTGGCTTTGATGCATGAGATTGATCACAACGGGCTGGGTGAACTGCTGGTGCCATTGCGGCACAAGCACAAACGCTAGGCCCCTTCACCCGAAGGGGCCTGGCGCTCAGGTCTCAGGCCTTGACCGGCGCTATCGCCAGCTCGACCTGCTCTTTACGCTTGAGCACGGCATAGATCAGCGCCGTGACCAGGCTGCCGGCGGCAATCGCCAGCAAGTACAACAGCGCATGGTTGATCGCATTGGGGATCAACAACACGAACAGGCCGCCATGCGGCGCCATCAGCTTGCAGCCAAAGTACATCGACAGCGCCCCGGTCAGCGCGCCGCCGATAACACTCGCTGGAATCACCCGCAACGGGTCCTTGGCAGCAAACGGGATCGCCCCTTCGGAGATAAAGCACAGGCCTAATGCCAAGGCGGCCTTGCCTGCCTCGCGCTCACTCTGGGCGAACTTGCTGCGGGCGATCAGGCTGGCGATTCCCAGGCCGATCGGCGGCACCATGCCGGCAGCCATGGTCGCGGCCATCGGTGCAAAGCTCTGGTTCGACAGCAGGCCGACCGAGAACGCATAGGCCGCCTTGTTGATCGGCCCGCCAAGGTCCACACACATCATCCCGCCCAGCAGCAGCCCGAGCAGAATGGCATTGGTGGTGCCCATGTTGTCGAGGAACTGGGTCAGGCCCGCAAGCATCGAGGCGACCGGTTGGCCCACCACATAGATCATCACCAGGCCGGTGAACAGGCTGGCCAGCAGCGGGATGATCAGGATCGGCTTGAGCGCCTCGAGGCTGCTCGGCAAGCGCACCCAGCGACTGATCGCCTTGGCGCTGTAGCCGGCCAGAAAGCCGGCTACGATGCCGCCGATAAAGCCCGCGCCAAGAATGGTCGCCAGCATCCCGCCGATCATCCCCGGCGCAAGGCCAGGGCGGTCGGCAATCGACCAGGCGATGTAACCGGCCAGCAGCGGCACCATCAGTTTGAAGGCTGCCTCAGCGCCGATCTGCATTAACGCCGCCGGCAGGGTGCCGGGCACTTCGTGGGCATTGATGCCGAACACGAAGGACAAGGCGATCAGCAAACCGCCAGCTACCACCATGGGCAGCATGAACGACACACCGGTCAGCAGGTGCTTGTACACGCCGCTTTTTTCGCTGCTGGCCGTGGCTCCCGCGGCGGCATCGGCAGCGCTTTCCTGCTTGGCTTCGAGCAGGGCCTTGTCGAGGGTGGCCTTGGCTTGCTTGAGAGCAATGCCGGTACCGCAGCGGTATACCCGCTTGCCGGCAAAGCGCGCAGTGGGCACTTCGATGTCGGCCGCCAGCAGTACTACATCGGCCTCGGCAATGGCCTGCGCCGACAGCGGATTGCGCGCACCGACCGAACCTTGAGTTTCCACCGTGAGCTGGTAGCCCAGTTGCTGCGCGGCCTGCTGCAAGGCTTCGGCAGCCATGAAGGTGTGGGCCACGCCGGTTGGACAGGCCGTGACCGCGACTATCTTCGGCGGCCCCAGCGCGGCCGGTGCATCGACCACGGCGCTGGCGCTGTGGACCTGCGCCTGGACAGCTGCCTCATCGAGAAAACTCTCGCGATCCGCCAACGCCTGAGCCGGTGTACTCTGGTACAGGCGTTTGCCAACGAAGCGCGACAGATCGACCGCGCCGGTACTGATCACTAGCACCCAGTCGGCCTCGGCGATCTGCGTGGCGCTCAAATTACGTTCGGGGTGCTCGGCATCCTGCACCTCGACGCTGGTGCTCCAGCCGCGGCGCTGCGCTGCAGCCGCCAGCAGGCGCGCGCTGAGTACGCTGGAGACCTGGCCGTTGGGGCAGGCGGTGACAATGGCAATGTTCATCGGCAAGCCTCTTGTTGTTCTGTGATGTGTACGCCTGCTTGCAGTTGCTCCAGCTGCGCGCGGTCGCGGATGCCAAAGCCGACCTGCGTCACCGCCTGGGCGGCGATGGCGGTGGCGCGGCGCAGCGTCTGTGCTGGCGCCTCGCCCTGCAACAGGCCATGGACCATGCCGGCCACCAGCGAGTCGCCGGCACCGACCGTGCTCGCCACGCGCACCTGCGGCGGTTGTGCGTGCAGCACGGCACCTGCGCGGTACCAGCTGACGCCGTGCTCGCCTTGCGACACCACTACATGCTCGATGCCGCTTGCCATTAGTTGGCTGGCAGCCTGCTGCTGTTCGGCCCGGCCGGTGACACTGTGGCCGAGCACCTCAGCAAGCTCGTCGGTGTTCGGCTTGACCAGCCAGGGCGCTGCCTGAAGGCCGGCGCGCAAGGCCTCGCCGCTGCTGTCCAGAGCAATCTTCAAGCCTTGCGCCTTGAGCTGCCCGAGCAGCTCGGCAAACCACTGCGGGTCGATGCCGCGCGGCAGACTGCCGGCGACCACCACCGCGTCATGGCCTGGCGCAATCTGCAGCAGCTTGCGCATCAGCGCGCTGCGTGAAGCGGCATCGACCTCCGGGCCCTGGCCGTTGATATCGGTCACGCAGCCGTTGGCCTCGACCAGCTTGATGTTGCTGCGCGTCTCGCCGGCCACGCGGACAAAGCAGTCGGCAAAGCCGCGCCACTGGATCAGCGCTTCGAACAGCTGCAGGTTGTCGCGGCCAAGAAACCCGCCGACGGTCACGCTGTGGCCAAGGTCGGCCAGCACCTGGGCGACATTCAGGCCCTTGCCGGCGGCGTGGCTGTGCTGCGCCTGGCTGCGGTTGACCTGGCCTGCGCGCAAGCTGTCGAGGCTGACGGTGATATCCAGCGCCGGGTTCAGGGTCAGGGTGAGGATCTTGGCCATCAGTAGTGCTCCACCAACGCGCGCACGGCGGCGGCGCTGTCTTGTTGCAGGGCCTCGAGCGCAAGCGCACGGGCCGTCTGGTAATCACGCTGGCGCACCAGCGCCTTGACTTCGGCGACGCTGCGCGAGGCCACGCTGAGCTCGTCGACCTCAAGCCCAAGCAATATGGCCACCGCTTGCGGGTCGGCGGCCAGCTCGCCACAGACCCCCACCCACTTGCCTTCGGCATGGGCGGCGCGCACGGTCATGTCGATCAGGCGCAGCACTGCCGGGTGCAGGCCATCGGCCTGGGCTGACAGGCTCGGGTGGCCGCGGTCGATGGCAAGGGTGTACTGGGTCAGGTCGTTGGTGCCGATGCTGAAGAAGTCCACCTCGCGCGCCAGCTGTGGCGCCAGCAAGGCCGCGGAAGGCACCTCGACCATGATCCCCAGTTGCAGGTCGGCGACCGGGATCTCTTCGCGCAATTGTTCGACCATGGCCTTGGCTTCGCGCCACTCGTGGATCTGCCCGACCATCGGGAACATGATCCGCAGGGGGCGGCCGTCGGCGGCCTGCAACAATGCGCGCAACTGGTCGCGCATGATCTGCGGGCGCTGCAAGGTCAGGCGCACACCGCGTACGCCAAGGAACGGGTTGTCTTCGCGTGCGATCGGCCAGTACGGCAGCGGTTTGTCGCCGCCGACATCCAGCGTGCGCACTACCAGCGGCCGCCCGTCGAGGCCATCGAGTACGCGCCGGTATTCGGCTTCCTGGGTTGCCACGTCGGGCGCCTGCGGGTGGGCCATGAAGATCAGCTCGGTGCGCAGCAGGCCAACCCCTTCGGCGCCCTGCTCGACCACTTTGTCGATTCCTTGGCTGCCGCCGATGTTGGCAAAAACTTCGATGGCATGGCCGTCGCGGGTGACGGCGGGTTGATGGCGGCTGGCCCAGGCTTGCTGCAGGCGCTGTTCACGCTGGTCGCGTTCGGTCAACGCGCGTTGCAGCTCATCCGCGGCCGGCGCCACGCTGACCCGGCCGCGCTGGCCGTCGAGCAGCAGCGGCGTGCCGGGGGCCAGCAACAGCATCGCCGCGCCTGCACCGACTACCGCCGGGATGCCCAACGCACGCGCAACGATGGCGCTATGGGCAGTAGCGCCACCTTGGGCGGTGACGATGCCGGCGACCCGCTGCGGATCGAGCCGGGCGACGTCGGACGGGCCGACTTCGGTCATCACCAGCACATACGGCTCTGTTGGCTCAGGGGTATCGATGACGCCACACAGTTGCGCCAGCACGCGCCGACCAATGTCACGCAGATCGGCGGCGCGCTCGGCGAGCAGTGCGTCGTGCAGGGCTTCCTGCTGGCGCGCGGCGGCCTCGATAACGCTCATCCAGGCGGCGGCAGCGCTTTCGCCCTGGCCCAGGCGCTGCTCGACTTCGTCCATCAGGGCCGGGTCGGCGAGCATTTCCTGATGAGTGATGAATATCTCGCCGATGGCCTTGTCGCTGCGCTGCACCAGTGCCTGCAACTCGGCATTGACGGTTTCCAGCGCAGCGCGCAATTGCGCTCGCTCCTGGCTTGGCGAGATACCGCGCAGCGGATAGTCGATGTCACGTTCGACGCAGATATGCGCCGGCCCGCAGGCAATCCCCGGGGCCGCAGGCACGCCTTGAATCAGGCTGCCAAGCACAGGTGCCGAGAGCGGTTCGGCAACCACTACGACCTCTTCGGTGCAAGCTTGGGGCAGTGCTTCAACGGTTTCACCAAGGCCGTCGGCGATGGCCGCCAGCAACACCGGCAGGGCATCGTTGGCAATATTCGGCTCGGCAATCAATTCCAGCGTCTGACCACGGCGGGCGCCGAGGCCGAGCAGCTTGCTCAGGCTCTTCACCGATACCGCCGGCTGGCTGTCGTCGAGCAGACGAATACGGATTTCACCCTCGAAGCCTTTGGCCATTTGCGCCAGCACCTTGGCCGGGCGTGCATGGAGGCCGTGGGCATTGGCCAGCACAATCCGTGCACTGGGCCAGTCAGCCGGAACTTCACCGCCGAGCACTTCAAGCACGGTGCGGCTGCTGGTGGCCTGATAGAGCATCTGCCCACGGCCTTCGATCAGCACTTCGCACAGGCGCTCGAGCAACGCCTGATGGGCAGCACCCAGGCTGGCCAGGCAGAACAGACCATTGAGCGGCTGATCGCGATAACGCAGCGGCTGCTGCGGGGTGATGAACGCCAGCCCCGGCTGGCGCACCTGGCGCTCGCTGTGCAGCCACCACAGGCCTTCGCCCAGCGGCAGCGGCTCGGCCTGCTGCAGCATGGCGGCAAAGCCGCTTTCGACGCAGCCGGCGCGTTGCAGCAAACGAGCGCCGCGCCAGGCCAGCTCTTCGAAGTCGTCAGCCGGCAGGTTCAGGCTGACCAACTGCGCATCCAGCGCCAGCGCCTGCGGTGCGCCCTGCAATAGTTTGAGCAGCGCCTCGGCCGAACTGGCCCGGCGCAGTGCCTGGGCCAGGTCGGTCTCACCGAGGGCGCGGGTCAGCAGTTGCAGCAGGCGCAGGTGTTCGTCGGAGCGGGCGGCGATGGCAATCGCCAGGTAGACCATCTGCCCATCACCCCAGTCCACGCCCTCGGGGAACTGCATCAAGCGCACGCCGGTGGCAAACACCTGATCACGCGTCTGCGGCGTGCCGTGGGGAATGGCAATGCCCTGACCGAGGAAGGTCGAGCCTTGCTCCTCGCGGTCCTGCAAGCCTTGCAGGTAGCCCTCGGCAACCAGCCCATCGGCAACCAGGCAGTCAGCCAGCAGGCGCAGAGCCTGGCCTTTGTCGGCGGCAGACTGACCCATGGCTATCTGCTCTTTGGCGAGCTCGAGCATGACCTTCTCCTTTTGCAGTCCCGCAGCGGGTACTGAGGTATTGTTGTGAAATTCAGCAAAACAACCAGCTCAACAGCCGACGCAGGCGGCAGTGCCCGCTGATAATTGTCGGCTGAAACGTTTAATCTGACCAGGCGGCCACGTTACTCGATAATCTTGCGACGAAAAAGCCCCATCCCGTCGGACAATTGCGACAATGGTCGCCTGCGCGCAGGCTTGAGGCTGGGTCAAACTACCCAATCAGGTGCCACAGCCAGTCCCGGAAATAACAAGGAAAATTCGGTGAAACTCAGTGATATCGCCCGTCTGGCAGGTGTTTCAGTCACCACCGCCAGCTATGTCATCAACGGCAAGGCCGAACAGCAGCGTATCAGCAGCGCCACCGTCGAGCGTGTCCAGGCGGTTGTCGACGCCCATGGTTTCACGCCAAACCCCCAGGCGGCGGGTCTGCGCAGCCGGCACACGCGCACGTTGGGCTTCATTCTCCCGGATCTGGAGAACCCCAGCTATGCACGCATTGCCAAGCAACTCGAACAGGCGGCCCGCGCGCGTGGCTACCAACTGCTGATCGCCAGCAGCGACGACCAGCCGGACATCGAGCGGCAACTGCAGCAGCTGTTCCGGGCCCGGCGCTGCGATGCGCTGTTCGTCGCCAGTTGCTTGCCAGGTGAGGACGATAGCTACCGCGCCCTGCAAGACAAAGGCCTGCCGGTAATTGCCATCGACCGTGGCCTTGACCCTACGCACTTCTGCTCGGTCATCAGCGACGATCGCGATGCCAGCCAGCAACTCGCCCGCAGCCTGCTGGCAACCGCCCCGCGCAGCATTGCCCTGATCGGTGCACGCCCAGAACTGTCGGTCAGCCAGGCCCGGGCCGGCGGCTTCGATCAAGCCCTGCAGCAGTTTACCGGGGAGATCCGCCGCTACCAGGGCGAAGCGTTCAGCCGCGAGTGCGGCCAGCGCTTGATGGAGCAATTGATTGCAGAGCATGGCGGCTTGCCGGATGCGCTGGTGACCACCTCCTATGTACTGCTGCAAGGGGTGTTCGACGCCCTCCAGGCCCGCCCGGCCGAATCACGCCAGCTGCAGTTGGGCACCTTCGGTGACAACCAATTGCTCGATTTCCTGCCGCTGCCAGTCAATGCCATGGCCCAGCAGCACGGGCTGATCGCCGCCGCCGCGCTGGAGCTGGCCCTGGCGGCCATCGAACAGAAGCGCTACCAGCCGGGTGTGCACGCGGTACCGCGAACCTTCAAGCAACGTATTCAGCCGACCTGACCATGCGCCTGATCGATACCCACAGCCATCTGGACTTCCCAGAGTTCGACGCCGACCGCGAGCATGTTTTGGGTAATGCCGCAGCGAGCGGCGTGGAACGGGTGGTGGTACTGGGAGTGACGGCAGATAACCTGCAGCGGGTCTGGCAACTGGCTTGCAGCGACCCGCGTGTGTATGCCGCGCTAGGTCTGCATCCGGTGTTTCTGGCCCAGCATCGGCCTGAACATCTGCTGGAACTGCGCAACTGGTTCGAGCGCCTGCGCGGCGACCCGCGCCTATGTGCGGTGGGCGAGATCGGCCTGGACTACTACCTGCCGGAGCTCGACCCTGCCGAACAACAGGCTTTGTTTGAAGCGCAATTGCAGATCGCCTGCGACTTCGACCTACCGGCGCTGCTGCACGTACGCCGCAGCCATGCCCAGGTGATCGCCACGCTCAAGCGTTATCGCTTGCAACGGGCTGGCATCATCCACGCCTTTGCCGGCAGCTTCGAAGAGGCCCGCGAATACATCAAGCTCGGCTTCAAGCTGGGCTTGGGCGGCGCGGCGACCTGGCCGCAAGCGCTACGCCTGCGCAAGACCGTGGCACGCTTACCGCTGGAAAGCGTGGTACTGGAGACCGACGCGCCGGACATGGCGCCGGCAATGTACCCAGGCCTGCGTAACAGCCCCGAGCACTTACCGCAGATCGCTCAGGTGCTGGCCGAGTTGATGGGCGTCGCCCCGGAGCAGCTGGCGGCCGCGTCCAGCCGCACAGCCTGCGAGCTGTTTGGCTGGTAGCGCCTCCTCTACAGCAACACCGTCCACAGAGCAAAGGCCGCATACCACAGCACTGCCGAGCGCAACAGCAACTCCCACAAGCTGTCCAGACGGGCCAGGCCCAACTGGCTGTCTTCCTGTTCGGGGATGTCGTCAGCGGCACGCCCAACCCGGGTTACCAGCAGCGCAGCGCTGATACGCCAATTGAGCAACTCGTGCAGCATTACCCGCATCACCGCGACAAAGTTGCCGACCAGGGCAAAGCTCAGGGTCAGCACCCGCACTGGCAGCCAATCCATGACATGCCGCAGCTGCTCGGCCCTGGCTTTAAGCGCGGGCTGTCCGCTGTACTCGCTGCACAGCACCAGCAGCCGATAGGCCAATGCCGCGCCAGGCCCGAGCAGGAAGTACCAGAAGATCACCGCAAAGAAACTCTGGTAGGCGTGCCACAACAGATACCCCTGCACCTTCACCAGCAAACTCGGCGCATCATCGGCCTGCATGCCCAGGTCACGATCAGCGACATGCAGCGCCGCCTGCTTATCCCCCCGGTGCCAGGCATCGCGCAATGGCCCCAACGCCGCCTTGGCATCACCGCGGCCTAGACTGTAGATCAACACCAGCAAGTGCACCGGCAATGCCAGCAGGCCGTACGCCACCGGCTCGAGCACATGCAGCAGCAAAACAAGCAGCGCGACCGGCGCCAGTACCAGAACCGCCAACTGCCACCAGGGCTGTTGTTTGCCACTGCGCTCAAGCCGGGCCAGCTCGCCTAGAAAAAAGCCGTCACGTTGCAACCGCTGACGCAGCGCCGAAAACTTCTCGACCCACAGCACCAGCACCAACACCAGAAAACTCATGGTTGTCCCTCATTGTTCAGCAAGTCGGCGCGATAACGTGGCCAGTCAAAGGCGGCGCCGGGGTCGGTCTTGCGCCCCGGCGCGATCTCGTCATGGCCGCGAATGCGCTGCACATCGATCGCCGGCCAGGCCGCACATATCTGTTGCGTAAGGCGCGCCAGGGTCGCGTACTGAGCATCGCTGTAAGGCATTTCGTCGGTGCCTTCCAGTTCAATGCCGATGGAAAAGTCATTGCAGCCTTCCCGCCCATCGAAGCGCGACACGCCAGCATGCCAGGCACGGTCAAGCAAAGAGACGAACTGGGTAACGCCACCGTCACGCTCGACGAACAGGTGAGCGGAGACGGTCAGATGGCAGATGTCTTGAAAATAAGGATGCTCGGTCGGGTCGAGCTGGTTCTGGAAGAACTGCTGCACCTTGCCGGTGCCGAAGCATGCCGGAGGCAGGCTGATGTTGTGGATCACCAGCAACGAGATAGCCTCGCCCGCAGGGCGTTCGTTGAAGTTTGGCGAAGGGCAGTGAGTGACGCCGGCAAACCAGCCGGTCGCGGGGTCCAGTTGCATCGGGCAGATCCTGAATATCATCAACCAGGGGCGTTCAGTATGCCCTAGTGGTCCGGCAGGGTGATTCGGTTATCTAGCCAATTTGTTTCGTCTTGCGCATCCGGGGGGCTTTAATCCGATGAATGAGCCAGCCATGAAACCGGCACTCAAGATAGCCAGGGCCGCTGTGCGGCCTTGCTCAATGACTGTGCGTAAGCGACCCACGCAACTGCTGCAACGCCGCATCAAGCGCACGTTCAAACAGAGGCCCATCATCAAGCACCCGCACATCCCCATTGGCCAGCGCCAACGCCAACCCACCGCGACTCCATTCACGCACCTTGATCCCGGTCCGACTGGTAAACACCAACCGATCGCAGCTATCGATCCTGACCACCAGCTTGCAGCGCAGCGGGCCGGCTTCTTCAAGCACTTGCAACCAGCTACCAACACGCAACTGGCGAACTTGCCGAGCATATTCGCTGCTGTCGTCAAAAGGCGCATCACAGGTAGTCTCGTCAGCGACGGCGAGAACAATCTCATCAGCCACCAACACCTCACTGATCAGCGCCCCTTGATCAAGTTGGCTCACACCACCACACGCCCGCAGGTGCAACTGCTCAAGCTCGGCGAAGAACTCCCGAGCCGCGGTCGAGTCCTGGGCGACACTGGCCAACCCATCACGCAACGCCTTGAGCAGCCCCGGCACCTGTTCGAGCAACTGCGCACAGGCCTCGGCACTGCGATGCGCACTGATGCTGGCAAGCAAGCTGTCCATGGTCGCAAGGCCCTGGCGCCAGGCCGGTGAGGCTTCGCCATGCTTGAGCCATGCCAGCAACAGCACCTGGCTCCAGGACTGCACCAGCATCTGCACCAGCGTCTGCGGCAGCACCCGCCCGTGCAGGCGCAGGTTCAGTTCCTGCTGCACGCGCCGTCGCGCCTGCACGGTGCGCGCCCGACCCTCTTCGGCATCGCGGGTGCGCTGCTCGAGCAGTTCGTTGCGACGGCGCTCATCCTGATTGAAGGCGAGAAAATCCTCGAGCAGCTCGGCGAACAACTGCGGATCTTCAGCGTAATCGTTGAGCAAACGCTGGACGATGCGCTCGACTCGCTGCTGCGGCCCGCCACGCGAGACCTGTTCGTCAGCCTCCCAGCCCAGCGCCGCGGCGGCAATCTCGTCGAGCAAGCGCCGCGCCGGGTGATTGGCGCGGCTGAACAGGCCCCTGTCGAGCATGGCCACTTTCAGCAGCGGAATATGCAGACGCGCGAGCAGTTCGCGCAGGTTGCTCGGCAGGTTGTCGTCAGTCTGGATAAAGTCGAAGAGCAAGCCGACCAGGTTGATCACATCTTCGTCGTAGTTGCCGATCCGCCGGCGGCTGCCGCTGCGTACGCCGACCCGCAGCAGCAACTGTTCCAGCTGCTGGCTCAGGTTGAAGTCGTCGGCATCAGCCACGCCGGGCACGTAGTGCTGCAAATGCGACAGCAGCCGCAGCAGATCGGCGGTATTGATTGGCTCGGCAGTTGCCACGCTCTGCAGACGCGGCGCGAAACGCCCGCGAGCAGGCGCCAGCAGCGGTTGCAGGCTGGCGAAGAAGTCCTGGCCAGTAATGTCGCCGTCGGCCGGATCGGCCTGGGCGTGACAGTCAGCGCTGTGCAGGTGGGTCAGCGGCCGGTCTTCGGCGCGGCGCCGCGGCGCGGGCATCAGTTCGGGCAGGATGCCGGCTGCAGCGAGCAGTTGATTGGCTTCGCCGTACAGCAGATCAAGATCACGCAGCACATAGCGTTCGAACAGCTTGAGCAGGATCAGCTTGACCTGCGGGCCAACCCCCAGGCTGCGCCCGGCATCCAGAAAGAACCCGCACAGGCACTCCGGGCCCAATGGATTGCGGCGCAGTTCAAGGGGCATTTCCAGCAGCGCCTGGAAGCGCAAGCCCAGCTGATCAAGGGCAAAGCCATCACGCGACAACACCCGTGCCAGCATGCCCTCGATGGCCACCGCCCGCTCCGGTTGAGAAGCGTTGCGCAGCGATTCGGTAATCGCCAGATAAGGTACGCGCTCGGCCTGGCCGATACGGGCGAAGGCGTCATAGAACGCATCGAGAAACTCCCGCTCGATACTCTTGCGCTTCAGCCGCAGGTCGCGCATCGCTTCGAAGTAGAGGTTCTGATCGACCCGCTCACCGGCCCGGTCGGCCATCTCGAACAGCCTGTCGTCAGCATTGTCGAACAACGCCTGCAGGCCTTGGCGCAATTGCAGGACAGCCTTGTCCCGTACCTGCAGGAGCACGATCGGAAGGCTCAGCGAGGGCACGCGCGCACCTCTGTCGGCGGCCGCCACCAAGGGCACCACCTTGCCTTCTGTATGCATCCCTAACTCCTTGCAGGAAATCGTCAAAGCCATGACGCCAAATACTGGACGCTATTATCGACAAAAAGTCTTACAGCTGCCAGCACGTAGTGCATGTCCCGGTGAAAAGACCACTAATCAGACGAAATGCTCCCCTGTTCTGACCAAAGGTCATCAGCGGCATGACTGTACACACCGCCCCCCTGCCCTATAATCGCCGGCATCTAGCTTGTGGAGCCGACCATGCCGAACCTACGCCTCGCCGACCTGACTGCCGAAATCGAAGCCAACGTGCGCCGCGCGTTGCTCGAGGACGTCGGCAATGGCGATATCACCGCACAACTGATCCCGGCCGAGCGCCTGGCCAAGGCCACCATCATCACCCGCGAAGACTGCGTGGTGGCCGGCAGTGCCTGGGTCGATGCGGTGTTTCGCCAGCTCGATCCGCGGGTCGCGGTGCACTGGCAAGTGGTCGATGGCGACCTGGCCAAGGCCAACCAGCCGCTGTTTCACCTCGAAGGCCCAGCCCGCTCGCTGCTGACCGGCGAACGTTCAGCGCTTAACTTCCTCCAGCTGCTGTCAGGCGTGGCCACCCGGGCGCGGTTCCTCGCGGACCTGGTCGAAGGCACCCAGGTGCGCTTGCTCGATACCCGCAAGACCCTACCCGGCCTGCGCCTGGCGCAGAAGTACGCGGTGACCTGTGGCGGATGCCACAACCACCGCATCGGCCTGTATGACGCGTTTCTGATCAAGGAAAACCACATCGCCGCCAGCGGTGGCGTTGCCGAAGCAGTAGCTGCAGCGCACCGCATCGCGCCGGGCAAGCCGGTCGAGGTCGAAGTGGAGAGTCTGGATGAACTGCGCCAGGCGCTGGCGGCCGGGGCCGATATCGTCATGCTTGACGAGCTGAGTTTGGATGAAATGCGCGAAGCGGTGCGGATCAATGCCGGCAAGGCCAAGCTCGAGGCCAGCGGCGGTGTCAATGAAAGCACCCTGCGGGTGATCGCCGAGACCGGGGTCGACTACATCTCGATCGGCGCAATGACCAAGGACGTCAAAGCGGTCGACCTGTCGATGCGCTTGAGCCTGTAAACGCAACGCGGGGCAATGGGCGCCGGTTGCGAACCGTGCCCATTGCCCCGCGTTTTGATGCTGGCGGCTTAGAACGAAGCGTTGGCCAGGCCGTCCAGGTACCGCTCGACGTCCAGTGCAGCCATGCAGCCAGCACCCGCCGAGGTGATCGCCTGACGGTAAACGTGGTCGGCCACGTCGCCGGCGGCGAATACACCTTCGACGTTGGTTGCAGTGGCGTTGCCTTCACGGCTGCCGCTGACTACCAGGTAGCCGTCCTTCAAGGTCAGCTGGCCTTCGAACAGCGATGTGTTCGGGGTGTGACCGATCGCGATGAACACGCCGTCAACGGTGATCTCGTCGCTGCTGCCGTCGTTGTTTTTCAGGCGCGCACCGGTCACGCCCATGTTGTCGCCCAGCACTTCGTCGAGGGTGGCGTTGAGCTTGAGCTCGATCTTGCCTTCGGCAACCCGCGCGTTGAGCTTGTCGACCAGAATCTTCTCGGCGCGGAAGGTTTCGCGGCGATGCACCAGGGTCACCTTGCTGGCGATGTTGGCCAGGTACAGCGCCTCTTCAACGGCAGTGTTGCCGCCGCCGACGACCGCTACCGGCTTGTTGCGGTAGAAGAAGCCGTCGCAGGTTGCGCAGGCAGACACGCCCTTGCCCATGAACGCTTCTTCCGACGGCAGGCCCAGGTAACGCGCACTGGCACCGGTGGCGACAATCAGCGCGTCGCAGGTGTAGGTGCCGCTGTCGCCCTGCAGGGTGAACGGCTTGTTGGCCAGGTCAACCGCGTTGATGTGGTCGAAGACGATCTCGGTCTCGAAGCGCTCGGCGTGCTCTTGCATACGCTGCATCAGCGCTGGGCCGGTCAGGCCATGGGGGTCGCCCGGCCAGTTGTCGACTTCGGTGGTGGTGGTCAGCTGGCCACCGGCCTGCATGCCGGTAATCAACAGCGGCTTGAGGTTGGCACGCGCAGCGTAGACCGCAGCGCTGTAGCCGGCAGGGCCGGAACCGAGAATGATCACCCGCGAATGACGTACTTCAGACATGTCGAACTCCTGTCGAGCGGGCCGCACGGGTTCGGCTGCAAAGCGCCGGCGGCGGCTGGAAATAAAATGGACCCACGCAGCACTTGGGGAAGGCTATAACGCGCAAGTCCGAAACCTTTAAAGTTGAGCGCACTGTAGCGAGGTCGCAGAGATTAAGGAAATATCCTCAGACAATCCACCTTATAGACACGCTCTATCCACCAGCAAAATCGATAGAGAGGTCCCGCGAGGTTTTGTTACAGCCGGTTGCGCGCTGCTCAGCCGGCTTCCGTCATGCCAGCAAACTCGGTAAGGTCAGCGCGTTTACCTTCTGCGGAGCGTCTCCATGCAAGCCCCTGTTCTATCCGGCCCGCACTACCTGCGTGAAGGCCTCAAGCTGATCCTTACCCCCGGCCTGCGCCTGTTCGTGCTGCTGCCGCTGGCGATCAATCTGCTGCTGTTCGGTGGTCTGGTGTACCTGGCCGCGCATCAGTTCAGCCTGTGGGTCGACACGCTGATGCCGACTCTGCCGGAGTGGCTGAGCTTTCTCACCTACATCATCTGGCCGCTGTTCGTGGCGCTGGTAGTGCTGATGGTGTTCTTCACCTTCACTCTTGTAGCCAACATTGTCGCGGCGCCGTTCAACGGCTTTCTGGCAGAAAAGGTCGAAGTGGTGGTGCGCGGCCAGGACACCTTCCCGCCGTTCAGCTGGGGCGAGCTGATCGCCATGGTGCCGCGCACCTTGAGCCGCGAAATGCGCAAGCTGGGCTACTTCTTGCCGCGCGCACTGGCGTTGTTCATTCTCTCGTTCATTCCGGTGGTGAACGTCATTGCCGCACCACTGTGGCTGATTTTCGGCGTGTGGATGATGGCCATCCAGTACATCGACTATCCGGCCGACAACAACAAGATGAGCTGGCAGGACATGCTCGCCTGGCTGCGCCAGAAGCGCTGGCAGAGCATGGGCTTTGGCGGCATCACCTACCTGGCGCTGATGATCCCATTCGTCAACATCGTGATGATGCCGGCAGCGGTGGCGGGGGCTACGTTGTTCTGGGTGCGCGAGCGCAGCTGATCGGCTCTGGGGCCGGTGCACGGTCCCAGAGCAAGGCTCAAGAACCCAACTGGCTGGAAAACTGCCCCACCACTTCGACCACGCGCTTGGCGCCATCCTGAATCTCGGTGATCACCGCGCCAGTCTCGCCGGCCAGGCTCAGGCCCTGCTCGGCCTGGCGCTTGCTGGTGTCGATGATAGCCACCGCGGCCAACGCCAACTGCTCGTTCTGCTGCACGACCCGGGCGATCTCTTCGGTGGCGGTGCTGGTGCGCGAAGCCAACTGGCGTACTTCATCGGCGACCACGGCAAAGCCCCTGCCCTGCTCACCGGCGCGGGCCGCTTCGATGGCGGCGTTGAGCGCCAGCAGGTTGGTCTGCCCGGCAATATCGCTGATGGTCTTGATAATCGAGCCAATCACCCGTGACTGGGTATCCAGCGCCTGAATACCTTCGGCAGCCTGCTGCATCGAGGCTTCCAGGCCGCGCATCACGCTGACGGTCTGAGTCACCACATCATTGGCCTTGCAGGCGCTGGCATCGGTACCAAGCGAGGTGCTGTAGGCGATATCGGCTGCCTGGGCGACAGCCTGCTCCTGGTTGACCTGGTCGGTAATCACTGTGGCGAACTTGACCACTTTGTAAAGCACGTCGTGGGCGTCGATGATTGGGTTGTAGGACGCTTCGAGCCACACCACGCGGCCATTGGCATCTACCCGCTTGAACCGGTCAGCGACAAACTCGCCACGGCGCAGCTTGTCCCAGAACACCTGGTAACCGGCTGAGTTGGCTTCTTCAGACTCGCAGAACAGGCGGTGATGCTTGCCTTTGACCTGCTCCAGGCGATAGCCCATGGTCTGCAGGAAGCGCTCGTTGGCGGTCAGTACATGGCCATCGAGGCTGAATTCGATGACAGCCGTTGAGCGCATCAGTGCATTGATCAGGCTCTCGTGCTCACGCGAACTGGCAATGGTCCGGGTCAGGTCGCTGGAGTGCAGCGTGAAGTACTTGATGCGGCCCTCGAAATCGCGCACCGGCTGCAGTATCGAGCGCAGCCACGCCTCTTCGCCATTGCCACGCAGTAGGCGGAAAGCGCCATTGAGGTGGGCGCCGGTGCTGATGGCGGCTTTCATGCGCTCATAGAAATCGAGTTTCTTGACGTGCGCCGGAACGATCTCTTCAAGGCTGCGGCCGAGCAACTGGTCAGCGCGATAGAACATTTCACGCTCAAAGTTGGCATTGACCGTTTCGATGCGCCCCTGCGGATCGAGCTGCAGCACCAGCATTTCGCTGTCGAGGCTGTCCTTGACCTGCTCCATGGACATCAAGTCCTCGCGCAGTTGCTGATTTTCTTTCTTGAGCTTGCTGTTGAACATTACCGCACTCCTGGAGCGCACCGGCCATCCGAATCCATCTGCATCGGCAGATATATGAGCGTTCTTGAGCGGCCTGCGGGGAAATATTCAGCGCACTAGGCATTGCGCAACCAGGCGTCACTTGCCGGTCATAAAGTGGTCATGGGAACGCAATCGGGCAGGTGGAAACTTCTGTCATGAACACTCCAAGCCTGCGCATCACCTTTGTCAGTGAGACATTTGCCCCTGAAGTCAATGGCGTGGCCAATACCCTCGGCCGGTTCAGTGATGGTCTGCGCGAGCGCGGCCACAGCGTTGAGCTGGTGCGCCCGCGCCAGGCCCACGATCCACTGCGCCTTGACGATGCTGACCTGCTGCTGTGCAAAGGCTGGCCGCTGCCGGGTTACCCCGACCTGCAATGGGGCGGTATTTCCCTGCACAAGTTGCTGCGGCGCTGGCGCAGGCAGCGGCCAGATGTGATCTATATCGCCACCGAGGGCCCATTGGGGCTGAGTGCGCTGCGCGCCGCACGCCGTTTGAAGATTGCCGTGGTCAGCGGCTTTCACACCAATTTCCCGCAGTATGCAGGCCAGTACGGGCTTGGCCTGCTGGCCCGGCTGCTGACCCACTACCTGCGCTGGTTCCACCGGCGCAGCGCGGTAACGCTGGTACCAAGCGTCAGCCAGCGGGTGGATCTCGAACGACGCGGTTTTACCCAACTGGCCTTGCTCGCACGCGGAGTCGATGCCTGCCTGTTCAATCCCGCCCGCCGCAGCCAGAGGCTGCGTGAAGCATGGGGCTTGGCCGAGCAAGACCTGGCGATAATGTATGTCGGCCGGCTGGCTGCAGAAAAAAACCTGAACCTGCTCAAGCCGTGCCTGCAAGCCCTCCAGCAGCGTTATCCACAACAGCGCCTGCGCCTGATCATGGTCGGCGACGGCCCACAGCGGGCCAGCCTCGAGCAGCAACTGCCAGACGCGGTGTTCTGCGGCGCGCAGCGTGGTCAACACCTTGCCGAGCACTACGCCAGCGGCGATGTATTTCTGTTCCCAAGCCTGACCGAGACGTTTGGCAACGTCGTCCTCGAGGCCATGGCCTCAGGCCTGGCCGTGGTCGCTTATGACCAAGCCGCAGCGGCTCAGCACGTGCGTCATGGGCACAGCGGGGCCGTGGCGATGCCAGGGGATCAGATCGGGTTCATCGATGCAGCGTGCTGGTTACTGGAGGAAAGCGAAACCCTGCGCCGGGTTCGCCTGAATGCGCGACAGCATGCCAGCCGCCAAGGTTGGCCAGCCATCGTCGAGCAGTTCGAAGGGTATTTGTGCGATGCCTGGCAGCAGGCCTGCGACGCAACCAGCGCCAGAGCGCCGCTACCATTGCCCGCGCTGGGCCGGTTAGCCAGCCCCGGCCGCTCGCAACAGCGCCGTTAAGCCAAGGCTTTTTCGATCGCCTGCACCAGTGCAGGGTCATCCGGTGCAGTGCGCGGGGCGAAGCGAGCCAGCACGCGGCCGTCCTTGCCCACCAGAAACTTTTCGAAATTCCAGCTGATATCGCCCGGATACTCGGCACCCTCGCCCGCCAGCAGCCGATACAGCGAGTGGCGCTGAGGACCATTGACTTCAAGCTTGCTGCTCAGCGGAAAACTCACCCCGTAGTTGAGGCTGCAGAATTCCTGAATTTCACGCTCGCTGCCCGGCTCTTGGCCGGCGAACTGGTTGCACGGCAAGCCGAGCACGCTGAAGCCCTTGGCCTTGTACAGCTGGTGCAGCGATTCAAGCGAGGCGTACTGCGGGGTCAGGCCACACTTGGAGGCCACATTGACCACCAGCACCACCTGGCCCTTGAACGGCGCAAGGGGCAGATCCTCGCCGTCCAACGCATGCAACGTCAGCTCGTGAAATGCACTCATGATGACTCCCCTTTCCTGCGTTTTGATTGTCGCTGGAGCAAACGGCGCCCACTAAAAAGGCGCGCGGGCCAACCGTCAACCCTCCGATGGAGGGCAAATACGGCTTGCCCGAGCGCCTGGCGACTGTCTGAGCTTAGCGCAGATATCAGTGCTGATGGCCGCCTTCGCCATGGACGTGGCCATGGGCAACTTCTTCTTCGCTGGCATCACGGACCGCAACGACCTTGACCTGGAAGGTCAGGCGCTGACCGGCCAGTGGGTGATTGCCGTCGACAGTTACGTCGTCGCCGTCCAGGTCACGGATGGTGACGATCTGCATCTGGCCGTCCGGCGCCGAAGCGTGGAACTGCATGCCGACTTCGAGCACGTCGACACCTTCGAACATGCTGCGGTTGAGAGTGCTGACCAGCTCGGCCAGGTATTCGCCGTAGGCGTCTTCCGGCTCGATGGTAACGTTCAGTTCTTCGCCGACGTCTTTACCTTCCAGGGCTTTTTCCAGGCCTGGGATGATGTTGCCGGAACCGTGCAGGTAAACCAGCGGCGCGCCGCCAGAGGAGCTGTCAATCACCTCCCCGGCGTCGTTGGTCAGGGTATAGTCGATGGAGACGGCCTTGTTGGCGGCGATCGGCATGGGGGCGAGACCTTTTGCAAAAGAATGTAGAGCGGACAAGTGTAACCAACGCATCGCCCGATTGCGAACGCACTGCAGGCGATGCCCGCCCCGTCAGTCGGGTCAGCGGTTTTCATCAGGATGATCAGGGCCACTGGGTGGTCGAGCTGACGTGCGGGCATACCCAGCACCTGCGCCATCAACCACCCTGGCAAGCACGCCCGTGGGTGCTCGAGGCCGCCGAGCGCGAACAGCGCATCGGCCAGACATTCGCGTGTGGATGGTGCGCACAAGGCGCCGATTAGCGATACCCTTGGCGATTGGTTCTTTGCACCGCTTATTTCGAGAAGCACGCATGCAGACATTTTTCATCGCACCGACCGACTTCGGTGTCGGCCTGACCTCCATCAGCCTCGGCCTGGTCCGCGCGCTCGAGCGCGGCGGCCTCAAGGTCGGCTTCTTCAAGCCCATCGCCCAGCCCCATCCGGGTGACACCGGCCCGGAGCGCTCGACCGAGCTGATGGCGCGCACCCACGGCCTGAAGCCGCCGACGCCGCTGAGCCTGGGCCAGGTCGAGCGGATGCTCGGCGACGGCCAGCTCGACGAACTGCTTGAAGAAATCATTCGCCTGTACCAACAGGCCTGCGTCGGCAAGGACGTGGTGGTGGTCGAGGGCATGGTGCCGACCCGGCATGCCAGCTACGCGGCGCGGGTCAACCTGCATCTGGCGAAAAGCCTGGATGCCGAGGTGATTCTGGTGTCGGCGCCGGAAAACGAAGTGCTCAGCGAACTGTCTGGCCGTGTCGAGCTGCAAGCGCAGTTGTTCGGCGGCCCGCGTGATCCAAAGGTACTTGGGGTGATCCTCAACAAGGTCCGCACCGAAGAGAGCATGAGCGAGTTCGCCAGCCGCCTGCGTGAGCATTCGCCGCTGCTGCGCGGCAATGACTTCCGCCTGCTCGGCTGCATCCCCTATCAACCCGAGCTGAACGCGCCACGCACCCGCGATGTGGCCGATCTGCTCGGCGCTCAGGTAGTGAACGCCGGTGACTACGAGCAACGGCGGATGAACACCATCATCATCTGCGCCCGCACCGTGGCCAACACAGTGCCGCTGCTCAAGCCCGGCACGCTGGTGGTGACCCCTGGCGATCGCGACGACATCATCCTTGCCGTAAGTCTGGCGGCAATCAACGGCGTGCCGCTGGCGGGCCTGTTGCTGACCAGCGACAGCAAGCCTGACCCACGCATTCTCGAACTGTGTCGAGGCGCACTGCAGGCCGGCCTGCCGATCCTGTCGGTGAGCACCGGCTCCTACGACACCGCCAACCGGCTCAACTCGCTCAACCGCGAGATCCCGGTCGACGACCGCGAGCGCGCCGAATTCATCACCGACTTTGTCGCCGGCCAACTCGATGCCGCCTGGCTGCACCAGCGCTGCGGCACGCCGCGTGAACTGCGCCTGTCGCCGGCGGTGTTCCGCTATCAGCTGATCCAGCGCGCCCAGCAGGCCAACAAGCGTATCGTCCTGCCCGAGGGCGCCGAGCCGCTGCTGGTACAAGCGGCCGCGATTTGCCAGGCGCGTGGGATTGCCCGCTGCGTGCTGCTGGCCAAGCCCGAAGAAGTCCAGGCGGTCGCCCGCGCGCAGGGCATTACCCTGCCGCCGGATCTGGAAATTCTCGACCCTGATTTGATCCGTGGGCGTTACGTCGAGCCGATGGTCAATCTGCGCAAGAGCAAGAACCTCAATGCGCCGATGGCCGAACAGCAGCTGGAAGACCCGGTGGTGATCGGTACCATGATGCTGGCGCTGGATGAGGTCGACGGTTTGGTCTCTGGCCTGGTGCATTCGACCGCCAACACCATTCGCCCGGCCCTGCAACTGATCAAGACCGCGCCGGGCAGCAGCCTGGTGTCGTCGGTGTTCTTCATGCTGTTTCCGGAACAGGTGCTGGTGTACGGCGACTGCGTGATGAACCCGCACCCGAGCGCCGCCGAGCTGGCCGAGATCGCCCAGCAGAGCGCGCAGTCAGCCGAGGCCTTCGGCATTGCGCCGCGGGTGGCGATGATCAGCTATTCGAGTGATTCGGCCAGTGATGAGGAAGTCGACAAGGTGCGTGAGGCAACGCGTCTGGCGCAGCAGGCCGAACAACGTCTGGTGATCGATGGGCCGTTGCAGTATGACGCTGCCGCCAACCCGGAGATCGCCCGCCAACTCGCGCCGCAAAGCCCGGTGGCTGGGCGCGCGACGGTGTTCGTGTTCCCTGACCTGAATACTGGCAATACCACCCACAAGGCGGTGCAGCGCAGTACTGACGGGGTCAGCCTGGGGCCGATGCTGCAGGGTTTGCGTAAACCTGTGAACGACCTGCCGCGCGGGGCGCAGGTGGATGACATTGTGCATACCATTGCGCTGACGGCGATTCAGGCCAGCAGGAATATTTGAGTGGATCTTGGGGCTGCTTTGCAGCCCTTTCGCTACACAAGGCAGCTCCTACATAAGCGCGCGGTCCTTGTAGGAGCGGCCTTGTGTCGCGAAAGGGCCGCAACGCGGCCCCAAAAATCTCAACGCAAACGCAGATTACTGCTGATACTGCTGCCCAGGAATCGGCTTCAGGTTGACTTCAACCCGGCGATTCTGCGCACGCCCGTTGGCATCGGCGTTGCTCGCAATCGGCTGATCCGGGCCAAGGCCACGTACCGACACCCGCGAAGCATCCACGCCCTGCGAGGTCAGATAAGTGCTGACCGCCTGCGCGCGACGTTGCGACAGGTCCATGTTGTGCTGGCGGCTACCGGTGCTGTCGGTGAACCCGACCACTTCAATGGTGTTCTGGTTGAACTGCTTGAACGAGCCCGCCAGGTTGTTCAGCGGGGTGTAGAAGCTTGGCGAGATGTTCGCCGAGTCGGTGGCAAAGGTGATGTTGCCTGGCATGATCAGCTTGATCTGGTCACCTTCACGCTGCACTTCGACGCCGGTGTTGGCCATGCTCTCGCGCAGCGCAGCTTCCTGCTTGTCGGCGTAGTAACCGTAACCGGCAGCGGCAGCACCTACCGCAGCCGCGCCGATCAGCGCGCCCTTGCCGCGGTTGTTGTGGTCGATCGCAGCGCCGGCTACAGCACCGGCCAGAGCACCCAGGCCGCCGTACTTGGCAGTCTTGCTCATGCCGCCAGAACCCTGGCCTTGGTTGTCATAAGGGTTCTGGCCAGCACAACCTGCCATCAGGGCAGCGGCAGTAGCGACGATAATCAGACGACGCATCATGGAAAGCTCCTACAGAAATTCAAGTGTGCAGTGATCGTACGTTGACCCATGCTGGGTTTGGATCATTGCTGGGCTGAATAATTCCATGAATATTCAAGCGCGTACGAAAGGATTCTCGCGCATCTCATCGCCCAGGCGCGTATCTGGGCCATGCCCGGCCACCACCACCGCGTCTTCATCCAGCCGGTATAAACGGTCCTTGATCGAACGAACGATAGTGCGCTGGTCGCCACCCCACAAATCGGTGCGGCCAATCCCGCGGCGGAACAAGGTGTCGCCGGCAATCAGCAGCTTGGCATCGGCAAACCAGAAGCTCATCGAGCCCGGGCTATGCCCAGGCGTGTGCAGGGCGACGCCACAGCCGCAGGCCAGCTCCTCTTCATCGGCGAGCCAGCGATCCGGTGGTGGTGCGGGGGTATACGGCACACCGAACATCTGGCACTGCATCTCCAGGTTGTCCCACAGCGGCTGGTCGTCCTTGTGCAGGTGCAAGGTCGCGCCGGTCAGCTCCTTGAGCCGGCCAGAGGCGAGAAAGTGATCAAGGTGGGCATGGGTGTGGATGATGCTGACCAGCGTCAGGCCGTGGGCCTGCAAGCGGGCGACGATCTTCTCTGGATCACCGCCTGGGTCGACGACGATGGCTTTCTTGCTCAGCGGATCACCGATCAGGGTGCAGTTACACTGAAACGGCCCGACCGGGAAAGTTTCGCGGATAAGGCTTGGGGCGGCGCTGGTCATGGGGGTTGTGCTCAGCTGAAGAATGCTGAGCATGATACCTCGACTCAGGGCAGATAGAGCCTGAACAAACCGCCACCGAGGGCGCCACCGTTGCTGATTTCGATTCGGCCGGTAACGCCATTGCGCTCATGCAGGGCCGCAATCCGTGCCGCGAAGTACAGGCCCAGGCCAGTGCTGCCGGTGCTGGCGTCGAGGCCCTGAATGTAATCCTGCTGCCGCTCGAGCATGCGCTCGGGATAACCCGGGCCGTCGTCGTTGACGCTGATGATCAACTGCTCGCCGTCTTCTTCAATACCGATCAGCAAGGCGTGGCCGGCGTAGCGAATGGCGTTGGTGAGCACGTTGGAGATCACCGAAGCCACCAGCTCGCGGTCGAAGAAGCCCAGCGGGCTGGCGCTTTCGATACGCCAGGTGGCGAGGATATCGCGGTGCTTGAGGATCTCCTGATGCGCCGCCAACTGCGCCTCAATGAAATCTTCCAGCTCGTGGTAGCCAGGGCAGATCGGCAGCTGATTGACGCCCAGCTTGTACAGCCCGAGCATCTGCACCAGCATGCCGTTGAGGTGGCCGAATTCGTGCTCAATAACGCCCTGCTCGTTGCCTTGCCGCTGCGCTTCGGGCAGCCGCGCCAGCCATTGGTTATGCGCCTGGATCAACGCTGACAGTGAGTTTTTCATGTCGTGGACAGTGGAGGCGATCACTGTCGAGAAATCCAGCCCCGGGCTTTCCTGGTTCATGCGCCAAACACCCGCATATGCAGTTTTCGATAACGCTCGTAGCGGCTGTCGCTGGCGGGGATGCCGGCCACGCTTTGCAGGCAGCTGCGACACTCCAGCATGTATTCGGGCGAAGGCGACTCACCGGCGATACGCAACAGGGCCTGAGCCGTGTTCAAGGCGATACTGATATTTTTTGGCTGTAGCGACAGCGCTCGGCGGAACATGCCCAAGGCCTCGTCGAGCTGGCCGGTCTGATAGCAGCGTACCCCTTGGCGGTTGAGATCGACCGCTTCGGTCACGGCGCCCAGCACCGTTGGGTCGTCGGTCATCTTGGCTACGCTCTGCATGACCTTGGGGTCATCGCCGTAGGTTTCCACGCAGCCCTTGAGGATGCTGGTGCCGGCTGCCTCCTGGCCCAGTTGCTGGAGCTGCTTGGCCACGGTCAAGGCGGCGTCGACCGAGAAGAACTGGTCCATGTTGTCCAGCCGCTGCATGGCCTGCTCGGTCAACTTGGCGGCGGTTTCAGGGTCGCCGGCCTGTTGCAGGCTGGCCGCCTTCATCAACCGGGCACGCACTTGCAGGCCCTGGTCCTCGCCGTTCTCCTTGGCTACCTCACTGAGCACGGTGTTGATCTCGACCCGGGTGCGTGCGTCGAGGCCAAAACCTGCGTTCTTGCTCATCAGCGCCTGAGCCAGGCCAAGGTTGGTTTCGGCGTCCTTGTAGCGCGAGCTCTGGCCCTGGCTGACAGCATGACGGAAGGCCTTGGACGCGCTTTCGAAATCGTCGTTGCCCATCGCCAGCTTGCCCAGCGCGGCCTGCCGGCGTACCGCCAGTGGCGACAGGCGCACGGCCTCCTCGAGCATGTGCTGGGCACGCTTGTTATCGCCCTGGGCGACCAGCACATCGGCCATGCCGTCATACAGCCCCGGCATGATCGGGAAGGCTTTCAGCGCCTGCTCGTACACGCCCTTGGCCTGATCGTTCTGGCCGCGTTTGTGCAGCACGCTGCCGAGCATCGAGTAGACCCACGGCTGCGGCCTGCTGGCGAGGATCGACGAGAGAAACTTCTCCAGCTCTTCGAAGCGGCCGAGATCGCGCAGGGCATCGGCGCGGTAGCGCAGGCACAGCGGGGAAAAGCGCGGGTCCTGCTTGCACAGGGCAGCACAGGCGGCCATCACTTCGGCCGGGCGACCGCGATCAAGTGCCTGCAGAATCGGCTTGAGCAGGGTTTTGCGCTGCAGCAGTTTTTCCAGGCGCTGGGCCAGACCGACACGGTTGAACGGCTTGGTCAGGTAGGCATCCGGCTCGTGCTCGAGGGTGCTGAGAACGATGGCCTGGCTGCTCTCGGCGGTGACCATGAGGAACCCGCACTCGTGGCTGATCAACTTGTCGAGGATCAGGTCCTCGAGTACCTGCTGACCGTTCTTCTTGCCATCGCCCAGGTGAAAGTCCTGCAGGATGAAGTCATAGCGTTTCTGCGCGCACATGCGCAGCGCCTGTTCGCCGCTGTCAGCGGTGTCCACATCGCGCGCGCCCAGCTCGCGGAGCATGGAGCGGGCCGAGGTGCGAAAGTCGGTGAAGTCGTCGACGATCAGAAAGCTTTTTTGCCCGTACTGCAGCATCAACACGACCTGTCATGGCAGAGGATGGAAAATGACCCGAGGCGATGCGTGTCGCCGACCTGTTTATCGGCAGCAGGTAGAGAAAGCTGAGGGCGAATTCACAGGCCGTGGCGCAGGCTCAGGGCAGCAGGCCTAGCGCCTTGGCCTTGGCTACCGCCTGGGTGCGGCGCTCCACGCCAAGCTTGCTGTTGATGTGGCTGGCGTGGGTCTTGACGGTGTGCAGCGAGATGAACAGGCGCTCACTGATCTGCTGGTTCGAGCAGCCTTGGGCGATCAACTCAAGCACCGCCAACTCCCGCCCGCTCAGGGCTTCGCCGGTGCCACTGGCAACCACCTGCGGCTGCGGCAGGCGCGCCAGCAGGTCGAGCTGGACGCTGCTGGCGGGGCGCGTCGACAGCTGCTCGCGCAGCCACAGCGGCTGATCTTCCAGCAACCGTTGAAACGCTTGCAAAGCGCCACCCTGGGCGGCCAGTAGCGCTTGCGGCAACAGGCTGGCAGCGGACTGCTCACGGCCCTCGGCCAGATGCAGGCCAATCAGCTGGCACAAGGCGCTGGCCGCCAGCAACTGACCGCCACTGGCCTGGCCGCGCTCGACCAGCCTCTGCAGGCGCTCGACAGCCTGCGCCGAACGGCCCTGGACGCGCTCCAGCAGCGCCTGTTGCAGTTCGATGTGCAATGGCAGTAATGGGTGAAATTCCGGCGCCGCAGCGGGCTGCTCGCCGCCGTAGGTCTGACCGAGCCGCAGCAGCCATGATTCGGCCAGGTCGGTTCGGCCCTGGGCCAGCCACAGCTCGCACTTCACCAGGGTGATCATCGCCAGGTAGAAGATCGGCGGTACGTCCCAGATATGCATCAAGCGCTCGGCTTCGGCCAGTTCGGCGAAGGCTTCGGCATACTGCCCTTCGCGGCCATCCAGCGAGGCAATCACGCAGTGCCCGATCAGCACGCTGATATCGCGACAGGCGCGCGCCTCACTCAGGCCCGCGCGCAAGCGCGCGCGGCCCTGGGCCGGTTGCAGGTGCGCCGCGAGCAAATGGCCCTCGTACAAGGTCAGCCTGGCGCGCACCGCGTACAGCCGCTGCGCTGACAGATCCTGCAGGCGCAACAAGCCCTGACGGACTTCATCCAGCGCCCGGCAGATTTCACCACGGGCGTGCAGCACTCGCGCCCGATCGTAATGGGCGAGTGCCTCGAACAACGGGTTGCCGACCCGCTGGGCCAGCTCCAGCGCTTCGCGGTTCCAGCCACGCGCGCGCCAGAAGTCGGCGTCGGCAATGGCCAGGTTGGACAGCGTCGACAGGCACACCAGACGTTGGCCGTAGCGTTTGTTGGGCAGGCTCTGTAGCGCCTCGCTGCAATAGCTCATGGTGCGTTCACGGTCGCCGCGGCCTCGAGCGATAACGCCACTGAGCGCCAGCCACTGCGCCAGCATCGAGCGCTGGGCGGTGGCCGAGGGCGCCGGCAAAAACCGGCTGAGGTGCGCCGCCAGTTCTTCGGCAGCATCCAACTGGCAGGCCAGGCCCAACGCCCAGCTGTACAGCACGATCAGCCGCGGCGTGCTGATCAACAGGCTGTCGGGCAGGTCCATCTTCCAGCGCAGGAGCATGCCGACGTTCTGCTCGGCCAGCAGTTGCTCCTCGGACAGGCTCTGCACCAGGTCCGCCGCCACATCCAAATGGCCGGCGCGCAGGGCCTGCTCGACCGCTTCGTCAAGCAGGCCCTGGGCCTGAAACCAGCGGCAGGCGCGCAGGTGCAGATCAGCCAGCGGCGCGCTGTGCTGGCGGCTGCGCAGCAAGTCAGAGAACAGATGATGGTAGCGATACCAATGGCCGTGTTCATCCAGCGGCACCAGAAACACCTGATGCGCTTGCAGGTAGCGCAGGATGCCGGCGCTGTCCTGACGTGCGCGCAGGGCGTCGCACAGCTCGGCGCAGAAGCGCTCCTGGCAGGCGGTTTCGTACAAAAACGCCTGCACGTCGGCCGGCAGGATATCGATCACTTCTTCGAGCAGATAGTCACGGATCAGCCCTTCGCCGCCATGCAATGCCTGCGGCAAGGCATGTTCGTCGCCCGACTCGCTGGCTGCCAGCTGCCAGAAGCGCAGCCCCGCTACCCAGCCATCGCTGCGCTGGATCAGGTTGTCCAGTGCCTGCCCGCGCAAGCCGGTGGGCTGTCGGCCGAGCACCGCCAGCGCTTCGTCGCCAGTAAGGCGCAGGTCCTGCTCGTTGAGTTCGCTGAGTTGGCGCGACAGGCGCAGACGGGCCAGGTGCCAATCGGGGCGCTGGCGGCTGGTAATCATCAGCACCAGGCCGTTTGGCAGGTGATTGAGGAAGAACTGCAAACACCGGTCGAGCACCGCCCCCTGCGCCAGATGGTAGTCGTCAAGCACCAGCAGGATCGGGCTATCGCTTTGCAGGTACAGCGCCAGCTCGTCGAGCAGGCCGTCGAGCCACTCTTCGAAGGCGAACGGCTGATGACGCTGGCGCATCTTCAACAGGCCCATGGCCTGCCCGCCCAAGGCCGGGCAGTACTGCTGCAAACCTTCCAGCAGGCGCTCGAGGAAGCGCCCAGGGTCGGCATCCCTTTGGCTCAACCCCAGCCACAGGCTGCGCCAGTGATCAGGCAGGGACTCGCAGAACTCGATCGCCAGTGAGCTTTTGCCGAAGCCGGCTGGCGCGTTGATCAGCAACAGCCTGCCAGACAGCCCCGCATGCAGACGCTGGCACAAGCGCCCACGGGGCACGTGGCCATCGGGCAACGGTGGCCGGAAAAAACGCCCGTCCAGCAGGCCCAAGGCCTGGCTGGTGTATCCATGCGTACGGGACAGATCAGTCATGGCCGGCTCGTTATGAGGGAGACATCAGCACAGCAGGTTGTTGCGAGACTAGCGGGTATCGCAGCCTATTTGAAGATGATGGGTGTGTTTATCCGGTAAAAGACTACGACAAAAAGCGACAGAGCTGATTTACGGCAACCCATCAGCGCGCACCGGAAATCAAAACGCCCCGGCGGGCCGGGGCGTTCTGGGAGTCACGCGGAGTTTTAGCTGCGTTGATTAACGAATACCGTCCTGGCGCAACGCTGCTGGCTGGAAGTCGGCCTTGCTGGCGGTGAAGCCAAAGTCATAGGCACGTTTTTCTTCGTTTTTCAGACCCAGGGCTAGGTAGCGACCCGACTGCAGGTCATAGATCGCCTCGAGGGTGTACCACGGTACCTGGTTGTTGTAATAGTCCTGAGCATGCGCTTCGGACACGCGCCACAACTGGTTGCGACCGTCGTACTGGTCGATCACCGAGGCTTGCCAGGTATCCTCATCGATATAGAAGTCGCGCTTGGCATAGATATGCCGCTGGCCCGGCTTCAAGGTCGCGACCACATGCCAGACCCGGCGCAGCTCATAGCGGCTAAGGTCCTGGTTGATGTGGCCGGGCTTGACGATGTCGGCGTATTTCAGGCTTGGCGAATCGAGCTTGTAGGTGTTGGAGGCGATGTACATCTCTTTCTTGCCTTCAAGCTTCCAGTCGTAGCGATCTGGCGCGCCGTTGAACATGTCGAGGTTATCGGATGTACGCAGCCCGTCCGCCGCAGTACCCGGACCATCGTAGGACACCTGCGGTGCCTGGCGCACGCGGCGTTGGCCGGCGTTGTAGACCCAGGCCTTGCGCGGCTCCTTGACCTGGTCAAGGGTCTCGTGGACCAGCAGTACGGTGCCCGCCAGGCGCGAAGGCGCGGTGACCTTCTGTTTGAAGTAGAACAGCACGTTGCCCGGGTTGGCTGGATCGTAATCTTTCAACTTGTCGCGGAACACAAATTGGTCCGAGAACGATACCGGGCTGTAGGAGCCGTTGGGTTGCGGCGTGACCTGGGTAACCAGGCGCGTCACGCTGCCACCCCGATAGCGGGTGATATGGTTCCAGATCACCTCGACGCCGCTCTTGGGAATCGGGAACGGGATAGCCGTCTCGAAGTTCTCCAGGCCGTTGCCGCCCGCCACCAGATTGGTCTTGGTGGCGTTGCGCTTGATCGCGGCAAACACTTCATCCGGCACGGTCGAGCCGCGATGGGTCGGGTAGACCGGAATCTTGTAGGTCTCCGGGTAGCGCTTGAACATCGCGTACTGACCAGGCGAAAGCTTGTCCTTGTACTGCTCGACGTTCTGCGCGGTGATGGTGAATTTGGGCTTCTCGCTGCCATACGGGTCAGACAGGAACCCCTTGGCATCGACGCTGCCAGCGGTTTTCGACAGCGGTTGCCAGGCCGTGATGGAGCCGTCGGCGTTACCGGCTTTTTCCGCACCCATCGGCGTCAGGGTGCTGCCGAGCTTGGCCGCCTCGTCAGCGGAAACCGCAGCCATGACGCTGGTTGCCAGCAGGGACATACCCAGTACACCGGCCTTCAGCAGACTTCTGGTCTTGTTCATTGGTTGGTCGTCCTGGATCAATGGGCTTAGAAGTTCACGCCGAAGCTGAGCGCAACGAAGTCGCGGTCATCCACGGTGGTGTACTTGCCGTCAAAGAAGTTGGTGTACGACAGGCTCGCTGTGTAGGTGTTCTGGTATTCGGCATCGAGGCCCAGGCTTACGGCCTTGCGCCCTTCTTCGAAGTTGGCGCCGGGGCCAGGTGAGTAGCCGGACACGTCGTGCGACCAGGCCACGCTTGGCTTGAGGTTGACCCCAGCGAAGACGTCGTTGTAGTCCCAGATCACGCGGCCTCGGTAGCCCCACGAAGTACTGGTGGTATAGCCATCGTTTTCGCACTTGCGGCTGAGGTTGGCGGTGGATGCGCCCGCGCCGGCGCCACCGATTGTGCTGTTATTGAGCGCCACACAGGTATCCGCGCCACCGGTCGCTGGCAGCGGCCCCGGGCCATAGACCGGGTCACGGCCATAGCGGATTTCGCGGGCGTTCTCCAGGCCGCCAACGTGAGTCACGCCGACTTCGCCGACCACAGTCATGCGGCTGGCGCCCATCACTTGATCGAAGAAGTGCGTCAGGGTGGTCTGGAACTGAGTGATTTCCTTGCGACGGTAGCCGTGCAGGTCCTGCCCAGGTGTGCCAGTGAGCAACGATGCGTTGGTCAACCCGCCGCCGATCGGACGTACGCCGGAGAACAGGATGTCGGTGGTGTTGAGCTGCACCGGCGCGTTTGGCCGGTAGCTGACTTCACCGCTCCAGGCGGTACCGGTTGGCAGCGTGGTGGAGAAGCTCAAACCGTACAGGCGGATGTCTTCCGGGTACTCGACGAAGTACTTCGAGTTGCCCGCAACGATCAGCGGCGCCAGACCCTGCAGCGGTGGCGGCAAACCGGCGAGGCCAGCGAACACCGATGGATCGGCACCGGTGGCACTGAAGATCGGCGCACGGCTGTGATAATTCATGAAGTAGGCGCCGAACTCGGTGTCCAATGGCTCGAACATGTAGCGCAGCGCGACCCCGAACTGGCCACTGTCACGGGCATCGCGGTCAGCACTGCGCCGCACAAGCACGCCTTCGTTGTTGTAGTCCACCCCGCTCCCGGCCAGGATGCCCTGCGCTATAGGTGGCAGCCCGCTCAAAGTTCGCCCACTGCTGAGCACCCGCAGATTGTCGGTACAGCCGTCGGCAATGATGTCCGGCTGAGAGAAGAAAGTGCCGCAGTTATCGACAACCGTCTGGTCCCATTCCAGCTGGTAGAAGGCCTCGGCCGAGAGGTTGTCGGTCAGGCTCTGCGAGATATAGAACATGTTGACCGGGATCAGGCCTTCTTTGATCTCGGCGCCAGGGCGGCGGAAGGCAGCCACGTCAATCGGGTTGATCGAGTTGATGCCACCGCCAATGAAAGTGCTTTCACCCCAGCTGACTACCTGCTTGCCGAAACGCACCGAACCGGGTTGGTCGGCAATCGAGTAGTTGTGATAGACGAACGCATCGAGCAGCTCGGCCCCGGAAGACTTGGCGCCTTCCTTGCGATTGGAGTCGCTGATGTCCTTGAACTCGCGGTGTTCATCCTTGAGCTCGAAGTCATACCAGTACTTGCCCCGGACGAAGATGCCGGTGTCGCCGTACTTCAGTTCGAGGTCATGGATGCCCTTGAAGATTTTCGAGAAGGTCTCACCGCGCTTGAAGTTCAGGTGGCCATCGTCGGAGGTCTGCGAAAGCCCTTTGCCACCATTGTTGACGCCGATCAGGTTCTTGTTCGGGCTGGCTGTCGACCAACTGGCACCGACCGACAGCGACGAATCGAACTGGCCTTCGATTTCACCGATGTTGAAACTGACCGCGAATGCAGGGCTTGCGAGCGTAGAAGCGAGGCTGACGGCAAAGGGCAGTCTTGCCCGACGCCAGAACGGGTGTGCAGATTTCATCGACGCTACTCCATGTTCTTTTTTGTTATGGCAGTGAGTCCTTGCAGAAACGGTCCGGCTGACCGGTAGGCAGGCTTGCACCTGCGACGCTGCGAGTTGCACGCAGCGCTCCCCCTCCGTTTCTGAAAACCCCTGGCCCCGACTATAGCCAGCAGGCTCGGACGCTAGATCCCTCTAAAGTGTGATTTGCGTTCCGTGCCCGTCGCTCGCCCCGATCTGGTCCGGTGTGCGAGCTGACAGTGCTCTAGCATGGCCCAATTTTCCCATTTGACAAGGCGCCATCCTCTCTGCAATGCGGGTCGCGCCTAATTCGCCGATGACCCGCTGCGCTTCACAGGGTCGACAGGAACGCGCTGTTGCTGGCCTGCCATTCGACGATGTCGAGGCGGATGCGCTTCTTGTCCAGCTTGCCGACGCTGGTCTTGGGAATTTCCGTAACAACGGCAATCTGGCTGGGAATCGCCCACTTGTTGATATGACCTTGCTCGACGAACGGTTTGAGATGTTCTTTGAGCGCGCGGGCGTCAAGGCTCTGCCCGTCGCGAACAACCAGCAGGGCAAACGGACGCTCGCCCCACTGTGGATCGGCGACACCGACCACTGCCACTTCACGCACCGCCGGATGGCGGCTGATCAGGTCTTCAAGGTCGAGCGAGGAAATCCACTCGCCGCCGGTCTTGATCACATCCTTGATGCGGTCGCGGATGTCGATATAGCCCATGCCGTCGAGGGTGGCGACGTCTCCGGTATGCAGCCAGCCGCCAGCCCACAGCTCGGTGCTTTTTTCCGGCTCCTTGAAATACCCCATCGACAGCCACGGCGCCCGCAGCACCAGTTCGCCCTGAGTCTCACCATCGGCCGGGAGGAAATTGCCATCGCCGTCGACAATTGCGGTTTCCACCAGCGGCACCGGCACCCCGGCCTTGATCCGATAGCTGACCCGCTCGTCATCGCCGCCGGCCTGCAGCTCTTCGTTGATGTGCGCCGCGGAGATCAGCGGGCAGGTTTCGGACATACCATAAGCTGCAGTGAGCTGAATGCCACGGGCCAGCGCGGCCTGATACAGCGCACGGTTGAGCGCACTGCCGCCAATGATGATCTTCCAGCCGCCGAAGTCCTGGCCCTGGGACGCCGGGCAATTGAGCAGCATCTGCAGGATGGTCGGTACGCAGTGGGAGAAAGTGACCTTCTCTTCACGCCAGAGCTTGACCAGCATGTCCGGCTCGTATCGGCCAGGGTAGACCTGCTTCATGCCCATCAGCGTGGCTGCGTACGGGATACCCCAAGCGTGAACGTGGAACATCGGCGTGATCGGCATGTACACGTCATCGCTGCCGAGCAGGCGCACGCTGTCGATGCTGCCCAGTACCGAAGTTTCCGCCAGGGTATGCAGCACCAGTTGCCGATGGGTGAAGTACACGCCCTTAGGGTTGCCGGTGGTGCCGGTGGTGTAAAACATGGTCGCCACCGAGTTCTCGTCGAAATCAGGGAAGGCGTACTGCGGGCTGGCGGCGGCCAGCAGTTGTTCGTACTCGCCGACCAGGTTCGGCAGTTCGGCGCGCTTGTCCGGGCCGTCGGTCAGCAGCAGGGTCTTTTCAACCGTGGTCAGCTGCCCGGCGATGCCTTGATACAGGCCGATGAAATCGCTGTTGACCAACACCAGCCGGTCCTCGGCGTGGTTCATGGTGTAGAGGATCTGCTCGGGCGACAGGCGCACATTGATGGTGTGCACCACCGCGCCGATCATCGGGATGGCAAACATGCATTCCAGGTAACGATGGCTGTCCCAGTCCATCACGGCGACGGTGTCGCCCGGCTTGACCCCGGCCTCGCTAAGCACATTGGCCAGGCGCGCGATGCGCTCGACCAGTTGTGGATAGGTCAGGCGCAACTGGTCACGGTAGACGATCTCGCGGGTGCGCTCGTAGCGGCTGCCAGACAACAGCAGGCGCTTGATCAGCAGCGGGAATTGGTAAGCACCTTCAGCGGGTTGGATGATGCGCGTCTGCAGCATGGTTATCCCTTTTTCGAGTCGGGCGAGGTCAGGCGCTTACTCTAGAGCGCAGATGTGACAGCCAAATCAGCCGAAGGAATGATTTGCGCGGCGCGGGTATGAGTGCCGCTGTTGACTCTACCGCTAGGGGCAGGCCTTAGCCTCGTTGGCTTGATTGACTGGAGCTGACATGAGCAAACGTATTCTGGTGATCCTCGGCCACCCCGCCGCGGACAGCTTTTGCGCCGCATTGGGCCAGGCCTACATCCTCGCCGCCGGCGAGGCCGGGCATGCCGTGCGTATTCTTGACCTGCCGAAAGCGACCTTCGACCCGGTACTGCACCACGGCTATCGGCAGATCCAGCCGCTGGAACCGGACTTGCGCCAAGCCCAGGAGGACATCCTCTGGGCCGAACAACTGGTGTTTGTCTTTCCGATCTGGTGGGGCGCTACCCCGGCGTTGCTCAAGGGCTTTTTCGACCGTACTTTCCTGCCTGGCTTTGCCTTCAAGTACCGCGAAGACTCGCCATTCCCTGAGCAACTGCTCAAGGGCCGCACCGCCCATTTGCTGGTGACCATGGACACGCCGCCCTGGTACTACCGTTGGGTCTATCGCATGCCTGGCCTGCATCAGATGCGTAAAACCACCCTGGCCTTCTGCGGCATCAAGCCGACCCGCACCCTGACGTTCGGGCCGGTACTCGGCTCCAGTACCAGCCAGCGCGAGCGTTGGGTGCTGCAGGCCCGCAAGCTGGCCGCCAGCTAGCCACGTAGACGCGTTCAGCTGCTTGTGTAAGATGAATCGCCAGCCCAGGCTGGCGCATCGATCACGCAAGGAAGCCCCCATGTACATCGGAAAAGCAGCCCAACTTGCGGGCACCAGCGTCAAATCCATCCGTCACTACGAGAAGCTCGGCCTACTGCCCGAGCCGCAACGCGCAGGCAACTACCGGATCTACAGCGAACAGAGCGTAGATCGCCTGCGCCTGATCAAATGCGCGCAGCAACTTGGATTCAAGCTGAAAGAGATGCAGGCCATCCTGCAGCCTTACCCAGACGGTCAGATTCCCTGGCTGCAGGTGCAACAGGCGCTCGCCGACAAGAAAGCTGCAGTTCGCGCACAGATCACCTCCTTGCAGGGGCTGCACGCGGCGCTGGAAGCATTCGAGCACGAAACTGCTGATGCCCTCTGCACGCTGCAGCCAGAGATCGGGGCAGCGGCCAAGGTCGCATGACAGATTTCAACTAGTCGACATGCGTTTTTTCACGTGATTCTGTAGGGTCTATTACCCTCCCCTTCGCGCACGCTGCCAGAGCACAGGACAGACCATGACCTCCAGCCACACTGCTGTATTTCTTGACCATGACTCACTGGACCTCGGCGACCTCGACCTAAGCGCGCTCAGGGCCTGCTTCGGTACTCTTACGCTACACGGCGCGACCGCGCCGGAGCAGGTTGCCGAACGCCTGCAGGGCGCTACTGTGGCAATCAGCAACAAGGTGCTGCTGGGTGCGGACGTACTGGCGGCCAACCCGCAGTTGCAACTGATCCTGGTGGCTGCAACCGGCACCAACAACGTCGACCTGAACGCCGCGCGTGCCCAGGGCATTACCGTGTGCAACTGCCAGGGCTACGGCACTCCCTCGGTGGCGCAGCACACCCTGGCCTTGCTGCTGGCGCTGGCGACCCGCCTGTGCGACTACCAGCGCGCGGTCGCCGACGGTCAATGGGCCAAGGCCAGCCAGTTCTGCCTGCTCGACTTCCCTATCGTCGAACTTGAAGGCAAGACCCTCGGCCTGCTCGGCCACGGCGAGCTGGGCGGCGCCGTGGCACGCCTGGCCGAGGCCTTTGGCATGCGCGTTCTGAGCGGGCAGATCCCCGGTCGCCCTGCACGTGCCGAGCGCCTGCCGCTGGATGAACTGCTGCCGCAGGTCGATGCCTTGACCCTGCATTGCCCGCTCAATGAACACACCCGGCACATGATCAGCCACCGTGAACTGGCCCTGCTCAAGCCCGGCGCGTTGGTGGTCAACACCGCCCGCGGCGGCCTGATCGATGAACAGGCCTTGGCCGACGCCCTGCGCAGCGGTCATCTGGGCGGCGCGGCAACCGACGTGCTCAGCGTCGAGCCACCGGTTAACGGCAACCCACTGCTGGAGTCGGACGTGCCACGCCTGATCGTTACTCCGCACAGTGCCTGGGGCGCGGTCGAGGCACGGCAGCGCATCGTTGCGCAGCTCAGCGAAAACGCCCAGGCGTTCTTTGCCGGCGCGCCGCGCCGCGTGGTCAGCTGAGCCAAGCCAGCCTCTGCTACACTGCGCGACTTTTTTCAGGAGGCGTCGTCCATGGACCCGCGCAGTGAAGTGTTGCTCCGTCAGGCGGAGTTGTTCCAGGGCTCGGTGCTGCTTGCCGGCCTGCCCGCCGACGATCTGCTCGGCCAACTGCCGCAGGCCCACGGCTGGACCTGGCACGCCGGCGACCAGGCCCTGCTCGAAGCGCGCTTTGCCGGGCGCAACCAGCATGGCGTCGAGCCGCCGCAGGTGCCGTTCGATGCCGCGGTAGTGTTCATGCCCAAGTCGCGCGAACTGGCCGCCTACCTGCTCAACGCCCTGGCTTCGCGCCTGGCTGGCCGTGAGCTGTATCTGGTCGGTGAAAAGCGCGGCGGGATCGAAGGCGGCGCCAAGCTGCTGCAAGCCTTCGGCAAGCCGCGCAAGCTCGACAGTGCACGCCACTGCCAGCTGTGGCAGGTAACCGTCGACAACGCCCCGGCCGCCACCCCACTGGAAAGCCTGGCTGAACGCTTCGAACTGCCGCTGGCCGATGGTCCGCTGCAGATCGTCAGCCTGCCCGGGGTGTTCAGCCATGGCCGGCTGGACCGCGGCACCGCCCTGTTGCTTGAGCATCTGGACGGCCTGGCGGTTGGCCCGGTACTCGACTTCGGCTGCGGCGCGGGCGTAATCGGCTCGATCGTCAAGCGCCGTTACCCGGACAGCCAGGTAACCATGCTCGACGTCGATGCCTTCGCGGTGGCCAGCAGCCGCCTCACCCTTGCCGCCAACGGCTTGCAAGCTGAAGTCATCAGTGGCGATGGAATCGATGCTGCACCGCGTGATCTGCAGGTAATCCTGAGCAATCCGCCGTTCCATACCGGCGTCCACACTGACTACAACGCCTCGGAAACACTGCTGAAAAAATCGGCTGAACATCTGCGATCAGGTGGCGAACTTCGCCTTGTTGCGAACACCTTCCTGCGCTATCAACCGTACATCCAGCAGGCCCTGGGCAACTGCAAGACGCTGATCGAAGAACAGGGTTTCAGGATTTACCAGGCAAAACGCGGATAGAAAATAGCGCTTGCCCAAACGGATTTGCCTAGGCAGAATCCGCTCCGTCCTAGGGGAGTAGTCTCCCGCAAGCACCTAAGCTTGCCCGGTACGCGTCAACATACTTGGTCCTCAGACCATGGCGCGTACGACCCACGGTCCGCACAGACGGACCCAGGGTTTGACAAGACCTATGACACGCACACCTTACCCGGGGCGGGAAGGCTGTACGTGTCATAGCCGTGTCGACCCGCCCCCGTAGGAACCCTGATGCTGGAATCCCTTCTCGTACCAACCGCCATCGTTGCGCTCGCCGAAATAGGCGACAAGACGCAACTGCTCGCGCTCATCCTTGCTGCCCGCTTTCGCAAACCCTGGCCGATCATCGCCGGTATCGTTGTCGCCACCCTGGCCAACCACGCTGCGGCAGGTGCAGTTGGGGCGTGGGTAAGTGGTTTCTTCACCGAGTCGGTTTTGCACTGGGTGCTCGCCGCAAGCTTTGTCGCAACCGCGTTGTGGACCCTGGTGCCGGACAAGATGGACGACGACGAAAGCAGCGCAGCACGCCGCTTCGGGCCGTTCGTGACGACCTTGATTGCGTTCTTCCTGGCCGAGATCGGCGACAAGACTCAGGTCGCCACCGTGATGCTGGCGGCGCAGTATCCGCACCTGATCATGGTGATTATCGGTACCACCCTGGGCATGTTGATTGCCAACGTACCGGTGGTATTGGCGGGTAACTTTGCGGCGGAGAAGTTGCCGCTGACACTGATTCGGCGCCTGGCTGCCACGGCGTTTGTGGTGCTGGCGATCGTCGCGGTGTATTCGGCGATGAAGAGCAGTGGCTGGATTGGCTGATTCAGCAGGGATTTTGGGGCTGCTTCGCAGCCCCAAAACCGCTTACTTCTTGGCAGCCTGATACAACGGCATCACCTTGGGAATGGCAGCCTGCAACGAGGCGATCCGGCTGGACGAAGCCGGGTGAGTGCTCATGAACTCAGGCGGGGCGCCCTCGGACGCCTTGCTCATCTTGTTCCACAAGGTGATCGCGGCGTTCGGGTCGTAGCCGGCACGGGCCGACAGCTCAAGACCGATCAGATCCGCCTCGTTCTCGTTGGCACGGCTGTTGGGCAAGGTCATGGAGTAGTTCACTACGGTGTCGGCGAGGGCCATGCTGTCCTGGCCCAGGCCCAGCAGGGCGCCAGCACCGGAGCGGGCCATCTCGATCCCATAGGCCTTGGACATCGCTTCACGACCATGCTCACGCAGGGCGTGAGCGATCTCATGGCCCATCACGGCGGCGATTTCAGCGTCGGTCAGCTTGAGCTGATCGATCAGGCCGGTGTAGACGATGATCTTGCCGCCAGGGCCGCAGTTCGCGTTGAGTTCGTCACTCTTGATGACGTTGACTTCCCACTTCCACTGCGCAGAATCCGGGCGAAACTTCGGCGCTTGGGCGATCAGGCGATCGGCGATGGCCTGCACGCGCTTGGCTTCGGCGCTGCTTTTATCGAGCACGCCCTTGCTCGAGGCTTCGCTCAAGGTCTGCTGATAGGACTGGGCATACATGTTGTTGACCTCGTCGGTCGACAGCATGCTGAACATGTACTGCTTGCGCTCAACGCCGACGGCGCCGCCACTGGTGGTATTCACCGCCTGGCAGCCGCTCAGCAGGACGCCGGCAGCGAGCAGGCTGAGAACAAATGACTTACGCATAAAACACTCCCTGGGTACGTGCCGCGTATCCTAGGCGCAGACGCCCGGCGCCGCCAGAGCCATAGGGAAGATTTAACCCGAGGCTTATCTGTACCACGTCAAGCCGGCGTCAGACACTCCGGTGCATCCAGCTTGGGATCATTGACGAAATTGGCCAGCGCCCGCTCGCGTAGCGCAGCCGGTGGGCCAGCAAGCAACTCATGCAAACGCGCCAGCGGCGTCTCCGGATCAAGCCAGGCAGCCTGCCCGGCCTCGTCGAGAATCAGTGGCCGGCGCTGATTGACCACCGCCTGGGTGACCACTGCGCAGCTTAGCCAGACTTGCTCCTGCACCGGGTATGCCTCCCATATCGCTGCAAAGAACAGCGCCGCGCCCTCGCCCGGCGTCAACCAGTAAGGCCGCTTGCGCACACTGCCACGCCATTCGTAAAAACCGTTGGCCGGCATCAGGCAACGGCGCTGGGTAAACGCCTGACGAAACATCGGCTGTTCGGCCAGGGTCTCGGCCCGCGCTTGCGCCGGCGTCTTGGACAAGTCGGTTAGCCACGGCGGGGTCAGCCCCCAGCGCGCTCTGGCCACCTGTAGCTGGCCGTCAAGCTGGCGCTGGATCAGCACCGAGGCGCCGGGCGCGATGTTCCATTGCGCCTGTTGGTCGGCGGGGTAGCCCGGCAGTGCGGCAAAGGCCGGGGTCCAGCGAAACAGGGCGTAGCGTCCACACATGCGATATACAACCTAGCAAATCAGTGTCCCGGGGTAACTCTCCGGTTCGTCGCCAGCAACTGGCTGGGCAACATTGTACGCATCGATCAGCTCGCGTGCGTAGCCGGCCTGCTCATCGGCCACCGCCAGGCCGAGCAAACCGTGCAATGGCAGCTCACCGGCGGCGCCGACCAGGTCGCGGCCGACCAGGTGCACCTCGATGCCCTCGCTAGCCAGCACCGCCACCAGCAGCTCGGCCTCCAGCAAGTTCTCTGGCTCGTAGATTCGTCGCATCAGGCGTCATCCTCGCTTTTCACATCGAGCATCCACTCGTCGCCATGCACCTGCAGGTCGAACACGATCGGCCGGCAGCAGACCTGACAGTCTTCGATGTAGCGCTGATCACCGCCGGACAGATCAACCGTGGTCTCCACCCCCTCTCCACAGTAAGGGCAATCGTAGAATGCAGTTTCCAGCATCGCGGCCTCCAGGGTGACTTATGCGTATAATTGTCGGTCTGTTTACGGGACCTGCGCGCGTCCGAGCCGTTTTTCGGAGCCGCCCCCTATCTATTACCCTAGTCGTTTCCAACAAGAGAGCATGATGGGCGAATTCGATGCCATCCGACCGTATGACGATGCTGAGGTGCAGGCGGTGCTGGCGCGCCTGTTCAGCGACCCGGCATTCCTCGATATCCTCACCCACTTCCGCTTCCCGCGGGCGGCCGGTGCCTTCGGCTGGCTGCTCAAGCCGTTGATCGCGCGCCGCCTGCGCAAAGAGTTCGCCGGCGTCAGTTGCGTCGCGACCCTGCAGGACAAAGTCGAGTATTACGTCGACCAGACCATCGATCGCGCCACCGACGGCGTCACCTATTCAGGTGTCGAGCAGCTCAAGGCAGGTACGGCTTACCTGTTTTTGGCCAACCACCGCGACATCGTCATGGATCCGGCCTTCGTCAACTACGCGGTGTACCACGCCGGCCTGCCGACGCCGCGCATCGCCATTGGCGACAACCTCCTGCAAAAGCCTTTTGTCAGCGACATGATGCGCCTGAACAAGAGCTTCATCGTGCACCGCTCATTGACCGGGCGGCGCGAGAAGCTGGCGGCTTATCAGTTGCTCTCGGCCTACATCAATCATTCGATCCGCACCGATGGCGCGTCGATCTGGATCGCCCAGGCTGAAGGCCGGGCCAAGGACGGCGATGACCGTACCGATTCGGCGATCCTCAAGATGTTCCACATGAGCCGCAAGGACGAGCCATTCGGCGCGGTGATCCAGGGCCTGAACCTGACGCCGGTATCGATCAGCTACGAGTATGACCCTTGCGATCAGGCCAAGGCGCGCGAGCTGTACATCCGCGCCACCACCGGCAGCTATACCAAGGCGCCCGGTGAAGACGACAAGAGCATCGCTACGGGCATCACCGGCTATAAAGGCCGCGTGCATATCCACTTCGCTGCACCGGTCAGGGAGTTCTTTGCCGATACCAAGCTGTTGGCGCAGGAAGTTGACCGGCAGATCCTGGGTGGTTACCGCTTGTTCCCTGTGCACTACCTGGCCTACGCAATGTGGCAGGATGCCGACCCGGCACTGGCCGTGCCGCCTGCCGAGAAGCTGTTCCAGGCTGAAGAGCTGGCCAAAGCCAAGCAGGAATGGCAACGCCGCCTCGACGCCTGCCCGGTCGAACAGCAGCCGTACCTGGTGCTGCAGTACGCAACGCCGGTACGCAATCAGTATCAGGTCAAGGTCCAGAGCCAGGTTGCCTGAACCGCGGCGGGGCTGGCAGCAGCCCCGCCGTCAGACCCAGGTACTCAACCAGGACAACAGCAGCGCCAGCGCCAGGCACGCCGAGCCGAGGGTGTAGTAGTAACGCGGCACGCGCCGATCAAAGGCGTCGACCAGGCCTTCGTCGACCGCCAGGCTGCGCCGCGTCAGCGCCGCCCGGCGCCGGGCGCTTTGCAGCAGCAGGCCACCAGGGCAGGTAATCAGCAGGGCCAGCAGGTTGATCAGCTTGGCCGGATGGGCCGCCAGCAGCCCCCAGAGTACTTGCACAGACATTACAGACCTCGCAGTCGCGACAGCAAAGCCGAGCATTCTACCCAAGCCGGTCGCGTTGGCTGCGGCTTTACGACCAACTGCCGACGGATTTCATCTGCCATACCCTTTGTTCTCTGCGCTGCGCTATCGCCTGGTCCTGAAGCAAAAAAAACCGCCGCCTGAGATTCAGGCAGCGGTTTTTTTATGACCTGGCTGTGACGAACGCTTATTCGCCGAGCACCTGACCGATGGTCGGGTCCTTGAACAGACGGGTCAAGGCATCGCTGAGCACATCACTGACCAGCTTGGTGTTGGTTTCCTGGTTCGGCGCCATGCCGAAGCGCTGATCCAGCGAAGCGCCGTAACGGCCGCTGTAACGGCGGTTGGCATTGGCTACGTCAGCACGGAAGGTCGCGCCGATGGTCGCCTCGGTCACATACATCTTGTCCTTGGGCGACTGGTACTTCAGTTCGGCCAGGGTCACGGTCAACTGCGGCGCATTGGAGCCGCCCTGGGTCGGGGTGAAACCGAGCAGACGCACCGCTGCTTCGGCCTGAGCCTGCAGCTTGGGCACGACATCGTTGCCGTTGACGCTGATGGTGCTGGTTTCCGGGTACATGCCGCCACGGGTGCCGAGCGACTGCGAAGGACGACCATCGACCACCCGTACCACGACTGGCTGGCCGCGACCGACCGGATTGAGCTGAGTGGTCAGCTTGGGTTGCGGGCTGAGTTGTTGCGGGCTGTGGGCACAGCCGACCAGGCTCAGGCTGGCCACCGCGAGCAAACCGAACAGCAGACGTTGCAACATGCGCGTTTCTCCAGAAAATGCGGCAAAGGCCCACAGTATACCCAGCCGCTTGAACGCCAGCTATCGGCTATATCCGCTTGTCATAATGCTTTCATGGCCGCGCCGTTATCCTTGGCCCAGCCCACTCCATACAGGATTCGCCGCCATGGCCTCGCTCTGGAACCTGCTGTTCAAGCGCTCGCCCCAGCTTATCTATGCTCGCCTCGACAGCACCGGTTGCTGCCTGGGTTTCAAGCAGTGCAGCCTGCCGCCCAGCGGTAGCGGCTGGGTTCAGGTCAGTGACATGCAGCTAGCCTGGCTGGGCCGAACCTTGCCTGCCAGCGCCCGGGTTTGCGCCCGCGCAAGCCGTCGTTGGCAGCAACGCAGCCTGCCCGCCTGACAAATGCTGCAATAAAAACCGCGATTAACGACCTTTCTGCCCGCGACATCGCTATAATCTCCCCCCGATTATAAGGACGTCTCCTGATCGGGCCCCGCACCTGCCGATTGACCCCGGCACCTTCACCGCCTCGCCCACAGAGAGCCTTCCACTTCAGGTCTTGCATCCGGCTGTTGCGCCTGCTTTTTCTGGCCTTCTGCACTGCATGAACCTGTGGGTTGCCATCGCGCAGTCCCTTTTTGAGGTTCACGTCTCCAAAAGAGCGTGGAAAAAACCAGGTTTTCACAACTTCACAAGAGTGTGGCGAGCAAATGAACAGTCTGGCATGTGCAACAGCAGCAGATGTGTCCCCAACAGCCCCTGATGGCCGGTATTGGCGCTCATCCATGATGAGTCACTGAGGCCGGTCCATAACGCACGTCGGACACCTTGACCATAAGTCGAATTGCCGCAGCCGTGGCAATCAGCGTTCAATAGCTGAACCCTGAGACTGATTGGCGGTGTTCGCGAAGTTGCAAGAACTGCGAAGAGTCGGACATGGCGAGCCTGGCAACCCCAGGGATCCTATGCTGTCAATTAGGTGCTGTAGATTGTGGAGACGCGTTAATGGCGCAGAACGAATCGGTTGATGTAGTACTGGTAGGCGCGGGCATCATGAGTGCCACCCTGGCCGTACTGCTCAAGGAGCTCGACCCGGCCCTTAAACTGGAGGTCGTCGAGGCGATGGACTCCGGGGCTGCAGAAAGCTCGAACCCCTGGAACAACGCCGGGACCGGCCATGCCGGCCTGTGCGAGCTGAACTACACGCCGCAGGCCGCCGATGGCAGCATCGACATCAAGAAGGCCGTGCACATCAACACCCAGTTCGAGGTGTCACGGCAGTTCTGGGCGTACCTGATCAACAAGGGCGGCCTCGGCGCGCCGCGTGACTTCATCAATCCCGTGCCACACCTGAGCTACGTCGAAGGTGACAAGGGCGTGTCCTTCCTCAAGAAGCGTTTCGAACTGCTCAAGCAGCACCACGCCTTCAGCGAGATGGAGTACACCGAAGACAAGGCGGTGATGCGCGACTGGATGCCGTTGATGATGCCCGGCCGCCCGGCCGACCAGCACATCGCCGCAACCCGCGTGATGAAAGGCACCGACGTCAACTTCGGCGCCTTGACCAACAAGCTGCTGAAAATGCTCGGCAACACCGCGGACAGCCAGGTCAAGTACAGCAAGAAGGTCGTCGGCCTGCGCCGTAACGGCGCCGGCTGGACCGTCAGCATCAAGGACGTCAACAGCGGCGGTAGCCGTGAAGTCGATGCACGCTTTGTCTTCCTCGGCGCTGGTGGCGCGGCATTGCCATTGCTGCAGGCTTCGGGCATCCCCGAGAGCAAAGGCTTTGGCGGCTTCCCGGTGAGCGGCCAGTGGCTACGCTGCGACAACCCGGAAATCGTCAAGCAGCACCAGGCCAAAGTCTACAGCCAGGCTGCTGTAGGCGCTCCGCCGATGTCGGTGCCGCACCTGGATACCCGTGTCGTCGACGGCAAGACTTCGCTGCTGTTCGGGCCCTACGCCGGCTTCACCACCAAGTTCCTCAAGCACGGTTCGCTGCTCGACCTGCCACTGTCGGTACGCCTGGGCAACCTCGGCCCGATGCTGGCAGTAGCGCGCGACAACATGGACCTGACCAAGTACCTGGTCAGTGAAGTGATGCAGTCGATGGAGCAACGCCTGGACTCGCTGCGCCGGTTCTACCCAGAAGCCAAAGCCGAAGACTGGCGCCTGGAAGTGGCCGGCCAGCGCGTGCAGATCATCAAGAAAGACCCGAAAAAAGGCGGCGTGCTGCAATTTGGCACCGAGTTGGTTGCGGCGGCCGACGGCAGCCTGGCGGCCCTGCTGGGCGCATCGCCTGGTGCTTCGGTGACGGTGTCGATCATGCTTGATCTGATCGAACGCTGCTTCCCTGAGCAAGCCAAGGGTGCCTGGGCGAGCAAGCTGCACGAGATCTTCCCTGCCCGGGAAAGTGTCCTGGCCAGCGATGCAGCGCTGTACCGCAAGGTCAGCGAGCATAACGACCAGGTATTGCAGATGGTTGAAAGCAGCCCGGCTCAGCATTACGCCTGACCGGTCTAGGGGCCGCTCTGCGGCCCCAAATCACTCCAGACTCAGATCACTCAACCACGGGCGTTGTTGATGATCTCGATGTACTCCGCCGCATTACGCTGATCAGCGATCTGCTCGACGAAGGTCTGACCGTGTTCGTCCTTGCCGTCCAGCTCATAACCCGCCTCGACGAAGAACCCGACAAACCGCTCGAAGTCATCGATGCGCAGGCCACGATAGGCTTTGACCAGCTTGTGCGCGGACGGCGACGTCACGCCGTCGGCCGGGTCGTACTGCAGAAACGACTTGATGTAGTCGTCACTGATCTCGTCACCAATCACTTGCTTCTTGTCTTTACGCATTGCCGACTCCACCTAAGCCATCACCAAATTTCGCAGGGCGGCAGTGTACCCCCGCCAATGCGCAGGCCTCAACGCGTACGTACGGTGCCGGTATGCAGATCCGCCCAGACATGGCCGTTGGCGTAAGTCAGAAACTGCACGTAGAGGGTCTCGTTGCGCAGCAGGTCGATGATCACCCGGTAGTCGGCCATCGGGTAGTTCAGGCTCAGGGTGCGGGTCTTGTCGTCGTAGACTGGCTTCTTCAGGCTCTTGCCACCTTCACCATCGAAGCTGAGCAATACTTGGGTAATCGTCGCGCCCTTGCTCAGCGGCTTGCCTTTCAGGCGCATCTGCAGCGAGGCGGTGATCGGGATCGGTTGTTGGTCAGACTGACGCTGGGTGCCGACCACTACCGAGTAGTCGGTGACTTGCAGCAACTGTTGACTGGTCGGCGCCTCTTGGCGCAGCGACTGGTCATCAGGTGGCAGAAACTGGCTGTGCAGGGGCGCCGCAGACAACGGCAGGCTCAGCGCCAACAGCAAGGGAATGAACGCACGCATGTGAGGCTCCTTGGCATGAAGCCGCACTCTAGCATGCCCGCTCAGGCGAACTGCGCGCGCATCCACACCTGGTATGCGGCAACCCCTGGCTCACCCTCACGCGGGGCCCATGGCGCCAGCTCACCCTCACCCACCGGGCGATAAGGGCCGGCCTTGCACTCGAACAGAATGCTGTCGGCGGCGAGCACCACCAGCGCGTGATAGACGCCCGGTGGCAGGTCGACACCGAGGCACTCGCCACCGGCCTCGAGCAGGCGTTTTTCGATAACCCCGCCCTCCTCGTCGAACAGCAGCAGGCCAAGGCGCCCTTTGAGCACCAGCAAGGTCTCGGCCTTGTCTTCGCTCAGGTGGCGATGCGGCGGGATGTAGGTGTCAGGCTGCAAGCCAACCGCCATGCGGTGGCACGGTTCGGCCATGGCATGAAAGTTATGGTGCTGACGCCCGCGCGGGTTGGCCGCAGCCTGCTCGGCCAGGCCGGCAAACAAGGACTGGTCGATGAATGCCGGCGCGCGCATGGCTTACAGGCCCTTGACGGCGAAGATGCCGTTGGCATTGCGCCAGTAGCCTTTGTAGTCCATGCCGTAGCCGAAGATGTAGCGGTCGATGCATGGCAAGCCGACGAAGTTGGCCTTCAGGTCCGGGCTGGCCTTGCGGTCATGCTCCTTGTCGATCAGCACGGCGGTATACACCTCACGGGCGCCGGCATGCTTGCAGAACTCGATGATCGCGCTGAGGGTGTGGCCTTCGTCGAGAATGTCATCGACGATCAGCACATCGCGGTCAATGAACGATACTTCCGGCTTGGCCTTCCAGAACAGCTCACCGCCGCTGGTCTGGTTGCGGTAGCGAGTGGCGTGCAGGTAGGACGCTTCCAGCGGGAACTGCAGATGGGTGAGCAGCTTGCCGGCGAAAATCAGGCCACCGTTCATGACGCAGAACACGACCGGGTTCTTGTCATGCAGCTCGCGGCTGATGTGCTCGCCTACCTTGGCAATGGCCGCTTCGACCTCGGCTTCGTTGTACAGGCAGTCAGCTTCGCGCATGACTTGGCGGATGTGCTCGAGATCGGCGGACATGGCGCTCCCCAGGGGTCGGAATCGGAAAAGCGGGCAAAGGTACGCATCCGCTGGCCTCAGATCAAGCGTTTATGGACTAACGTGCACAATGACAAAGCGACAGCTCAGGCTGAATAGATTAATCTAGCGCGGTTTTTTTGCCCGCCTTCCGGAGCCCTCCCCCATGCCTACTCGTGAGATCCGCCATCCGCTGATCCGCCACAAGCTCGGCCTTATGCGCCGTGCCGATATCAGCACCAAGAACTTTCGCGAACTCGCCCAGGAAGTCGGCGCCCTGCTGACTTATGAGGCCACCCAAGACCTGCCACTGGAGTCCTACGAAATCGACGGCTGGAGCGGTAAAGTCCAGGTCGAGAAAATCGCCGGCAAGAAGATCACTGTAGTACCGATCCTGCGTGCCGGCATCGGCATGCTCGACGGCGTGCTCAGCCTGATCCCGGGCGCCAAGGTCAGCGCCGTGGGCGTCGCCCGCAACGAAGAAACCCTCGAAGCGCACACCTACCTCGAGAAACTGGCACCGGACATCAACCAGCGCCTGGCACTGATCATCGACCCGATGCTGGCCACCGGTGCGTCGATGGTCGCCACCATCGATCTGCTGAAAAAAGCCGGCTGCAAGGAGATCCGCGCGATGGTGCTGGTGGCGGCCCCCGAGGGTATCGCCACAGTCGAGAAGGCCCACCCGGATGTGAGCATCTACACCGCCTCGATCGACGAGCGCCTCAACCAGCACGGCTACATCATCCCAGGCCTGGGCGATGCCGGTGACAAGATCTTCGGCACCAAGCAGAAGGACGCCTGATCATGCAGGACGGCTTCAACGACCCGCTCTGGCGCCAGGTCGTCTCGGGCGCGCAGATGCTCTTCGTGGCATTTGGCGCGCTGGTGCTGATGCCGCTGATCACCGGCCTCGACCCTAACGTGGCGCTGTTCACCGCCGGCATCGGCACCTTGCTGTTCCAGCTGGTGACGGGCCGTCAGGTACCGGTGTTTCTCGCCTCGAGCTTTGCCTTCATCACCCCGATCATCCTCGCCAAGGGTCAGTTCGGCCTGGCCGAGACCATGGGCGGAGTGATGGCGGCAGGCTTCGTCTACACCTTCATGGGCATGATGGTGAAGATCAAGGGCACCGGTTTCATCGACCGCATGCTGCCGCCGGTGGTGATCGGCCCGGTGATCATTTCAATCGGCCTGGCCATGGCGCCGATTGCCGCCAACATGGCCATGGGCAAGGGCGGCGATGGCGCCGTGCTGATTCCGTACCAGACCGCGATGCTGATTTCCATGCCGGCCCTGCTTACCACCCTGATCGTGGCCGTGTTCGGCAAAGGCATCTTTCGCCTGGTGCCGATCATTGCCGGGGTCCTGGTCGGTTTTGCCATGGCCTTTGCCTTTGGCGTGGTCGACACTGCCAGGATCGCTGCGGCGCCTTGGCTGGCGATCCCGCATTTCACCGCGCCAGCGTTCAACTGGCAGGCGATTCTGTTCATCGTTCCGGTGGCCCTGGCGCCGGCAATCGAGCATATCGGTGGAGTGATTGCTGTCGGTAGCGTGACTGGTCGCGACTACCTGAAAAAGCCCGGCCTGCACCGCACGTTGCTGGGCGATGGCCTGGCCACTACTGCTGCCGGCCTGTTCGGCGGGCCGCCCAACACGACCTACGCGGAAGTGACCGGTGCGGTGATGCTGACCAAGAACTACAACCCGAAGATCATGACCTGGGCGGCGGTGTTTGCCATCACCCTGGCGTTTGTCGGCAAGTTTGGTGCGCTGCTGCAGAGCATTCCGGTGCCGGTCATGGGTGGCATCCTGTGCTTGCTGTTTGGCTCGATTGCGGCGGTGGGGATGAATACCATGATCCGCCACAAGATCGACCTGAGCGAGGCGCGTAACCTGGTGATCGTTTCGGTGACGTTGGTGTTCGGGATTGGCGGCGTACTGATTGGCAGCGGTGATGGGCCGGATGACTGGGGTCTGAAGGGGATTGCTCTGTGTGCCATTGTGGCGATTGTGTTGAATCTGTTGCTGCCTGGGAATGATGGGTGGAAGAACAACAAGCTGGATGATCAGTTGCCTTGAGAGGTGATTGGCTGACCCAGCTTTGTTGGGGCTTATCCGGTATTTTTTTTACCTGACTTGGGGTTGCCGGGACCGCAGCACGGCGCAAGCTTTTGACTTTGACTTTGGCTCTTGATCTGCGCCAGCGCAGCGAGGCGTGCCCTTGATCTTGATCCACCGGCGACTCAGGAGGCCGAGCACAGGTCTTGCGAAGGGAGGTGACGGCCATGGATGGCCGGCAAGCGCTGCGGGCCAGGAGGCCCGTACAGCGCGGTCCTCCCGGGAGCAAGGCCGGAGCGAGGGAACCCCGCAGCGCAGCGCAGGGGCCGGATGTGGAGCCAAGCCCTTTTTTGGTTACTTTTTTGGGGCGTTTGCCAAAAAAGTGACTCGCCGTAAGGGCGAAAGGGGCCCGAATAGCCAATAAATCAAATGGATAGTACGAAAGGGGCCGGCACTATCACCACTAGAAACTGGCCCCAACCCTCAAGCCCCCTCACAAAGCCCAGCCAACGTCCGAGCCCACTGCGGATGATCATTCAAGCAAGGTACAAGCACCAACTCCTCCCCCCCAGCCTCGATAAACTGCTCCCGCCCCCGATCCCCGATCTCCTCGAGCGTCTCGATACAGTCAGCAACAAACGCCGGGCACATCACCAGCAACCGCTTCACCCCAGCCTTGGCCAACTCATCAAGCCGCGTCTCGGTATAAGGCTCGATCCACTTGGCCCGCCCCAACCGCGACTGGAACGACGCCGACCACTTGCCATCCGCAATGCCCATCGCCTTGGCAAACGCCGCCGCACTGGCCAGGCACTGCGAGCGATAGCACACGGCCCGCACATTGGCACACGCCTGCTGGCAGCAATCGGCACTCTGGAAGCAATGGTTGCCGGTCGGATCAAGCTTCTTCAGATGCCGCTCAGGCAGCCCATGGAAGCTCAACAACAGATGGTCATAGTCATCCTGCAGATACGGCCGCGCACTGGCCACCAACGCATCGATATAGCTCGGCTGATCATAGAACGGCTGCAACACCCGCATCTCCAGCGGCAACTGGTGCTGCGCAATGGTCTGCGTCGCCAGTTCGATCACGGTGGTTACCGTGCTGTCAGCGAACTGCGGATAGAGCGGCGCCAGCGTCACCTTGCGTACGCCCTGCGCAGCCAGGCGCTTGAGCACCTCCGGCAGCGCCGGCTGGCCATAGCGCATGGCCACTTCCACCGGGCCGTGCGGCCAATGCGCATGCATGGCGGCTTGCAGACGACGGGTCAGCACCACCAGCGGCGAGCCCTCATCCCACCAGATCGACGCGTAGGCATGAGCCGACTGCTCAGGGCGCTTGATCAGGATCAGCGACACCAGCAAGCGCCGCACCGGCCACGGCAGGTCGATCACGTACGGGTCCATCAGAAACTGGTTGAGGTAGCGGCGCACGTCGGCTACCGAAGTGGAGGCTGGCGAACCCAGGTTGACCAGCAGCAGGGCATGATCGGTCATGCAGCGTCCTATGTCAGAGGCGCCCGGACAGGTTGTCCAGCGCCGATTGCAGATCGTTGAAACGGAAGGTGAAGCCAGCCGCCAGCAAGCGCGTCGGGCGCGCGCGCTGGCCACCGAGAAGCAAAGTCGACAGCTCGCCCAGCCCGGCCTTCAACACCAACGCCGGCACGGGCAACAACGCCGGTCGATGCAGCGCCTTGCCCAGGCATTTGGCAAAGGTACGGTTGCGCACAGGCTCTGGCGCGCAGGCATTATAAGGACCGCTGGCGTCGTTGTGGCGCATGAGAAAATCTATCAGAGCGATCTGATCATCTATATGGATCCACGGCATCCACTGCCGACCACTGCCCAGCGGCCCGCCCAGGCCGAGTTTGAACGGCAGGCGCAGGCGCGACAAAAAGCCGCCATCGCTGGCCAGCACCAACCCGGTCCGCACCAGCACCACGCGTATGCCAAGCGCTTGAGCACGCTGCGCGGTCTCTTCCCAGGCGATGCACAGCTGGCTGGCGAAGTCCTCTTTGACCGGTTGCGAAGCCTCGGTCAGTTCGCGCTCACCGCCATCGCCATACCAGCCCACTGCTGAGCCTGACACCAGCACTTCAGGGCGCTGCTCGCGCTTTTGCAGCCACGCCAGCAACTGCTCGGTCAAAGTAATGCGGCTGGCCCAAAGCAGATTGCGCCGCGCTGCGGTCCAGTGCCGGTCGGCAATCGGTGCGCCGGCCAGATTGATCACTGCGTCGATTGGGTCATCGGCATCCAGATCATCCAGCTGGGCGATACCGCGTACGCCGCTGCCACAAAGCATCGGCACCTGTTCCGGGCGCCGGCTCCAGACCGTCAACCGATGGCCCTGGCCAGTCCACAGACGGCAAAGATGCCTGCCGAGCAAACCGGTACCGCCTGTCAGCAATATATGCATGGCTGTGTCCTCGCAGATCGTCGGGGTGGTCTATTTTTAACAACAAGGCACTTTCTTGACCGCACGCTCTCGGATAAACATAGGCCAAGCTGGCCTATAGAGCGGAATAACCTTATACAAACTTTACGCATTGTACAGGTTTGCAAGACCGCGTAATCTGCTTCGAGCAAGGTTAGAAGAGGCCATCATGACAGTACCTATTGCCATCATTGGGGCCGGCATTGCCGGCCTTTCCGCAGCCCAGGCCCTGCAGGCCGCCGGGCAGACTGTGCACTTGTTCGACAAAGGCCACGGCAGTGGTGGGCGGATGGCCAGCAAGCGCAGCGATGCCGGTGCGCTCGACCTGGGCGCGCAGTACTTCACTGCCCGTGACCGGCGCTTCGTCGAGCAGGTGCAACAGTGGGAAGCCGCGGGCCATGCCGCGCAATGGAAACCGCAGCTGTACAACTATCGCGATGGCGTCCTCAGCCCTTCCCCAGACGAGCAAGTGCGCTGGGTCGGCGTGCCGCGCATGAGCGCCATCACTCGCGGCCTGCTCAAGGACGTCACAGTCAATTTCGGCTGCCGCATCGCCGAGGTGTTTCGCGGCAAGCAGTACTGGCACCTGCAGGATACCGAAGGCTGCAGCCACGGCCCCTTCAGCCGGGTCGTGATTGCCGTGCCCGCACCGCAAGCCACGCCACTGCTGGCAGCAACCCCAAAATTGGCAGCGGTCGCCGCCGGCGTGCAGATGGAACCCACCTGGGCCATCGCCCTGGCCTTCGAGACGCCACTGCAAACGCCCATGCAAGGTTGCTTCGTGCAGGACAACCCACTCGACTGGCTGGCGCGCAACCGCAGCAAACCAGGGCGCGACGAGCAGCTCGACACCTGGGTGCTGCATGCCACGTCAGACTGGAGCAAGCAGCACATCGACCTGAGCAAAGAGCTGGTGATCGAGCAGTTGAGCGGCGAATTTGCCGAGCTGATTGGCTGCGCGGTGCCGGCCCCAACCTTTGCCCTGGCCCACCGCTGGTTGTATGCCCGCCCCGCCGCTGGCCATGAATGGGGGGCGCTCGCGGATGCTGACTTGGGCTTGTACGCCTGTGGCGACTGGTGCTTGTCTGGCCGGGTCGAAGGCGCTTGGTTGAGTGGCCAGGAAGCGGCAAGACGCTTGCTCGAGCATCTGGAATAGACCTGGCTGTAAATCTATACAGAAAAAACTGTTTGCATAAGTGCGTGGCTGTGCTGGAATAGACTTGTACACAAGGAGCAACCTTGTACAAGTTTTCTGGAGGCAGCGATGAACGCGTCGGCGAAACCCCGCATTGGCATCAGTGCCTGCCTGCTCGGCGAGAACGTGCGCTACAACGGCGGGCACAAGGCTTCCGAACTCTGCTTGAGTGCTTTCGAAGCGCACTTCGACTGGGTACCGTTGTGCCCTGAGGTCGCCATCGGCCTGGGTATTCCGCGCGATCCGATCCGCCTGGTAGGTGATCCGCAGCAGCCCGAAGTGGTTGCCACGCGCAACCCCGGCGCCAACTACTCTGCCCCACTGCGCGCCTACGGCGAGCAGATGGCTGATGAAATCGGCGATGTATGCGGTTATATCTTCATGCAGAAGTCACCCTCATGCGGCCTGGAGCGGGTCAAGGTCTATCAGGACAACGGCCACCCTGCGCTCAAAGGTGGCCGCGGTGCCTACGCCGACGCTTTCTGTGCGCGGCGCCCCGATCTGCCGGTCGAAGAGGAGGGCCGCCTGCATGATCCGGTACTGCGGGAGAACTTCATCAGCCGCGTGTATGCCTACGCCGACTGGCAGCAGCAACTGGCTGCGGGGCTGAGCCGGGGTGCGTTGGTGAGTTTCCATTCGCGGTACAAATACCTGCTGATGGCCAACAACCCCAAAGCCTATCGCGAGCTTGGCCGGATGTTGGGCAGCATGCGCAAGGATGCCGACCCGCAGCAGGTCGGCGCGCAGTACTTCAGCCTCCTGATGCAGGCACTGCGCCGCCCGGCAAACCGTGGCACGCATTGCAACGTGCTGCTGCACCTGAGCGGTTATCTGCGCGATGCGCTGGACCAGGGTGACCGCGCCGAGCTGCAGCAGGTGATCGGCCAATATCAGCAAGGGATCGTGCCATTGGTAGTACCGATGACCCTGCTCAAACACCACCTGCGGGTACATCCAGACCCCTACCTCAGCCAGCAGGCCTATCTGCAGCCCCACCCCGAAAGCCTAGGTTTACGCAATGCAGTCTGAAGATTTGATGCCCATCGGCGAGCTTGCCCGCCGCACTGGGGTAAACCCGGTCACCTTGCGAGCCTGGGAGCGGCGCTATGGTTTGCTCAAGCCGCAACGCACGGCCAAGGGGCATCGTCTGTACGGCTCCGACCAAGTCGAGCAGGTGCAGGCGATCCTGCGCTGGCTCGAGCGTGGTGCTTCGGTCGGCCAGGTCCGTGAGCTGCTTGAACACGCCCCAAGCGTTGCCCCACAAGGGGACTGGCAGTTGCGCGAGCAGGCGTTGATCGAAGCGGTGGGCAACTTGTCCCAGCGCACCCTCGACCAGCAGCTCAATCAGGCCATGGCGCTGTACCCGGCCGTCACGCTCTGTGAACAGCTGCTGCTGCCGTTGCTGCACAGCCTCGCCCGGCGCTGGCAAACGCATTTCAACGCCCGCCTCGAGCAGGCGTTTTTTCACACCTGGCTGCGCAGCAAGTTCGGCGCACGGGTGTATCACGACAATCAGCAGCTTGCAGGGCCGCCGGTGCTGTTGGTGGTCGACAGCGATCGCGGCTTCGACGCGCATCTGTGGCTGTGCGCCTGGCTGTTTACCAGCAGTGGCCGCGCCGTCGAGGTGCTCGAGTTCGCGGTCGCCGGCGCGCAGCTGCAACGCGCCGTGAGCGAGCTGCAAGCGCAGGTACTGGTACTGCTGCTCGGCCCGCGCGTTGACTATGCCGCCCTCGAGCGCGCACTGCATGGCATCGACGCGGCAAAACTACTGGGTGGCGAAACAATTGCCCTGCACCAGACCCAACTGGAAGCCATGCAGCAACCCGGCCTGTCCCTGTTCGACACACCGCAGGCCGCCTTGCGCCTGCTTCAGCGACTTGCGCTCACCCCGCCAGAGACGACTCCTTCATGCAATTGATGTGGCTGCGCAGCGACCTGCGCATCGATGACAACAGCGCCCTCAGCGCTGCCTGTGAACGCGGCCCCACCGTGGCCGTGTGGATAGCCAGCCCCGCGCAATGGTTGAGCCATGACGATGCCCCGTGCAAGGTCGACTTCTGGTTGCGCAACCTGCGCGAGTTAAGCCAATCACTGCAGCAACTGAACATCCCGCTGCTGATTCGCCACACGGACGACTGGGCTCAGGTGCCGCAAGTGCTGCTCGATATCTGCCGGGAGCACGCGGTGGAAGCAGTGCACTGGAATGACGAATATGGCGTCAACGAGCAACTCCGCGATGAGTGCGCAGAGGTCCTGCTGCGCAGCAGCGACATCAGCGTGCATCGTTACCTTGATCAGTTGCTGCTCAACCCCGGCACCGTGCTGACCAAGGCCGGCCAGTATTTTCAGGTGTTCGGCCAGTTCAAGCGTGCCTGCCTCGAGCGTCTGCAGCATGGCATGCCTGCCATGGCCAGCAGAGTTGCGAAACAAGCTGCGACGAAGATCGCCAGCGACCCGATCCCATCTGGCTTCGACGGATTTGCCGAGCCCACTCAGGCGTTGCGGGAATTGTGGCCCGCCGGTGAAAAAGAAGCGCAGCGGCGCCTCGCCGAGTTTGCCGAACACAGCATCGATGATTACCTGCAACTGCGCGATTTACCGGCCGAACCCGGCACCAGCCAGTTGTCCGCATACCTGGCAGCGGGGGTAATTTCCCCTCGGCAGTGCCTGCATGCGGCGTTGTCGGCCAATCGCGGCGAGTTCGACAGCGGTAGTGCCGGCGTGCAGACCTGGATCAACGAACTGCTCTGGCGTGAATTCTACAAACACATCCTGGTCGGTTATCCACAGGTCTCCCGCCACCAACCATTCCGCGCACACACCGCTGCCCTGCCCTGGCGCGATGCACCGGAAGATTTGAAGGCCTGGGAACAAGGCCGCACCGGCTTCCCCATCATCGACGCAGCGATGCAGCAACTGCTGGCAACTGGCTGGATGCATAACCGCCTGCGCATGATCGTCGCGATGTTTCTGAGCAAGAACCTGCTGATCGACTGGCGCCACGGAGAGCGGCACTTCATGCGTCATCTGATCGACGGCGACCTGGCCGCCAACAATGGTGGCTGGCAGTGGAGCTCATCGACCGGCACCGACTCGGTACCGTACTTCCGCATCTTCAATCCGGTGACGCAATCGCAACGTTTTGATCCCAAAGGGCGCTTTATTCGTCAGTGGCTCCCCCAATTGAAGGCCCGCGACGATAAATCCATTCATTTGCCCATGAAATCTGCTGATCTTTTTGCTACCTCTTATCAGAGTCCAATTGTGGATCTCGCAAGCAGTCGCCAGCGCGCATTGGAGGCCTTCAAGGGCTTACCCGCTCGGCAGGATTAGAGGGCAGTGTGTGACACACACCAGGCCACCGAGGCCGCTGCACAGGTGCAAGCGGTCTGGGGCGCGCTGGATGCTCTGATCATCAATGCCGGAACCTTTGATTACCTCGCGCCCGAGCTTCTGCAGGCGCATAGCATCGATTTGACCGTGGTCGCACCACAATCGCTGCAGGCGCCGGTCACAGCCGCGCATGCCATCCCCGAACAATGGACAGCCGAAACCGCAGCGCAAGTGCTGGTCAGCAGCCTGGCTGAACGGGAGTCGGAACTGGTGTTGGAAGTGTGGAGCCTGAGCAGCCTGTGGCCGTTACCGCGCTAGAGCGGTTCCGGGGCCGCCTGGCGGCCCCGGCTACCTGACGGCGCGCTTACAGCGCCATACGGTAATGCAGCGAGTAGCTCTCTACACCATCATTGGGCTGCTTGATCCCGGCATTGGAGTAGTGGATCGCGCGCACGCCGATCTCGTGGCCCCCAGCAAAGCGCAGGCCGAAGCCGATGCGGTCTTCGAACTGGAACGACGAGCCCAGGTCATTGCTTTCCAGCTTGGTGCGCGAGAACGCAGCGACACCGATACCTGCTTCGATGTACGGCTTGACGCTGTCACCGGCGAATTCATAGACGAATACCGGCGCGAACGACAGGCTGTGGTTGCTGGCAGTGGTGTCGCCGTCCCAGAAGGTATAGGCGCCATCCCAGTAGCCGGTTACCCGACCAACACTGGTTTGCCACCAGCTGGCATCCCAGTTCGATTGCAGGCCCAGGCGGTAGACCATGGTGGAATCGCCGGTCTGCCCTACCGACAGCGACACGTCCGCCGCCTGCGCCGTTGTCATTTGCCCCATCGCCAAGGCGGCAGCCGCCGCCAAACCAAGCAGTTTCTTCATGAGAAACATCCCTTTCATTTGCTGTTTTAAGTGTTATGCCTCATCGGCACCTAATAGAAATCAAAGCTTGTACGATAGTTCAGCTTTCTAGGTGTCTTTTCACATTTTTTTTACAGTGGGAAGCTTCGCACACTGTCGGACTTCTTCCACAACAAAGGTAGGATTTTTCTTAAATTGTCCGGATCACTGCTGGTCCAGAAGGCGGTCTGCTGCGCCGGCCCCTCTGCCAACAGGTCGCGTTCGCCGAGCAAACGCTGAAGTTGCCGGGCCACCGCAGCGCCGGTATCGATGATCGCTACATCTGCCGGAACCAGTTCGGCCAATAGCGGGCGCAAGAAGGGATAATGCGTACAGCCCAAAATCAGCGTGTCACAACCCGCCTGCAGCAGCGGTTGAACATAGCCTGCGAGCAAACGGCGCAACTCGGCGCTGATCAGGTCACCCGCCTCGATCCGCTCGACCAACCCCGGGCAGGGCTGGGTGATGACGCGGACGTCGCTGGCGAAGCGGTCGAGCAAGGCGGCAAATTTGGCACTTTGCAGAGTACCGGTGGTGGCCAGCACTCCCACTACGCCTGAACGAGTCGCCGCCGCCGCCGGTTTGACCGCAGGTTCCATCCCCACCAACGGCCACTGCGGGTACTGCTCGCGCAGATCGGCTACGGCGGCCACGGTCGCGGTATTACAGGCCAGCACCATCGCCTTGGCACCTTGCTGCTGAAAAAACTCAGCGATATGGCGCAAGCGCTGGCGGATGTAGTCAGGGGATTTTTCGCCGTAGGGCACGTGACCACTGTCGGCCACGTACAGCAGTGATTCGTTGGGCAGTCGGCGCTGGATCTCGGCGAGCACCGACAAACCGCCGACCCCCGAGTCCATCACGCCGACCGGCGCCGAGCGCTCAGCCATGGCGCTGAGCGCACACGGCGCAGGCCGGGTCACGCTTGACCCGCAGTTCGCGCATGCGCGTAGTCAGCGCATCGATCAGCAGCAGGCGACCGACCAGCGGCTCGCCGAATTCGGCCAGCAGCTTGAGTGCTTCAAGTGCCTGCAGGCTACCGACCAGGCCTACCAGCGGGCCGATCACACCGGCTTCGCTGCAGGTCAGTTCGGCCTCGCTGCCGTGGCCATACAGGCAGTGGTAGCAAGGGCTGGTATCGCGCCGGGTGTCGAACACCGACAACTGGCCTTCGAGGCGAATCGCCGCGCCGCTGACCAGAGGCCTGGCCGCAGCTACGCACGCGGCATTGACCGCCTCGCGAGTGGTGAAGTTATCCGAGCAATCCAGCACCACATCGACCGCTGACACAGCCGCTGCCAGGGAATCCTCGTCCAGCGCCAAGCGGTGCGCAACCAGCTTGATCTCCGGGTTGATCGCCTGCAGCCGCCTGATCGCCGAGTCGACCTTGCCCATGCCGACACTGTCGGTGTCATGGATGATCTGCCGCTGCAGGTTGGTCAGGTCGACCGTGTCGAAGTCGGCCAGATGCAGCTCGCCAACCCCCGCCGCTGCCAGGTACAACGCCACCGGCGAGCCGAGGCCGCCGACGCCGACCACCAGCGCCTTGCTCTGCTTGAGCCGCAACTGGCCGTCGATATCCACTTGAGCCAGCAGGACCTGCCGGCTGTAGCGCAGCAGTTCCTGATCACTCAGCATGGCAGGCGCCCCAGCGAGATGCGTTCGTGGCCGCCCAGGTCACGCCGGCTGGCGACCTCGGTGAAGCCCTGTTGGCTGAGCAGTTCACGCACAGCATCAGCCTGATCGTAGCCGTGCTCAAGCAACAACCAGCCGCCTTCGACGAGGTGCTCAGGCGCCTGGGCGATGATCACGCGCAGATCATCCAGGCCATCGTCACCTGCCACCAGGGCACTGCTCGGCTCGAAGCGCACATCGCCAGCGACCAGATGCGGGTCGGCAGCACGGATATACGGCGGGTTGCTCAGAATCATCGCGAAGCGCTCGCCAGCCAGGGCATCAAACCAGTGGCTCTTGCGCACCTCGACGTTGCTCAACTGCAAGCGCTGACGATTACGCTCGGCCAGCGCCACGGCGGCGTCGATCCGGTCTACCGCGACCACCTGCCAAACCGGGCGTTCGCTGGCCAGGGCCAAGGCGATCGCGCCGGTGCCAGTGCCCAGATCGAGCAACCGCGCCGGGCCGCCGGCTTGCAGCTCGAGGGCGGTTTCAACCAACAGCTCGGTATCGGGCCGCGGGATCAGGGTGTCTGGCGCAACCTCGAGGTCGAGCTTCCAGAACCCCTGCTGACCGAGAATATAAGCCACCGGCTCGCCGTCACGGCGGCGCGCGAGGTAGTCGGCAAACACCTGCGCGGCCTCACTGCTGACGATGCGCTCAGGCCAGGTGTGGAGAAAGCTGCGCGACTTGCCCAGGGCAGCCGCCAGCAGCAACTCGGCATCGAGCCGTTCGGTCGGCGAATCTGGCAACTGCGCGTTGCGCAGCAGGCTGGCAATAATGGTCATCAGTCCCCCAGGGCAGCCAATTGATCGGCCTGGTATTCGGCCAGCAACGGTTCGATCACGGCATCGACGCCGCCGGCGAGGATGTCATCCAGGGAGTACAGGGTCAGGTTGACGCGGTGATCGGTCACCCGTCCCTGTGGATAGTTATAGGTGCGAATGCGCTCGGAGCGGTCACCCGAGCCGACCAACAGCTTGCGCTCGCTGGCAATGGCGTTCTGCGCAGCGCTGGTCTGGATGTCGTTGAGCTTGGCCGACAGCCAGGACATGGCGCGGGCGCGGTTCTTGTGCTGGGAACGCTCTTCCTGGCACTCGACCACGATGCCGGTCGGCAAGTGGGTGATGCGGATCGCCGAGTCGGTCTTGTTGATGTGCTGACCGCCAGCACCGGAGGCCCGGTAGGTGTCTACACGCAGGTCAGCCGGATTGATCTCGATCGCCACCTGCTCGTCGGGCTCGGGCAGCACTGCCACGGTGCAGGCGGAGGTATGGATACGCCCTTGCGATTCGGTCTCCGGCACCCGCTGCACACGGTGCGCGCCGGACTCGAACTTGAGCTTGGCGTAGACGTTATCACCTTCGATGCGGGCGATGATCTCTTTATAGCCGCCGTGCTCGCCGACGTTCTCGGACAGAATCTCCAGGCGCCAGCCGCGCTTCTCGGCATACCGCGAGTACATGCGGAACAGGTCGCCGGAGAAAATCGCCGCCTCGTCGCCGCCGGTGCCAGCACGGATTTCCAGGAACACGTTGCGACCGTCGTTGGGGTCCTTGGGCAGCAGCATGCGCTGCAGCTGCGACTCCAGCTCGACCAACTGCTCCTTGGCTTCGCGGACTTCCTCGACGGCCATCTCGCGCATGTCCGGGTCGCTGTCCTTGAGCAGCGCCTGCGCGCCCTCGAGGTCAGCCTGGACCTTGCGCCATTCCTGGTAGGCGCTCATCACCGGCTCGACTTCGGCGTATTCCCTGGAATAGGCCCGGAAGCGCGTCTGGTCGGCAATGACCTCGCCGTCACCGAGCAGAGCAGTCAGTTCCTCGAAGCGGTCCTGGAGGATATCCAGTTTATTCAGCAGCGACGCTTTCATTGCGGGGGTTTGTCCGTGGAGCCCTCGTTGAGGGCAAAGAGTTCCTGGGCCATGGCCAGCGCATCGACGCGGCCCTCGGCCGAGAGCTTTTTCAGCTGCACGCTGGGTGCGTGCAGCAATTTGTTGGTCAGCCCTCGGGCCAGCTGGGCCAGCACGTCCTCCGGGTTGCCGCCGTTGGCCAGCAGCCGCTGGGCCTTCTGCAGCTCTTCATCGCGTAGCCGTTCACTTTGCTGGCGGTAGGCCTTGAGCACGTCGACCGCAGCCAGCTCGCGCAGGCGAACCATGAAGTCGCCGGCGCCGGCCGCAACCAGCTCTTCGGCAGCTTGCGCCGCGCCCTGGCGACTCTTGAGGTTTTCGGCGACGACATCGTGCAGGTCATCAACGGTATACAGGTAGACGTCATCCAGCTCGCCGACCTGCGCTTCGATATCCCGCGGCACGGCAATGTCGACCATGAAGATCGGCTTGTGCCGGCGTTGCTTCAGCGCGCTTTCGACCGCGCCCTTGCCCAGAATCGGCAACTGACTGGCAGTGGAACTGATAACGATATCGCTGTGTGCCAGCTCCTGAGGGATGTCCGCCAGCAGTACGGCATGGGCGCCGAACTGCTCGGCGAGCATGCTTGCCCGCTCCAGGGTACGGTTGGCCACGACGATACGGCGCACGCCCTGCTCATGCAGATGGCGGGCAACCAGGGTGATGGTTTCGCCAGCACCGATCAGCAGCGCCTGGCTACGGCCCAGGTCACTGAAGATCTGCTTGGCCAGGCTGACCGCGGCAAACGCCACCGACACCGGGTTTTCGCCGATCGCGGTGTCGGTCCGTACCTGTTTGGCGGCGCTGAAGGTGGCCTGGAACAGGCGCCCCAGCAGCGGCCCGATGGTGCCGGCCTCACGCGCCACGGCGTAGGCCGACTTCATCTGGCCGAGGATCTGCGGCTCGCCCAGCACCAGCGAGTCCAGCCCGGAGGCGACCCGCATCATGTGCCGCACGGCGTCATGTTCCTCATGCACGTAGGCGCTTGCGCGCAGTTCATCTACGCTGAGCTGGTGGTAGTCGGCCAGCCATTGCAGCACCGCGTCGGCGGTCAACTGGTCCTGCTCTATGTAAAGCTCGCTGCGGTTGCAGGTCGACAGGATCGCTGCCTCGCGGCTGGCGGTCAGTCGGCAGAGCTGCTGCAGGGCGTCGACCAGCTGCTCGGGCGTAAACGCCACGCGCTCGCGTACGTCTACCGAGGCAGTCTTATGGTTGATACCAAGTGCAAGAAAGGCCATGCAAGGTCGCTGGTTGTGACGTGAAGCCGATAATTGTCCTACTTCGCAGGTTCCAGAACAACCACCGTTCACTATTGTCGTAATAGATCGTGGCCATGATGGCCACTACACGCGCCTGATTCTTAATCACGCGGTATGGCTTCGCAGGTGGGTTTGCCACTGCGCTTGTGTCATCATGCTGCGACCGCCGGATAGCACTTTTATACCTTATCTATGAATAGATCCCACGCACTGCTGCTCACCTTCGCCCTGCTGCAGGGCTGCCAAAGCCTGGCCCCGCAGAACGCCGCCGAGCCGCCTGCTGCAGAGGCCGCCAAGGCTGCGCAGGAAAAGCCCGTGGTGTACGGATCGTTCAAGCCGGAAACCCTCTACAGCCTGCTCGTCGCCGAGTTGGCCGGCCAGCGCAACCGTTTCGATATCGCCCTGGCCAACTACGTGGACCAGGCCGAGAAAACCCAGGACCCAGGCGTCTCCGAGCGGGCCTTCCGCATTGCCGAGTACCTTGGTGCCGACGAACCGGCGCTGGATACCGCGCTGATCTGGGCCCGCAACGACCCGGACAACCTCGACGCCCAACGCGCCGCCGCGATCCAGCTGGCGCGTGGCGGGCGCTACGACGAGTCGATGGTATTCATGGAAAAGGTCCTGCAAGGTCAGGGCGATACCCATTTCGACTTCCTCGCGCTGTCTGCAGCCGAGACCGATCAAAGCACCCGGGATGGCTTGATGCAGAGCTTCGAGCGCCTGTTGGTGAAGTACCCCGAGAACGGCCAGCTGATCTTCGGCAAGGCGCTGCTGCTCAATCAGGACGACAAACCGGAGCAAGCGCTGGCTCTGCTGGAGCAGCACCCACCGCAAAATGGCGAAATCGCTCCGATCCTGCTCCGTGCACGCCTGCTGCAAGCCCTCGACCGCGGCCCTGAAGCATTGCCACTGCTGCGCCGAGCAATCCGCGACAACCCGGAAGACAAGCGCCTGCGCCTGACCTATGCGCGCACCTTGGTCGAACAGGACCGCATCGGCGACGCCAAGGCCGAGTTCGAAAGCATGCTCCAGCAGTACCCGGAGGATGACGAACTGCGCTATTCCCTGGCGCTGGTATGCCTGGAAAACAAGGACTGGGACGAGGCCGAAGGCTATCTGCAAGAGCTGGTCGAACGCGACAGCAACGTCGATGCCGCGCACCTCAACCTGGGCCGGATCCGCGAGCAGCGCAACGACCCGCAAGCGGCACTGCGCGAATACGCACTGGTGGGCCCAGGCGCTGACTACTTGCCGGCGCAACTGCGCCAGGCCGACATCCTCATCGCCAACGGCCGCGGCCGCGAGGCCTCGCGCCTGCTCGCCGAAGCCCGCGAAGCACAGCCCGACTACGCCATCCAGCTGTACCTGATCGAGGCCGAAAGCTACGGCAACAACGACAAGCCGGCGCAGGCCGACAAGGTCCTGCAGCAAGCTATCAAGCGCTACCCGGACGACATCAACCTGCTTTATACCCGCGCCATGCTCGCCGAAAAGCGTGACGACCTCGGCCAGATGGAAAAGGACCTGCGCGCCATCATCACCCGCGAGCCGGAAAACGCCATGGCCCTGAATGCCCTCGGCTACACCCTGGCCGACCGCACCACGCGCTATGCCGAAGCCAAAGCCCTGATCGAAAAAGCCCACCAACTGACCCCGGACGACCCTGCCGTGCTCGACAGCCTTGGCTGGGTGAACTATCGCCTGGGCAATCTGGATGAAGCCGAGCGCTACCTGCGCCAGGCGTTGGTGCGCTTCCCCGATCACGAAGTGGCAGCCCACCTGGGCGAAGTGCTCTGGGCCAATGGCAAGCGCCGCGAAGCGCGCCAGGTCTGGGCCAAAGCCTTCGAAACCCAACCCGACAGTAGTGTCCTGCGCAAGACCGTCTTGCGCCTGACCGGATCAGAGACTCTCTAAGCCATGTTTTTGCGTCATTGCCTTACCTTTACCCTGATCGCCGTGCTCGCTGGCTGCAGCAGCTTTGGTAGTCGTGAAGCCGTGCAGGGCCAGGGCGACCCACAACTGTGGCGTCAACACAAACAACAGCTGAGCAGCCTCGACGGCTGGCAGATCAACGGCAAGGTCGGCATCCGCGCGCCCAAGGACTCCGGTAGCGGCACCTTGTTCTGGCTGCAGCGCCAGGATTACTACGACATCCGCCTGGCTGGCCCGCTCGGCCGCGGTGCCGCGCGTCTGACCGGTCGTCCCGGCGGCGTGGTGCTGGAGGTAGCCAACCAGGGCCGCTATGAAGCGCCGAGCCCAGAGGCTCTGCTCGCCGAACAGCTTGGCTGGGAATTGCCGGTGTCGCATCTGGTCTGGTGGGTGCGCGGCCTGCCCGCCCCCGACAGCAAGAGCCAACTGACCCTCGACCAGGACAGCCGCCTGGCCAGCCTGAACCAGGATGGCTGGCAGGTGCAGTACCTGAGCTACACCGAGCAGAATGGCTACTGGCTGCCAGAGCGAATCAAGCTGCATGGCAAGGACATCGACGTCACCCTGGTGGTCAAAGACTGGCAACCGCGGCAACTGGGGCATTGATCGATGACCACGCTGAGCCTGCCGGCACCGGCCAAGCTGAACCTGTGGCTGCATATCATTGGCCGCCGCGATGACGGTTACCATGAGCTGGAAACCGTGTTTCAGTTTCTTGACCACGCTGACCAGTTGCACTTTGCCCTGCGCGACGACGATCAGGTGCGCCTGCAGACGGACGTCCCCGGAGTCGACCACGACAGCAACCTGATCGTGCGCGCTGCGCGCCAATTGCAGCAGCAGTCAGGCTGCACTCAAGGTGTGGATATCTGGCTGGAGAAGCTTCTGCCCATGGGCGGCGGCATTGGCGGCGGCAGCTCCGACGCCGCGACCACCTTGCTCGGCCTCAACCATCTGTGGCAACTGGGCTGGGACCTTGATCGCCTGGCTGCGCTGGGACTGAGCCTGGGCGCCGATGTACCGGTGTTCGTGCGCGGCCATGCGGCCTTCGCCCAAGGTGTTGGCGAGCAGCTCACCCCGGTCGATCCGGCCGAGCCGTGGTATGTCGTGCTGGTGCCGCAAGTGTCTGTCAGCACAGCGGAAATTTTTTCACATCCGCAGTTGACACGTGATTCCCTCCCCCTTAAGATGCGCCCCGTTCCCGAGGGAAACAGTCGAAATGACTGCCAACCGGTGGTAGAGCAAAGTTACCCGGAAGTTCGCAATGCGTTGAATCTTCTTGGTAAATATACTGAAGCTCGATTAACCGGTACTGGAAGTTGCGTGTTTGGGGCCTTCCCAAGCAAAGCCGAAGCTGATAAAGTTCTGGCCCTTCTTTCAGAGACTCAAACAGGGTTTGTGGCAAAAGGAAGCAACGTTTCGATGTTGCATCGCAAGCTACAGAGTCTGCTCTAGAAGTCGAGTACACAGTACTCGCAGCAACAGATACAGGGGCGTCGCCAAGCGGTAAGGCAGCAGGTTTTGATCCTGCCATGCGTTGGTTCGAATCCAGCCGCCCCTGCCATTTTCCTATACTCATCCAGGTATACCCTCAGCCTTCAGGTACTGCGCGTGTCCAAGATGATGGTCTTTACGGGGAACGCTAACCCCGATCTGGCTCGACGTGTCGTACGTCAGCTGCATATCCCACTTGGTGATGTTTCTGTCGGTAAGTTCTCCGACGGTGAGATCAGCACTGAGATCAATGAAAACGTCCGCGGTAAAGACGTCTTCATCATTCAGCCGACTTGCGCTCCGACCAACGATAATCTGATGGAACTGGTAGTGATGGCCGACGCCTTCCGCCGCTCCTCAGCCTCCCGAATCACCGCCGTGATTCCTTACTTCGGATACGCCCGCCAGGACCGCCGTCCGCGTTCGGCACGTGTAGCCATCAGCGCCAAAGTTGTCGCTGACATGCTCACTGTCGTGGGTATCGACCGTGTTCTCACTGTCGACCTGCACGCTGACCAGATCCAGGGTTTCTTCGATATCCCGGTCGACAACATCTACGGCTCGCCCGTATTGGTCGACGATATCGAAGACCAGCGTTTCGAGAACCTGATGATCGTCTCCCCAGACATCGGTGGCGTCGTGCGTGCACGGGCTGTTGCCAAGTCGCTGGGTGTCGATCTGGGTATCATCGACAAACGCCGTGAAAAGGCTAATCACTCCGAAGTGATGCACATCATCGGCGACGTCGAAGGGCGCACTTGCATCCTGGTAGACGACATGGTCGACACCGCCGGCACACTGTGCCACGCGGCCAAGGCTCTGAAAGAACACGGCGCTGCCAAGGTTTACGCCTATTGCACGCACCCGGTTCTGTCGGGCCGAGCGATCGAGAACATCGAGAAGTCGGTACTCGACGAGCTGGTGGTGACCAACACCATCCCGCTGTCGGCCGCTGCTCAAGCCTGTGACCGTATCCGCCAGTTGGATATTGCACCGGTTGTCGCTGAAGCGGTTCGCCGCATCAGCAACGAAGAATCGATCAGCGCGATGTTCCGCTAAGCGGAACCCCGTTGACGAAAAGCGCCCCGCCCCGACCCTTATGTCGGGGCGGGGCTTTTTTGCCCACCCCGTTTGGCGCTGGTCGCAAACGCCTGCGGGTGCTGGCTATTTTGGAGAAACAAAATGACTGATTTTACCCTGAACGCAATCAAGCGTACTGACCTGGGGAAAGGTGCGAGCCGCCGCCTGCGTCACACGCAGAGCATCCCTGCCGTCATCTACGGTGGCAACAAAGAAGCTGAGTCCGTGACCTTCGTTCTGAAGGAAATCGCCAAGCTGTTCGAAAACGAAGCTGCCTTCAGCCACGTGATCGAGCTGAACGTTGACGGCGCCAAGCAGAACGTCATCGTCAAGGCTCTGCAGCGTCACCCGGTCAAGCAGTTCATCATGCACGCCGACTTCATCCGTGTTGTCGCTGGCCAGAAACTGACCGCTCAGGTTCCAGTGCACTTCATCAACGAAGAAGCACCGATCAAGAAAGGCGGCGAGATCTCGCACGTTGAAGCTCAGATCGAAGTTTCCTGCGAAGCCAAAGACCTGCCAGAGTTCATCGAAGTTGACCTGGCTAACGCTGAAATCGGCACCATCATCCACCTGTCGGACCTGAAAGCTCCTAAAGGCGTAGAGTTCGTAGCTCTGGCCCACGGTGATGACAAAGCTGTTGCCAACGTTCACGCTCCGCGCGTTGTTGCTGACGCTGAAGAAGGCGCTGCTGAGTAATCTACTCGGCGCGCCGGTGTTGACCGGGTTACAGTGCCCAGCACTGTGCCCCACCAACTCCAAGGAAGAGCCCCTACGTGACCGCCATCCAGTTGATCGTCGGCCTGGGTAACCCCGGCCCCGAATACGAACAGACCCGGCATAACGCAGGGGCTCTTTTCGTTGAACGCATTGCCAGCGCCCAGCGGGTTTCACTCACTGCTGACCGCAAATATTTCGGCCTGACGGCAAAATTCAGCCATCAGGGCAACGACGTTCGTCTGTTGATCCCCACCACCTACATGAACCGCAGCGGCCAGTCCGTGGCGGCCTTGGCCAATTTCTTCCGGATCAAACCGGAGGCCATTCTGGTGGCTCACGACGAACTCGACTTGCCTCCGGGCGTCGCCAAACTCAAACGAGGTGGCGGCCACGGTGGGCACAACGGGCTGCGCGACATCATCGCGCAACTCGGCAACCAGAACGATTTCCATCGCCTGCGGCTTGGCATCGGCCACCCAGGTGACGCCAAGCTGGTCTCCAACTTCGTCCTTGGCCGCGCACCGCGCGCCGAACAGGACAAGCTCGACGCCAGCATCGACTTTGCCCTCGGCGTGCTGCCGGACGTGCTCGCCGGCGACTTCGCCAAGGCCATGCGCGAGCTGCACTGCCAGAAGGCCTGATCTCACCAAGAGGGGAATTTCCATGGGTTTCAATTGCGGCATCGTCGGCCTGCCCAACGTCGGCAAGTCCACCCTGTTCAACGCGCTGACCAAGTCCGGCATCGCGGCTGAGAACTTCCCCTTCTGCACCATCGAGCCGAACAGCGGTATCGTGCCGATGCCGGATGCGCGCCTCGCGGCTCTGGCTGAAATCGTCAAGCCGAACCGCATCCTGCCGACCACCATGGAGTTCGTCGACATCGCCGGCCTGGTTGCTGGTGCCTCCAAAGGTGAAGGCCTGGGCAACAAGTTCCTCGCCAACATTCGCGAGACCGACGCCATCGCCCACGTGGTGCGCTGTTTCGAAGACGAGAACGTGATTCACGTCTCCAACAGCGTCGACCCCAAGCGTGACATCGAGATCATCGACCTCGAGCTGATCTTCGCCGACCTCGACAGCTGCGAGAAGCAACTGCAGAAAGTCACCCGCAATGCCAAGGGCGGTGACAAGGAGGCCCTCGCGCAGAAGGCCATCCTCGAGAAGCTGATCCCGCACTTCACTGAAGGCAAACCAGCGCGCAGCCTGATGAAGACCATGGCTGACGACGAGAAGGCCGTGATCCGTGGCTTCCACCTGCTGACCAGCAAGCCGGTGATGTACATCGCCAACGTTGCTGAAGACGGCTTCGACAACAACCCGCACCTGGATGTAGTGCGCGCGATTGCTGAAGAAGAAGGCGCAGTGGTGGTGCCGGTGTGCAACAAGATCGAGGCCGAGATTGCCGAGCTCGAGGACGGCGAAGAGAAGAACATGTTCCTCGAAGCCCTGGGCCTGGAAGAGCCTGGCCTGAACCGGGTGATTCGCGCCGGTTACGAGCTGCTCAACCTGCAGACCTACTTCACCGCCGGTGTGCAGGAAGTACGCGCCTGGACTGTGCGCATCGGTGCTACCGCACCGCAGGCGGCTGGCGTGATCCACACCGACTTCGAGAAAGGCTTCATCCGTGCTGAAGTAGTCGCCTATGACGACTTCATTCAGTTCAAAGGTGAGAGCGGCGCCAAGGAAGCAGGCAAGTGGCGCCTGGAAGGTAAGGATTACATCGTCAAAGACGGCGATGTGATGCACTTCCGCTTCAACGTCTGATTGGTTTCAGGTTGATGTGAAAAATCCGATGCCTTGGCGTCGGATTTTTTTTGTGGCGAATTCAACAAGGAAGCAGAGCAGCATGGAACAGCAGATTATTCTTATGCGTCATGGCCAGCCGCAACTGGCTGTGACCAGTCGAGTTGCCCTCGGTGACATGCGGGGTTGGATCGAAGACTATGATCGCTCAGTCATCACCCAAGACCCTGCACCTGCTGCCAGCGTGCAGTTGGCGGCTGGTGCGCAGGTAATTGCCTGCAGCAGCGCGCCGCGTGCGCTGAGCTCGGCGCAGGCGCTTGGGGTCGAGCCTGCTGTGGTTGATGCGGTGTTCTGCGAGGCGCAGTTGCCGGGTGGCCGTGGGCGGTTGGCGAAGCTTTCGCCGTTTACCTGGGCGGCTGTGCTGCGGGTGCTGTGGTTGTGCGGCTATTCGGCGGGAGTTGAGTCGGCCAAGGCAGCCGGGGCGCGGGCGGATGACGGGGCTCGACGGTTGCAGTCGATGGCTGAGGGTGGGCCGGTGTTGTTGGTTGGGCACGGGATCATGAATCGGTTGATTGGCAAGCGGTTGCGGGCAGCAGGCTGGGTGCCACAGGCGTCCGGTAATAGCGGGTATTGGAGTGCTGTGGTGTATCGCCGCTGCTGAGTGGGTTTTGCCTACGGTTGTAGTGGGGGCTTATCCGACATTTGTGTGGACAGCTCTGACACGCAACCCCCAGTAGAACTTCACTCAGGGGGCTGTGTGCACTGAAGAGGCTGTGGCAACGCTTTACCTCGCCATGCTCGGCGTGGCCAGGATTGCCCTGGTCAATCCTTCTCCACTCTGATCAGCTGCTTCATACGGTCGCTGGCCGGTGCCGGCCGCCCACAGAAGTACCCTTGTACGTGTGAGCACCCTTCAGCCACCAGCCGCTCCATCTGCTCGGCAGATTCTACCCCCTCGGCAGTAATCTTGATCATCAAGCTTCTGGAAAGCTCGGTAATGGCCCGGATGATCGACATCGCCTCGGCACTTTCACACATGTCGTGAACAAACGACTTGTCGATCTTGATCCGATCGAACGGGAAAGCACGCAGGTAACCCAGCGATGAATAGCCGGTGCCAAAATCGTCGAGGGCAATCGCTACCCCAAGGTCTTTCAGCTCGCGTAGAACACGCGCATTTTCGTCGTTGTTACCCAGCAGTACCGATTCGGTGATTTCCAGTTCCAGCCGTTGCGGCGCCAGCCCGGAGTCTGACAGTGCCAGGGCCACGGTGCGCACAAGCCCGGCATTCTTGAATTGCACAGGCGACAAGTTGACCGACACGCTCTGCTGTCCCTCCCAGGTAACAGCCTCCTGGCAGGCAAGGTTCAAGGCCCGGGCACCAAGCTCGTGGATGAGCCCCGTCTCCTCGGCTATAGGAATGAAATCCATTGGCATGATGATGCCGCGGCTCGGGTGCTCCCAGCGCATCAGCGCCTCATAGCCAGAGATGACGTTGCTGCGCAGGTCCATGATCGGCTGGTAGTACAACTGCAACTGTCCTAGGTGCAATGCCGTACGCAGGTCGGTTTCGACCAGGCGGCGTTTGTGCGCGGCGTCATACAGTCCGACGTTGAAGCTTTCATGGCGGTTACGACCATTGCGTTTGGCTTCGTAAAGGGCCATGTCGGCGAAACCGAGCAACTGCTCAGCGCTATCATGGTCCTGCGGCGCACACGCAATACCAATGCTCACGCCGACGGAGAACTGGTGGCCTTCAATATGGAAAGGCGGCTCGATCACTTCGATCAGACGTTGGGCCGTAGCACGGGCAGGCTCCGGAGAATCCAGTTCTGCAAGGACCACCGCAAACTCGTCACCACCCAGCCGGGCTAGCGTGTCCGCCTCGCGCAGCTCATCGCGCAGGCGCTTGCCCAGAGCTCGCAGCAGCTTGTCCCCGAAGGCATGGCCAAACGAATCGTTGATATTCTTGAAGTTATCGAGGTCCAGGCACAGTGTCGCTGTGAACTTGCCGCGGCCTGCTCCCTGAGCGAGCGCCTTCTTGAGGCGCTCGTTGAACAGTGTGCGGTTGGGCAGTCCAGTGAGCGCATCATGGTGGGCCATGTGGTGTATCTGCGCGTGCGCGGCAAGCTCATCGGTGGCATCCTCGGCGATGAACAGGACGTAATCTGCCTGCTTGCCCATGTTCTGACTCAGGAGCGCACGGCTTCTCAATGTGCGTGAACCGATGGCCGTCTGTATGCGGGTCTCGGCAGCGTAGCCCTTGACCGTGCAGGCACCTCGCACCAACTGCTCTTCGAGAAACTCAGCCGCGCCCGCTAACGCACACTCCCGCGGCAAGCGCCCCTCCAAAGGCTCACCCTGCCCGCCAAAAAGCCGATCGGCATGCTTGTTGGCCAGCAGAATGCGGCGGCTGGCGAGGTCCTGAACGATGACGCAGGCGGGGATGTTGGCGATCACAGAGTCGAGAAACTGCGAGAGGTTGGTCATTTCCAGGCTGTACTGCTCGGCTAACTGTTTGGCCTGCAGCACTTCCAACTCATTGCGATGGCGCTCGGAGATGTCGCGGGTGATCTTCGCAAACCCGACCAATAGCCCATCATCGTCCCGCACCGCTTCGATCACGACATGGGCGCGCAGCAGGCTGCCATCTTTGCGTACACGCCAGCAATTATCCTCGAATCGACCAAAAATGCGCGCGTGTTCAAGATTGGCTGCCGGTACGCCGGCGGTGCGATCCGTCTCGGCGAAGAAAATCGAATAATGCTGCCCGACTATCTCGCGCGCTTCATAACCTTTTGCACGCTGCGCGCCGGGATTCCAGTTGGCGACCACTCCGTCGGGCGTGAGCAGATAGATCGCGTAATCCACCACACTTTGTACCAACAACCGATACATCACATCAGAGCTTTCAACCAACGACATACAGTCCCCCTAGCCTAGCGAGATTATCTCCAGAAGCTGGCTTGATGATGGTGTGTAAAAAGGCTTTCGGAGTCGCGCGCACTCCCTGCCACCGTACATGGCAAGATCACGCCCTCTTGGCCAGCCGAACACGATTGTCCGCCCATGCCCCGGCCACTACTGCCGCCGGGTCACTGGGAGGGCCTTCTTCGCGCGCTACGCCTGCATGCTTCTGAAAATCCACTGCGTGTGGTTCACGTAGCAGATCGAGCGTCGGCAGATCCACCTTGAGCAGGCGCCCAGCAGTACTGTTGGCGATCGCCGCGTTGCTCTGGGTGGGTGACGCGCATGCGAGCTGAGCGGCCAGGTTCATCACCAGGCAGTCACGAACGTACACGCCGCCCCTCAGATGATAGATCGCGGCAATCAGCTCGCGCAGTTGAAAAGGCAGACGCAAGCGAGCGCGCAAAGCCGAGCCGAATGGCGCGCCAAACGCGCTGAGCGATGCGTGCACCCGTTCGTCGTCCAGTTCGCCACCCAGCGTGCGCCATTCCTGCAGGCTGCGAATTACCGCAAGGTCGCCCAGGCAATGCAGCAGGCCTGCGTAATAACAACGCTGCTGGTCCACTTTGAATATGCCCGCCAGAGTGTGTGCAAACTCGGCAACCTGCAGTGATAGATTCAGAAAGTGCTCAGCATGCCGCGCCAGCAGTGGATCACTCAGGCGCGCGCTGGATTTCAGCTCGAGGCCCATGATCAGGTTCAGGCTCTGGGCACTGCCTAGTCTGTTCAGGGCTTGGGGCAAGGTCTGGACACAGGCATCACAGTCTGCTGCCGCACTGTTGGCGGCAGCTATCAGTACCGCGGTTAGCTGCGGGTCCTGGCACAACTGCTGCTCAAGCCTGTGCAGGTCCACGTCCTGGCCACCCAACCTATCGAGCAAGGGCAATTTCACATCGGCAAACAGCGGGCCGCCATCGGCGCTTGCGCGGCGCTGGGTCAGGAAGGCCGACAGGCTGACGCCCGGCTGCAATGCCGGTGCCGGGCTGCGAATCTGCTGCTCGACTTCAAGCAGAAGATCCTCCAGGCGTTTACGCAAGCTGCCGAGTTTGAGCGGTTTACCCAGGTAAGCCGTGGGCCTGTGCGGCAACGCTTCGCGCACGCTGGCGATGTCAATACGCTCGCTCATGAGCATGAACGGCAGCTGTGGTCTGTCACTATTGGCTCGCACGATCCGCAACAGATCCAGGCCGCTGATACCCGCCAGCTCTCGCCCTGCAATGATCACATCCGGCTCGGTCGACAATGCACCAAGGGCTTGAGCGCCGTCCTCACAAACTTCCAGATTGGCATCGCCGCGAATGCTCAACAGCAGTTCCCGGAGCGTCTCGCGCACCGAGGGGTCGCTTTCTGCGACAAGTATTCGTGGAGCAAGGTCATCTATAGCGTTCATGGGTAACTCTCAAGTATCCGAACAGGTCATCCCGTTAAACAGCAGCGGCATCAGGGCTGGTACATGACGTAGTGGGAGCTCGATGATGACGAGGATCCGGCAATCCTGAATGGGCCAGACGGGGGATATTGTGAGCAAGGTGGATTACGCCTGACATAAGGCGGATCTTAAAGATGAGATGCCCTGCTCAGGCATGTTGCTCAGAGCTCCAGGGAAAGGGCCTCGAAACAGCCGAGGGCATACTGCCTGCGTTCGGCGCAGAAGGCCGCCCCGGGATCGTGACCACTGGTCGGGAAAAAACGATTCAGCATCAGCAAAATTAGGGACCTGCCGATAACCCGATTGCCCCCTCGAATTGGAACGCAATCATGAAAGGACTTTACGTTGCAGCGGTCTTGCTATCCGCGCTTTCTTCGTTATGCCAAGCCGCCGTCAACGCGCCTGTGCACGGCACCATTCACTTCTCCGGCAGTGTTGTCGGCAGTGGCTGCGCACTGACGACCCATGCTACGGCGGCCGTGAAGGCTTCCTGCCCACTGGACGCAGTTGCGCACAGCCTCAGCGTGCAAACTTCAATCAACGAGCAGACCGCGCACATTCAGGTCCTGGCAGCGAACCGAAGCACTGCGCAGTACAGTCTGGTGAACGCCGCAGGCCGGCAAATCACCCAAGGCCACTATGTGATTACCCAGACCATACTCTGATCAGATCGCCCCGCTATCCGGCCAGCGCCCGCCGACTGGAGATTGAGATCCGTCCTATTCAGAACAAGACAGGCGCCAACTAGGCTGGCGCCGATGAAACCTGCCCACCTCATTCAGACTACCTACTCCTCGCTTTCGACGCCCCAGGCGGCGCGCAGGCTCCTCTGCCTGTTGGCCTTCAGCCTGGTAGCAGGCGTCTACATCGGCGCTTACAGCTACATGCGCGTGACGCTGAACGAGGAGATATCATCCCGCCGCAGTTACATGAACGAAGCGGTCTTCGATGCTCAAAGTTTCTTCGTCAGCCGCCAGACACTGCTCAAGGGGCTGGGATTGTCGACGGTCAGGCAGCCGACGCTTGCTGCGGCTGAAACCAACAACGTGCCGGAAGAAGAAATCCATATCATCCTCGGCCAGGCTCACGAAATCTGGAGCCTGTGGCTGACCCGCCGCATGCTCGACTATCTGCGTTCCAGCCAGGTCAGCCTGATCTACGTTCCGCAGAGCCCCGAAGAAGCAGTGCAGCGCTTGTTCACCGCTGCCGACCACAATGACCGGGTGCCTGCACGCGTGCTGGAGCGGGTGCGCTCGGTCAACGACAGCCAGGCGCCGCAGGACGAGCTCTGGCTAACCGATCTCGGGCGGCTGGACTCACCGTTGTACATCTTTATCCGCATGGACGAGCGCAACGTGACGTCGGGCTGGCTGGGACTAGAGGTCGCGGGCCCCAATCTGACCGAGGCCCTCAAGCACGAGCAAGCGGGCGACTTCAAACTGCTGGACGGCAACGGCCAACTGATCTTGAGCAGCACCCCGCTACCGCCTGGGGCAGAGAACTCCGCGCAGAGCGCGCCAAGCGCAGCCAGCTTCGGCTGGGAAGGTGGATACTGGCTGCCGGAGCGGTTGACCATCCGCAAGCGGCTGGACTACTCAAACTGGCAGATTGTCTACAGCGTGCAGTTGTCGTCCCTGCTGCCGGCCTTGGCCGCACCACTGACTGCAGCACTGCTGATCTGCCTCTTGGCCACATTGTTCATGCTCTGGTTGGTCAGGCGTGTCAACCAGCGGTTGATCGGGCCGGCAGCTGCGCGAATCGACGCGTTGATTGAAAGTGAAGCGTTCTGCAGCGCGGTCATTCGCATCGCACCGGTTGCCCTGTGCGTTCTGCGCCGCAGCGACGGCGCGGTGGTACTGGAAAACCCGCTGTCAGCGCAATGGTTGGCAACAGGCGACGAGCGCACGCGACTGTGCCATCGCTGGATCGAGCGGGCATTTGGCGCCGAGCTGCTGCGTAGCAGCAGCGATGAGTTGCAAATGGCAGATGGCCGTCATCTTTATCTGAGCTACGCACCCACCCGCTATCAACGTGAAGATGTCCTGATCTGCGCGTTCAGCGATATCACCGAACGCAAAACCGCTGAAATCGCCCTGCAGCAGGCGCGCACTCTGGCCGACGCTGCCAATGAAGCCAAGACCCTGTTCCTGGCAACCATGAGCCACGAAATCCGTACGCCGCTGTACGGCGTGCTCGCCACCCTCGAACTGCTGTCGCGTACGCAACTGGACGCCCAGCAACGCGGCTACCTGACTGCGATCGAAGGCTCGTCAGCATCTTTGCTGCAATTGATCTGCGATGTATTGGATGTATCGAAGATCGAAGCCGGCCAACTGGCCCTGGAACTCACCACCTTCTCTCCCCTGGAGCTGACCCAGGACGTTATCCAGAGCTACACCGGCGCCGCCCAGAGCAAAGCGCTACAGCTGTTCGCCTGCATTGACCCCTCTTTGCCCGAGCAGGTGATGGGGGACGTCACTCGGATTCGTCAGATTCTCGGCAACCTGCTCAGCAACGCGGTCAAGTTCACCGAGACCGGTCGCATCGTGGTACGCCTGCAGCTGGTATCGCGTGAAGGCGAGCGAGCGATGTTGCAGTGGCAGGTGGTCGACACCGGCAAGGGCATTCCGACCCAGGATCAACGGCAACTGTTCGAGCCATTTTTCCAGAGCAACCCGACTGCCAATGTCGTCGCCGGGACCGGCCTTGGGTTATCCATCTGCAAGCGCCTGGTGCACCTGATGAATGGCTCGCTGCGGGTATTCAGCGAGCCTGGGCTGGGCAGCAGCTTTGCCTTCACGCTGCCGCTCGAGCAAGTCACAGCGAACCTGCAGCATGCCTGGGCCAGGCCGTTGCTGAGCGAACGCATCTATGTACATTCGCAGGTTCAGGAACTCGCCGAGCATACCGCAGGCTGGCTCCGCCGCTGGGGTGCACGGGCACAGTTGATCGGCCAGGACGCCAGCCAACTCGATGCCGATGCCGTGCTGGTGGAGCTGTGTCCCGGTCAGGCAAGCACCGCCTTGAAAGATGACTGGGTCGGCAATCGGCTAGTGGTTGCGCAGGACGTCCACGGCATTGTGCAGAGCGACGAGCGCACCTGGCGAGTAGGCCTGAACAACTTGCACGCACTCAATCGCGCTGTCAGCCAGGCGCTGGGCATCGAGGTGCAGGACGCACCGGTGCAGCCGCGTGCGGCGCAAGAAACACGTCTGAATCTGCACCTGCTGGTGGCCGAAGACAACGTGATCAATCAACTGATCCTGCGTGACCAGCTCGAAGAACTGGGCTGCAGCGTGGTCCTCGCGCGCGACGGCCTCGAAGCTCTGGCGTTATGGCAGGACGCCGACTTCGACATCATCTTGACCGACGTGAATATGCCCCGCATGAACGGCTATCAGCTAACCGGGGAGCTTCGCGCGCAAGGCTGCAGTGTGCCGATCATCGGTGCCACCGCCAATGCCATGCTCGACGAGGCAGAGCGCTGCCTGGGCGCGGGCATGGAGCACCTGCTGGTCAAACCCTTCACGCTGCATGCCCTCTACCAGTGCTTGCAGCCCTATCAGAGAAGCGTGCCTTGAACGTCTATCGCGTGCTAATAGTCGAGGACCATCCCTTCCAACACCAGTACCTGACAACCGTGTTTCAGGTGGCAGGCGGGTTTGAGGTCGAGTTGGTCTGGGATGGCGCCACTGCCCTGCAGCGCCTCTCCCGCGGTCGTTATGACCTGCTGCTGACCGACCTGATGATGCCGCAGATGGATGGCGTGCAACTGATTCAACAGTTGGCCCAACTGCATCGCCCCCCTGCCCTTGCGTTGATGACCGCAGCTTCGCGACGCATGCTGGTTGGCTCCGGCCAGGTGGCGAAGAATCTCGGACTGCGGGTTGCCGGCCTGATTTCCAAACCGGTGCGTGAGGCTGAGGTCGTCAGTTTGCGTGAACGCCTTGATGACCTTACTGAGCAAGCCCGGATTTTCAGCAGCAGGCCGCGTGGTTGTCGCTCGCGAAGCACCCTTGCCAAGGCCCTGGAGAGCGGTGAAATCCAGGCGTGGTTCCAACCAAAGATGTCGTTGCATGACGGCGGCATCGTCGGTGCAGAGGCCTTGGCGCGCTGGGTTCACCCTGCCGAAGGATTGCTGATGCCTGGCGCCTTTCTGGACGACATCGAAAACACCCAGCTGGAAATCGAGCTGCTGACCAGCATGCTCGGGCAAACGCTCGGCGCCCAGGCGCAATGGGCAAGGATGGGGCATCAGTTACCTGTGTCGATCAATCTGCCCACTCATTTGCTCGATGACACTGACTTGGTCGACCGTTTGCTGGCCCAGGTACGGGTCAACCAGGCCGACCCAAGGCAGATCACTTTCGAGCTGACCGAAACCTCGACCACCCAGCTCTCCAGTAACTACTACGCTGGGGCATGCCGCTTGCGGTTGATGGGATTCGGCCTGGCCCAAGATGACTTCGGCAAAGGCTACAGCTCCTATTTCAACCTGGTGTCGACACCGTTCACGGAGCTCAAGATCGACCGTTCACTGGTGTCGGGTTGTGGCGAAAACGACGGCCTGGCATCGGCATTGCTGAGCATCACGGAGCTAGGCCGCAAGCTTGGCCTGACCACCGTAGCCGAAGGGGCCGAAACCCAAGCTGAACTGGCGGTGCTGCGCCGCGTTCGATGCGACCACGTTCAGGGTTTTATCCTTTCCCCAGCGGTTGCCAGGGATGATTTAGCGACTTTACTGAGGAAGGATGGCCCACGGCCAGCACTTTAGTAGAATGATCTGGTCAAACGTTTCAGCTCATGGAAGTGCGGCCCTGTTAAGGGCGTTCGACGCTGTTGCCTAAGTCTTGCATCAGTCCTCTTACCTCAATTTGGCCGAGCACAATCCATGAAACATGCGAGTCTGCGCCTCGATGCGCTAGCGCTGAGTTCCCAGCGCCTGAACAAAGCCCTGTTGCTGATGGCTGGCCTGCTGATGGTACTGACCAGCACCTGCTACTGGGCGGTTTCACGGCTGCTTGAAGCCGAGCAACAGCGTGTCGAATTCCACTTCGCCCGCGTTGTGGAAATCATCCATGAGCATGAATCCTTTTTGCGCAATGTCGCGACGAGCTACCGGCACAACCATTCACCCCCGTTGCGCTCGGAGCAGTCGGTGTTGGTGACCCAGACCGAGCCGCTCGGTGATCAGGTGCTGCTCCAGGCGAGAGGCATCGAACTTTCGCTGCCGTTCTCACTGGCCCATGGCGCCGGCTTCAGCAAAGAAGACGAGAGCAGAGCGCTGGCCATGGGCGTGCGGATGACCGATTACTACGGCAGCTTCTGGGCCAGCTCGTTCTATGCTTCGCCGCAACTGTTCATCCTTGCCCCTGGCGGCGACGCCAGCCTGGCCATACCTGCCGCAGATGCGCCACGTCAGCACTTGCCACTGCCGCTGGAACACTACGCCACGGTGGTCAGCCGCTTGCAGCAACTGAAACCGGCCGCTTCGCTTGTCAACGATCAGCGGGTTCACTGGGTGCGCGCACCTGCGCAGCTGTATCAGGACCGCCGCAGCATGGTCGCGATGATTGGCCTGGACGCAGCCAGTGCCCTGCTTCCGGCAGGCAAGCAGCAGGGTCTGCTGGTCCTGGCCGCAGCTGTGGATACAGCCCAGGTCGACGAATTCGAGCGCGTGCTGCAGCTCTCTGTTTACAACCAATTCACTCTGATCTCGCCCGACGGCGAGGTGGTAATGGGCGCGCTGAGTGCCGACGATACGGCGCCCCTGGGCCTGAGCTTCAGTAGGCAAGGACTGCGCTTCAAGCTAATCTCGCCCAACGGCGAGCGCTGGACCGGCCTGTATGCGATCAGCTATCAGGACTTCCTGCGCTACGCCAAGTGGCCACTTGTCGGTTTGATGCTGACCTTCTTCGTCGCGATCCTGATCGGGATATGGATAAACCACTGGTACAAGTCGCGGATTGTCATACCTGCGCAACGTGCTCAGGAGCGTCTGTTCGAAAATGAGGCGTTCAATCGGCTCATGCTGCATAACGCGCCAGTCGGGCTGTGCGTGCTGCGCCGTAGTGATCGGAAACTGCTGCTGGATAATCAACGCGCCGTACAACTGGGTGCGACACCGGCGGTGATCCAACTGCTCGAAAGCCATGACGGCGAGCAGGCTCCTGGGGAAATCTGCCTGATGGTTGGCGGTCGTTATGTGCAGGTGGTGGTCGTGGCAGCCCGCTACGAGGGCCAGGACGTGTTCCTGTGCGGCTGTAACGACATCACCCGACACGTGGACGAAACCCTGATGCTGAATCAGGCGCACCGCCGCGCCACCGCCGCCAACGAAGCCAAGACTGTGTTCCTGGCGACCATGAGCCACGAAATCCGCACCCCGCTGTATGGCGTGCTGGGCAATCTGGAGCTGCTATCGCTCACCGACATGACCGAGCGTCAGCGGCACTACCTGGAAGTCATTCAGGGCTCTTCCACGGTACTGTTCCAACTGATCAGCAACGTACTGGACGTGTCCAAGATCGAATCGGGGCAGATGCCATTGGAAGAGGCGCCTCTGGATCCCGCCCAGTTGGTGGAGGACGCCGTGGTGGGCTTCAGTGCAACCGCGTCCAACAAAGGCCTGGACATCGAGGCTGAAGTCGATCCGCAAGTGCCCAAACAGATCATCGGCGATGCCGGGAGACTGCGGCAGATACTGCACAACCTGCTGGGCAACGCCATCAAGTTCACCGACTCAGGGCGCGTGCGTCTGCGCCTGACAGTGCAAGATCGCAGCGCCGACAGCGTCTCGCTGCAATGGCAAGTCACCGACACCGGCGTCGGCATCCCGGAAAAAGCCATGGACCAGTTGTTCAAGCCGTTTTTCCAGGTGGCGGCTGGCCAGGATGGCAATGGCGCAGGGTTGGGTCTGTCGATCTGCAAAAAGTTGAGCGAGCTGATGGGCGGCACCATGCGCGTAGTCAGCGAGCCCGGCCTTGGCAGCAGCTTTTCATTGCTCATTACCCTGCCGGTGGTGGATACGCCACCACCGGCAGCGCCCACCTCGATGGTGCCGTCATGCCTGGATGCGCCCTGCCTGAACGTGCAAGTGCTGGTCGCCGAGGACAACCCGGTCAGTCAGGCGGTGCTGCGCGAACAGCTCGAGGCGTTGGGCGCACATCCCACCGTAGCCCGCGACGGTCAGCACGCCCTCAAGCTTTGGCACACCCAGCGTTTCGACCTGGTCATTACCGACATAAACATGCCGCGGCTCAACGGCTATGAACTGGCCCAAGCGCTGCGCGAACAGGGTGTAACCGTGCCGATCATCGGCGTCACCGCCAACGCGATGCGTGAAGAAGGTCAGCGCTGCATGGCCATGGGCATGAGCGCCTGGGTGGTCAAGCCGTTGAGCCTGGGCATGCTGCGCCAGGCACTGATGTCGCACTGCCGAAAGGCCAACGGCCTGATGCCACCACCGCCATCTCCAGCGCCAAAAGAGGATCAGGAAGGTTGGATCGAGCTGTCTGCCGCTATGCGCGAATTGATGGCGAAGACCCTGATCGCCGACATTGCGCACATCGAACAAGGACTCGTTGCGATGGATGCCAGCCTTGTCCGCCAGCGCCTGCACAGCCTCAGCGGGGCGCTCGCCAGTGTCCATGCACAGACGCTCTATCAACTCAGCCAGCAGTTGGAGGAAGCACTGCACAACGGCCCGCTCACGCCATTACTGGTCCAACAGATTCGGGCCCTGTGTGCCCGTCTGATGGCCGTGTCGAAGTGTTTGAGCGAGTGAACCCAACGATGCCCATCATCTACCCCGAGAGAGTTCATACATGCCTCAATTGAATGTCGTCATTGCCGACGACCATCCCATCGTTTTGCTGGGCGTGCGCGAAATCGTCCAGCGCGACGGGCGTTACACGGTGGTAGGTGAGGCGGTCAGTTCCAGTGAACTGATCGAACAGTTGCGCAAGCACAGCCCGCAACTGCTCATCACCGATTTCAACATGCCCGGCGATGCCACCTATGGCGATGGCCTGAAATTGATCGAGTACGTGCTGCGCAACTTCCCGCAGACGCAGATCCTGGTGCTGACGATGATCTCCAACAGCCTGATCCTGTCACGCCTGCAGGAGCTGGGCGTGGCCGGTGTGATCCAGAAAAACCACCTGCATCAAGAGATCGAGAAGGCGTTGACGGCACTGAGCTCGCAACGCCGCTACAAGAGCCCGGCACCAGAGGCTCGCTCGGTAATGGGCAGCCCTGGCCAGGTCGAGGACCGCTTCCAGAGCCTGTCGCCACGTGAGCTGGAGGTGCTGCGCCTGTTCGTCACCGGTTTGACCGTCAGCGACATCGCCCGGCAGTTGTGTCGCAGCAACAAGACAGTGAGCGCGCAGAAGATTTCAGCCATGCGCAAGCTGGATGTCGACAGCGATCAAGCATTGATGACTTACTGCATCGAAACTCGGCAGTTTTCATGAGATGAAGCTATTGACCAGTGGCGAGTCTTGCGGGGCAGCCCGGTGCAGGGAGATTGGAAAAAGGGTACAAGGGCCTAGACAAAGAACTTTGGCGTAGGTGATTGACGTGGGCTGGTCTAGAACCGGCCCCAACAGAACAGCGGTTCAGTGGCAATGATTACAGATAACTGATGACCATCAGCAAATGAGACTGATAGCTGCCTACCATTGGAGGTTGACTCCCTATCATCACAGGCCGTGCGCCGAGGCTCAGACTGATGCCTGATGCTGACACGCTGAAGGCAACAGTTTCATTGAGCCGCAAAGCAAGCGGCGTCGCTGCTTGGTTCGCATCCATCAACCGTAGTTGCAGGCCCAAGCCGTCGAGGCTGGTTCGCAACGTCATGCTGTCATACGCTAAATCTGCAGGAACGAATCGCAGCTTGACCTGGGTTTGTTCTGCACAGCGAAAGCCTAAAGGAACCTCAGACCATTCGGAAGGACCGGCCACAAGCGTTTTCAAGCTGACAGATGGCAGCGCCACGGTCTGGTTGAGAGGAAACAGGGTGCTGCACGCCGGCCGGATCAGGTTTCCCACGATGTTTAGTGCACTTGAGTCACCGGCATAGCAGTGGCTGGAGTGAGCAAGAAGCAGGAGCAAACATCCCGTGGTTATCAGCTTCAAGGCGGACCTCATAATGTTAAAGATAGACAATGTTCACCACTGCCGAGGCTGAAAAATCACCCTCGGTGAGGGCGCCACGCGCAATCAGTTTGGCTGAAATGCCAAGGTCAACAGCACCCTGAACATTGCTCATTCTCCTGATAGCGCCCCGGACGTTAATCGGAGTTTTGTTGTCCTTCCAGGTCAACTGGTAGCCGAGATTGGCTAGGCCTGCCGATGCAATAGTATCGGTCAGCGCGCTCGCCGCCGTGACCGCAATAGTGAAGGACGAATTGGGCGGACAGGTAAGGGCGAGAGGCAGATCGATGGCATCTGCGGCGGCGACTTTGTCGTACTCGATACTGCCGAAGTCTGCGGTCAACGTTCTCGCGCTGGTAAGCGTACAAGGAGGACGGGTTAATGCACCGCTGACATTTATCGTCACAGTGTCGGTCGCCGCCTGAGCAGATGAACACAACAGTAAAGCAGTTGCAGCAAGGGAGAGAGCCTTTTTCATGCGTCGATGCCTCCAGAGCATTAGCGAATAAGGTAACGATGTTTAAATAGGCATACCTGCACGCATTACAGCCGCGACGCCGGCACTTTTCTGCATCAGCGACATCATGATTGATTGGGTTATGTCTGTCCTGACTCAATGATCTGGCAGCTCACGCTGATCTGCTCGATCCCCTCACCTTTCAAAGAAAAGCGCTCGAGATCAATAGTTGTGCTGCACCAGTCCTTTGCATCCACTTCAATGGTTAGGCGTGACGTATCAGGCACCCCGGTTAGAAAAACGCGCCCCTGATCTGCGACCATGGCACTGCTGATCAATTTACCGTCTTGGTCATAAAGTTTGGCTTGAGCAGCAAATGGGGCAAAGGTGCCATCGCGTGTCGCCACCTTGACCAACAGTCGTCTGCCATTGCGCGTTTCGAAGTTGGCCTTCACAAACGCTCCACGGGTCGGGGAGACTTCCTGAACCAGATTAGTGATATCTGTCGTGTCAGATAAGGTGTCGGTATTGAGCGACACCTTGTTGCCACGATACGGTTGGGCAGAAGGCAAGACGGTATAGCCAGAGCGATTGGTCCGGACACCTTTTCTGGAACGAACACCCACTCCGGCAGCACCCGGCGTAGCCACGATGATATTGGTTTCACCCAGTGGCTGAGTAAACATAAATGCATCGCTCAAAGCGACAAGGCCACCCTCAACGCCGTAATCCATCTGGGTGGTTTTTTGATCCGAGCTATAGGCCCCGTGCCAGATGGCGTTGGCAGCGTTGTAGCGCGCTGAAATTGAATGTCCGGTCAGCCGATCATCCTGCTCCTGGCGTTGGTTCAGGCCGACGCTGTAGGTCAGCGCATTATCTTCCATGAGCGAGTCGGACATGGAAACGTTACGGCTGGAGTTACCACTCGAGTCGCCGCTTGCACCTGCACTGATACGCCGCGAAGAACCCACACCCCCCAAAGGCAAACTGACGCCAAGTGAGATACTTCTAGTGGATTGTTCTGCACCTCGAGTCTGGGCGACGCCGAGCGTATAAGAGGCGCTCCCCACACTAAAGTTGTAGCCAATTTGCACGGAAGTAGCGCTAGCCGACTGGTTCCAATAACGCGTTTTACTGATGTTGGCGAACAGGCCTCCGTAGGACCCAAATTGCTGAGACATATTGGCTGTGAAGGCACTTTTCATGTGACTTGAAAAGTAATCCGAAGCCAGCATACCGCTGTTTAATACCTCATCGGCGTATACAGTGTTCGCGGCGTTCACGGCCCTTATATTAACGGCCTCATTGAAGCTGTAATAACCTGCTGTTGAGTAGCGGTAGCCGAGCAAGCTAAAACTGGTATCGGTGGTTTCAATAGACTTCGAGTATCGGAAGCGGTACGACTGACCGGTCGCGGCGCTATCCCCAATGCCTTGCGTCACTGCGTGAGTAACGTCCATCGATACTGCGCCGAACCCAGCAATGTCCTGCGCGACACCGAACAGGGCCGAGTGATAGTCAGCGCTATAAATCCCACCCGCCAATAACGTGGTTCCACTCGCCACTCCCCTGCGATAGCTCACCTGTGCAAATGTCGGCTTGGGGATGTCTGAGGTCGTGCTGGCAGAGCGGTACTGACCGAGCGTCAGTTCATAGCTATGCTGGCCTTCTCGAAGCATGTAAGGCACCGAGGAGAATGATTGGGTGTAAACCTGGCGATCGCCATTCGGGCCTTCGATGGTGATTTCTATATCGCCATTGTTGGGCGTTGAATACAGATTTTTCAGAGCAAACGGGCCAGAGGGTACCCACTGTTCACTGATGACGTAGCCACGCTGGCGCAGAGTGACCAGTGATCGACCATTAGCGATGCCCCTGATGACCGGCGCAAAGTTCCTAGCGCTGTCAGGCAGCATATCCAGATCAGTGGCGACACTCACACCTCGATAGGAAATGGTGTCGAACAGATCGCTGCTGGTCGCTCCGTCGCCCACCGTGGCGATTGACATGGTATCGCCCAGCGCACGTTGCACATAGGTGTCGACAGACTTCCACTCGCCCCTATTGGATCCGCTTTTTTGATAAGTCGAGAAGTTCCGGAAGCGCCAAGCGCCCGCATTGATCCCGCTGTGCAGGCTGCCAAAATTGGATTGTCGGCGGGAGCTGTCGGTTTCCTGGCGACTGCCTGTGAATGAATAATTGGCGAAGCCCAGGCGCTCACCGTCTGACCAATGGCGGCGGCGCACCTCCAAGGGCACTTCCCCTATGAACGCCTGCGGTACCTGCACGTCCAAAAACTGTTTACTGAATGCGTAGTCATAGGTCACGCCGGCCAAGGAGCCACTGAATGCCACGCATTGATCTTCGTAGACGGTCGCTTTGGCCAAGCGTTCGCCATCAACACCCAGTTCTTTGAGCGCTTCGATAGAGAAGCAAGGAAAAAGCCCCGTCAGGCTCTTGGGCTGATCAGGCTGTTCTCTGATAAAGCGGACATCGCGTTCATCAACGGTCTTGCCATTTACCGCCACTCCCACGCGGTAAATACCTGGGAGCTGCCCTTCACTAAGCGCGGTGACTTGCGCAGCTACGGCATCCCCGCCAGAACCACCACCGATGTCCAGGAAAGTCGGATCGAAACTGAATTCGGCGTGAGCGGTTGACGCGATAATAGAGAAACCAAGCAGAGACATACGCACTACATGGATTCGGCGCAGCCAGTTACACGTGCGCCCTGTACGCATGAGGTGCTCCTCTAAGTAGTCTACTTATCGATTAACCAGAGTGGTGGCCGGTGTTTCAACCACACTGCCGAATTCGTTGATATAACTCAACACTATGCTTTCGCCAGCGTTGGCAGGGATATTTACTGAACTATGCTGACCCGGTGAGATAACGTCCGGCATGCCATTTTGTTCACGACCGTTGATTACCAACTTGCTCACCACAATATTGTAGCGCGAAGGATTATCGAAGCTCAGGCGACCATTGTCAGATGACCACACAACCCCTTTAGCGGCCTCGATCAAGCTGCCCGGTAAACCTTGAGGACGGTAAAATAACTTGATGCTGGTCTTGATTGCGATCTGCAGGACGTTCTCCTTGCCAGGCTCGGTACTCTTAGCAGGGATGGCCTTGACGTTGACCGAAAACAAACTTTCCTTATCGCTCGGTAGTTGACTGGTCTGCACAGCGATAATTCTCAGCACATTCTGACTACCAGGATCCAGGCGAAACAAAGGCGGCGTAACAATAAATTTTTCGGTTGCCTGATCATTTTCCCCATACTCACTGATCCAGGACTGGATTAGATAGGGAATGTGATCGTCCACCGTATTGGTGATGGAGAGGTTCGCTTCTTTTTCTTTACCTTGATAAATCACGCGAGTAGCACCAACGTTTACTCCCGCCTGTGCAAGCAGGCTGGATAAGCAAAACGCGGCCGTCGTCAGCACTAGTAATTTAAATTTCATCTGGTGAGGCATCCTCGTACCAGAGCTCACGACATCGTGAGTCTCTGGTACAACATGGGCTTATCGATAAGTGATATCGAAAGTTGCGACAGCATTGATCCGACCGGTGCCGATACCACGGGCAGTGACGTCACCGTCGGTGCCAACGGTGTCTGCGACCAAGCGGACATAAGAGGCGGTGAAGTCGAAAGTATTGCTGGCTGGGCGCAAGGTGTAAGCGGTGCTTTCAGTATTCAGAGGCAGTTTGGTACCAGTCACTGCATCGGCAATCTGGATACCTACACCTGCTACTTGGTTGCTACCGACCATGCCCAAAATGGTAGCGTCAGTCGCTGCTGGCTGACCGCTGAATTTCACAGTCGCATTGCGCATGGTTGGGCCGCTGCAGTTTTCCAGCGAGATGCTGAACGGTGTGCCATCGGTGGTAGCCAAGGCGCCGACAGTATTAGGGAAGTCCGCGATACGCACCTGCCCCATATCCACCGACTGGGTTACACTTTGGCTATTGATGGTACAGGCGTTGTCATTGACCACACCGGTGAACTCAATTTGCCCATCCGCCGCTTGAGCGGTAGACATAATGAGTGAAGCCAACAAGGTGCAGGACAAAGCGGAATATTTGATTGAACGAACAGACATGAGAGGCCTCGCTTATTTAAGTTATGTAGTCCCTGCCACATTCCGTTTCAACTGCAGGGAGGCGCTACTATCGCCGTAGCGGCCTGACTACGAACATAAGACGAGTCTCAAAGCGTGCCGTGTGCACTGAGCGGATCGTCATCGCTTATGCGACGGAGCCCAGATATGCACATTACAATCCCAAACAACGCTGATGGTTGCGCAACCCATGTAGATCGCTACGTAGCGCGGGGCAGACACCTAGCACGATTGAGCAGACCACAGCAGATCGCTGTGTAGGGCTGCGCTGTCAATCTGTGCTGTCTACTACGTGTCAGATATCGCAAGCGCGGCGCGGTGGCGCAGTTTATAGCGCCTCTCAACATCGCGCTCGGTTAGGGGTAGGTGATATTAAGCGTGTATTGGCTAGCAAAATTTCCTGACGGGGCTGACCCAGGGTTGGTCAACTGCGGCTGAAAGCGGAGCCTCAAGCTGTTGCTGCCTGCATTGAGGTTTAATGATCGCGGCGTCCCGAAAGCCACTGGCGTCCGCGTATCGTCCCAAGTACTCGCCATCGACAGACCACTCAGAGTAGTAGCAGAAACCCCAGTTTTACCGGTGACAGCAGACTGAGTAGGCACCAAGGTCGCCTGCGCGCGAGTCGCTGACTGGCAAGACAACGAGATATCTGCCACCTGGCTCGCCCCAGACAGCTGATCGCTTGAGACAGTACCGAAGTACAAATTAGCTGCACTGGGCGAGGTCAAAGTGCATGCAGGTGCGGCAACGGTGTAAATATATACAAGCCCCAAATACGACTGGGAATAGTTAGTGTTTGCCCGTGACGTAAACCAAAGACTGACTTGCAGATGATAAATCCCTGGCTCAGTTTTTGCCACCCCTCCAGCCTGGACATTAAGATCAAACTGTGTACCCACGGGCAGATCAACACACGATCCTCCAAGTGCACATGTCGAACTAAAGGTTCCTTGACCTCCATAAGGAACGGCCATGTAGGTCCCCGATTGAAAGAAATAAAATGCAGGATCCCCTAGGCCATTTGCGTACTGAGCGGTGTAACTTATGCCAGCGCCCTGTGGAAAACGCCTGAGCATTCTGCAACTGGTACTGGTCGATATCAGGATTCGTTCACCTGGGGCGACAGTCCCTAGATCATTAAGCCCCGGAACATTGCTCGAACACGTGATGTTATTTTCGACAAATGCCTGCGCAGCCCCATGAAATGAAAACAGCACCATCCCAAGCAGGGTGAGTTTTAGGTAAGCGCACGCGCCTCTGCCCAGCCGTTCAACGAATCTATACATAGTCTTAAACTTAGCGCCTCTTGAACCACTTTCTGCGACAGCGTACTGCCGACGGCCACCCTATAAGTCGAGGGAGCCCTCTGAGTGTTGAAGATAAATCGTGTAAGGAAGTAACACCGTATCGGCTATACCGGAAGGTATGAGATCGAGTACTTGCAAGGGTATCAGTGCCGGAGCCGCAGGGTCATGTTCACCTACCTGAGGCGGACCATGTAGGATACACAAGTCGTAGGAGACACCGCTGTAGATTCGCGGAATCGCTTCACATCGGGTTTTAGCAACTCTCAACTTGCTGATCGCGTTTGCATCCGAACTGATTACCGTATTAATGGTACCGCATCCATATAGTGTCAACCCCACTGTCGCAACAAATACAGCTCTCATCATCATTAACTGCGCCTGGTAGAAAACACTGTAACGCGGAGATTTTTTGCAACCACGACTACCGCGCAACTTAACTTATCGCGACCTACTGGCGGCCCATTACCCCACACCACCCCTACTGCAGGACCACTAAAATTTATTGGTCCGGGTCTGGTTTACGAGCAGAAAAAACCCGCCATCAGATCACACACTCGCCCCACCATAGCGTTACCATCAACTGCTTTTAATAGGACGATTCCTAAAGTCAAAGAACCATCAAATGAGATGATCTCCCAACTGTGAGAATTGAAGGCTGCACCTGTCCACCCGTTGGAGGGGCTAAATCCTGGATCCCAACTTGCACTGACACAACGGACTTCATCGCCGCAAAAGGCCAGCCAGCGCAGCAGCTTCGTCAAGGGTTCACACCAGTTTCAGATCTGAACAGAGCGTGCTTGGTTCACCGACGGCGCGCCACAGCTTCGCGACGCTTGTCGTACGCTAAATGCGCCCACAGGAACCGCAGGCGCTCTGCCGCCCCTTGAATCACTTCACAAATCCCTGAACTAATTATTTCTCCCAGCAGATTCTTCGCCCCGCAAACCCTGCGCAAAATCCGCCCACCATAATCACAATAACCGTGAGGCCACCGCAGTGGACCAGACCCTCCAGGTAAGCCAGGCCGCCGCCGAGCTGGTAGCCGCCTTTGCCAGCAACGACACCCAGCGCTACTTCGCCTGCTTCAGCGAAGACGCCAGTTTCGTCTTCCACACCCTCCCCCAGCCTCTGTTCTCGCGTCAGCAATACCAAACCCTCTGGCAGCAGTGGCAGGCGGATGGCTTCAAAGTGCTCGATTGCCAATCGAGCAACGCCAGCATCACCCTTCAGGGCGACCTGGCAATCTTCATCCACGATGTCGACACGCGCATCAGCCTGAACGGTGAAGAACAACAACTGGCCGAGCGCGAGACCATCCTGTTCCGCCGTCACGACTGCCGCTGGCTGGCGTGCCATGAGCATCTCTCGGTCGTTTCGCCAGCCTGACCCAGCAGCACACCTTGCGGCCCTGCCGCTTCTGCCAACGCACCCACAAAAGCGTCCGCGCCTTGCGCCGACCAACAACAACCGCGCTGGAGCATCAACATGAGCCACTCGACCGGTATCGAGAGCAATGGCGTCGAGCAAATCCCCGACGAGCAACGCCATGCCACCCCGCTGGACCTGTTCCGCCTGATCTTCGGCGGCGCCAATACCTTTGCCACTGCCGTGCTCGGCAGCTTCCCGGTGCTGTTCGGCCTGTCATTCCAGGCCGGCGTCTGGGCGATTCTGCTGGGCGTTGGCATCGGTGCCGTGATCCTTGCGCCCATGGGCCTGTTCGGAGCACTCAATGGCACCAACAACGCTGTATCGTCCGGTGCACACTTTGGCGTACACGGGCGCATTGTCGGCTCATTTCTGTCATTGCTGACCGCCGTCGCGTTCTTTTCCCTGTCGGTGTGGAGCTCCGGCGATGCCTTGGTCGGCGGCGCCAAAAGGCTGATCGGGCTGCCGGAAACCGACCTGACTCTGGGTCTGGCCTATGGCCTGTTCGCGGTGCTGGTGCTGGTGGTGTGCATCTACGGTTTTCGCTTCATGCTGTGGGTCAACAAGATCGCCGTGTGGGCCTCGAGCCTGCTGTTTCTGCTGGGCATCTTTGCCTTCGCCGGGTCCTTCGATGCGGGCTACGCGGGTAGCGTCAATGTCGGCCAGGCGGGCTTCTGGGCGGCATTTGTCGGTGCGGCGATCCTGGCCATGAGCAACCCGGTGTCGTTCGGTGCGTTTCTCGGCGACTGGTCACGCTACATCCCGCGCGAAACGCCAAAAGCGCGGATCATGCTGGCCGTGATTGGCGCCCAGGCCGCCACCTTGATCCCGTTTCTGTTCGGCCTGTGCACGGCCACACTGGTCGCCAGCCAGGCGCCTGACTACATCGCTGCCAACAACTATGTCGGCGGCCTGCTGGCGATTTCGCCGAGCTGGTTCTTCTTGCCGGTGTGCCTGATTGCGGTAATCGGCGGCATGTCGACCGGTACCACCGCGCTGTATGGCACCGGGCTGGACATGTCCAGCGTGTTCCCGCGGCTGCTCAGCCGCGCGGCGGCCACGCTGCTGATTGGCGTGGCAGCAATCGGCTTTATCTTCCTTGGCCGTTTTACCTTCAACCTGGTGCAGAGCGTGTCAACCTTCGCCGTGCTGATCATCACCTGCACCAGCCCATGGATGGTGATCATGATTCTTGGCCTGATCACCCGCCGTGGCTTCTACCATGCCGACGACCTGCAAGTGTTCACCCGTGGCCAGCGTGGCGGCCACTACTGGTTTCTGCATGGCTGGAACTGGCGCGGCATGGGCGCCTGGCTGCCCAGCGCGGCGCTGGGCCTGTGCTTCGTCAATCTGCCGGGGCAATTTGTCGGCCCGCTGGGTGAACTGGCCGGCGGCATCGACGTCAGCCTGCCGGTAACCCTGGGCGTGGCCGCCCTGCTCTACCTGGGCTTGCTCAGGCTGTTCCCTGAACCTGCTGGCGTGTACGGGCCGAATGGTCCGCGCTGGGTGCGCTGCAAAAGCACTACGCCCCAACCAGTAACCTCTGCCGCCAAACTAGCCTGACTGGAATCCCCCCCATGAACATCTCTCACTATATCGATGGCTGCTGGGTCGAAGGCCAAGGCACTGACTGCTTCACCGTCCACGACCCCGCGCTGGGCGTGCCGTTCGCCGAGCTGATGGCCGCCAGCACGGCCCAGGTTGACCTGGCGGTTACCGCCGCGCGACAGGCGCTGCCTGCCTGGAAAACCACCCCGGCAAGTGAACGCGCCCGGCTATTGCACGGCTTCGCCGAGCAGCTGACGGCGCGTCGTGAAGCGTTGGTCGCCCTGCAGATGCGCAACAACGGCAAGCCCCGCCACGAGGCTGAAGTCGACCTCGATGACGCCGTTGCGACTTTCACCTATTACGCAGCGCTGGCCGAGCAATCGCCGGCGAGCAACCGCGAAGTACCCTTGGCAGTGCCAGGCTTCACCTCGCGTACGCGGCTGGAACCGATCGGTGTGGTTGGCTTGATCGTGCCGTGGAACTTCCCGCTGGTGACCAGCGCCTGGAAGCTCGCCCCGGCCCTGGCGGCAGGCTGCACGGTGGTGCTCAAGCCCTCCGAAGTCACGCCACTGGTGGAGCTGGCCTACGGCGAAATCGCCAGTCAGATCGGCCTGCCCGCAGGCGTGCTGAACATCGTCAATGGCAAGGCCGAGACTGGTGCCGCACTGAGCGGCCACCCCGGCCTGGACAAGCTGTCATTCACCGGCAGCAATGGCGTTGGCAGCCAGGTCATGCGTGCCTCAGCGGCGCACTGCCGGCCGCTGACCCTGGAGCTGGGCGGCAAGTCGGCAATCATTGTGTTCGACGATTGCGACGTGCAGCAGGCAGTTGACTGGATCATCGCCGGCATCACCTGGAACGCCGGCCAGATGTGCTCGGCGACCTCGCGTTTGCTGGTGCAGGAAGGCATCGCCGACGCGCTGCTCAGCAACTTGCAGCGTGCTTTGACTCAACTGCGGGTGGGGAATCCGTCACGCGAAGAAGTCGACATGGGCCCGCTGACCAGCCAGGCGCAGTGGCTAAAAGTGGCAGGTTACTTTGCCAGCGCGCGCGATGAAGGCCTGCGCTGCCTGGCCGGCGGCAAGGCGCTGGACCGCGACGGCTGGTTTGTCAGCCCGACGCTGTATGTCGATGTGCCCGCGAGCAGCCGCCTGTGGCAGGAAGAGATCTTCGGCCCGGTACTCTGCGCGCGGCGTTTCAGCACCGAACAGCAGGCAATCGAGCTAGCCAATGACAGCCGCTTCGGCCTCGTAGCCACGGTATGCTCCAGCGACCTGCAGCGCGCCGAACGGGTCGCCGACAGCCTTGAAGTCGGCCATGTCTGGATCAACTCGGTGCAAGCGGTGTTCGTCGAAACGTCCTGGGGCGGTACCAAGGCCAGCGGCATTGGCCGCGAGCTGGGGCCATGGGGGTTGTCGGCCTATCAGGCAGTCAAGCATGTGACCCGCTGCCTGGGCTAGCCGACGCGCCCCTTGGCAGCAAGGGGCGCGCTGCTAGCGCGATCAGGCGGGTTCGTCGGCGGGCTTGGGCGCTTCCTGCACCAGCACCATGCTCTGCGGCGAAGACAGCGCAATGTCGGCATCGCGCAAGCGGCCGAGCACGGTGAACAGCAGGTCGCTGCGGGTGCCGGAGACCTGCCGCGGGCTGGCCACATAGCCGCTGACGCTCAGCGTCATGCCACTGGCGGTAAGGTCCTTGAAGGTCACCGAGGGCGCCGGCGCATCCAGAATCGCCTCGTGCTCGTGGTACGCCGCCATCAGCAGGTCGCGCACCTGATCAGGGTCGGTTTCCAGCGGCAGGGTCAGGGTGATACCCACCACACCCAGCGCATTGCCCATGGTCACGTTGCGCACGTTCTGCGAGATGAACTGCGAATTCGGCACGATCACCGTCGAACGGTCGGACATCTGGATCTCGGTGGCGCGCACGTTGATCCGGCGGATATCGCCTTCGACGCCAGCCAGGCTGACCCAGTCGCCGACCTTGACCGGGCGCTCGGTGAGCAGGATCAGGCCAGAGATGAAGTTCTGCACGATCTGCTGCAGGCCGAAACCGATACCCACCGACAACGCACTGACCACCCAGGTCAGGCTGGTCAGGTTGATGCGCAGGGTCGTCATCACCAGCATCGCCAGGAACAGGAAGCCCAGATAGCCGACCAGGGTCACCAGCGAGGCACGCATGCCGGCGTCCATATCGGTCTCGGGCAGCAGACGCTCGCTCAGCCAGCGCTTGACCACACGAATGGCAAACAGCCCACCGAGGAACATCGCCACAGCGATGAAAATATCCTGCGGCACGATGTTCAGATTGCCGAGCACCTTGCCGCCGCTGCCGTCCCAATCGGCCAAGCTCATCAGCAGCTCGCTAGGGCTGGTGCCGGACGGCATCAGCGCCAGCAGCGCGGCGAGGAACAGCAACAGGGTGCGTCCGATGCCAGCCAGAACAGTGCTGGCCTGGGCCTGATGACGCGGCTTCAAGCCGAGCGTCGAAGCCAACGCCAGACCACCAGGCTGGCGTGGCGAGAGCAGGGTTTCGCAGAGGTCGCCGAATACCGTCACCAGCAGGTAGGCGCAGGTGACGACCACGCTGATCCAGAGCATTTTCGCCGCGAGGAAGTACGCCAGGGTCAGGTAGCCCGCCAGCAATGCCAGCAGGATCAGCAACACCCAGACCACGATCACGAACGGGATCAGCCCGGCGAGGCCGCTTGGTCGCTCGATCTGGTGCTTGCGTCGGGTGCGGCGGTAGCGCACCAGGGCGGCGAAGAACACCAGCGACACCACCAAAGCGGTCAGGCCATTGGTGGCAACGGTCAACGCCAGGCTGGTGCCAATCACACTGTTGATCCGCTCCTGGGTCAACAGCACCATCAGCGCTACGGCCAGCACCTTGGGAAACCAGCCCAGCGCGCTGGCCACTTCGTCGGGGATCGGCGGCAGCCGCCAGGACGGCCGCTGCAGCATCAGCATGGCCCGGCCCAGGCCGGTGATGAAGGCACTGAACACCACCAGCGTCAGCACGTGGTTGATCAGGCTGGCGATATCGGCGCCCAGCTCGGCGCTGGTCTCCAGCCCCCAGCGCACCAGCGACACCGAACCGGCAATGGTCGCCAGCGTGGCCAGGCTGACGCCCAGCGCCAGGGCGCTGCGGCGCAGGCGGCCTTCAGGCAGCCAACGGACCATCGCATCGGCCAGCAGACGCTCGACCAGCAAACGCGCCAATGTCCATACCAGCAGCGCGGCGACCAGGCTGGCGATGAACAACCAGCGGTGTTCAGGGCTGAGCGCGCTGGCCAGGGCATCACTGGCCTCGGTCTTCAAGGCCTGCAAGCGGGCGACGTCATCGTCGGTTGGGCGAATCATGCTTGACCAGAACGCCGGGCTCAGCGGGCTGGCGGCGCGGCTGGTGACCTGCGAGTTGAACTGGCTGCGGCGCAGGTTGACGATCTGGGTCGACAAGTCACGCGCTGACTGAGTCAGCTGGGTGGCGTTCTTCTGCTCGGCCAGTAGCTTCTTCTTGTCACTGGTGAGCTGCTGACGCTGGCGGGTGATGCTTTCGCCCTCGTCGGGCAGCACATCGCCAAGCACCTTGAGCTGATCATCCAGGCGAGTAATGTCGGTGGTGCGCACGGTGGTCAGCGCATCGGCCTGGCGCTGCACCTGCATGGCCGCCTGACGCAGCTGTGACAGCTGGTCGTCATTGGCATTGCTGGTAACGCCCTGGCGGATCTGGTCGAGCCGATCGGTCAACTGCTCCAGGCTGGCGTTTTCTTCCAGCGCCGGCATTTCCCCGGCCAGCAGTTGCGATACCGGCGTAGCGCCCGCCGACCAGGCCGGAGTCGCCACCCACATAAGCAGGGCCAGTAACCCCACACACAAACGGTCAAGGCTTACACGCCTCATCGAAATCACCTATAGACAGACTCTGCTGGCGGCGAATTCTACGCCGCTTGCCGGCTTAGGGAAGTGCCGTTTCTCGCTCCAGCAACTGCCGTTTACGCTCAACTCCCCAGCGGTAGCCGCTCAGATCACCGTCACGGCGAACGACCCGATGACAGGGGATGGCCACGGCGATGCGGTTGGCTGCACAAGCGAGTGCTACTGCCCGCACGGCTTTTGGCGCACCGATGCGCTCGGCGATATCGGTATAGCTGACGCGCTGGCCTGCCGGGACTTCACGCAAGGCCTGCCAGACCCGCTCCTGAAACGCCGTGCCCTGCACATCCAGCGGCAGGTTAAGGCCCAGCGCGGGTTGTTCAACAAAGCCCACTACCTGCGCGATCAACTGCTCGAAGCGGCTGTCTGCACCGATCAGTTCGGCGTTGGCGAACTGATCCTGCAGGTCATTGAGCAACTGCGCAGGGTCATCGCCAAGAAATATCGCGCAGACCCCACGCGCACTCTGTGCCACCAGAATCGCGCCCAGCGCGCACTGCCCAACGGCAAAGTAGATGGTCGCGCCTGCACCACGTGCGCGGTACTGCTTGGGCAACATGCCCAGGCGTTGGCCGGCGCCTTCGTAGAAGCGGCTGTTGGAGTTGTAGCCGGCATCGAACAGCGCTTCGGTCACGGTCGCCGCCTCGCCTTGCAAGCGCTCGCGCAGGCGCTGGGCGCGAAATGCCGAGGCATAGGCCTTGGGGGTAAGGCCGGTCTCGGCCTTGAACAGGCGGTGCAGATGAAACCGGCTGACCGCGAGCTCGGCCGCCAGTTGGTCAAGGCTGGGCAGGCTCTCACTGGTTTCGATCAGGCGGCAGGCGCGCGCAATCAATGCGGTACGCCGGGTACTGGTAGTGTCGACAGGCTGCATGTCGCAGTCTCCTGGCTGGGATGGGCAAAGCGTGGCAGAGCCTCTGCCAGCGTTCACTCCGATTCTTGCGCTTGTTCCACTGGTCAGCCTACCGCACGCCACAGATACCACGCCGCAGCGGTCCGATAGGGGCTCAAGGGTAGTGCCAACGCGCGCATCTGCGCAGGCGTCGGCGCCTTGTCCAGACCCTTGATGCGCCGATAACCCTCGCGCACACCAAAATCATCGACCGGAAGGATATCCGAGCGCTCCAGGCAGTAGATCAGCAGCATCTCTACCGTCCAGCGGCCGACCCCACGCAACGTCACCAGCCGCTCGATCAATTCGTCATCGGCCATACCCAGCGCCTCGGCCCGGCTTGGCACCACGCCGTCGAGGCGGGCCTGGGCGATGCCCTGCACAGTGGCCAACTTGTTCGCCGAAAAACCACACCCGCGCAGCGCCAACGGGGTGGTCGCCAGCAACTGCTGAGGGCTGGGAAACGCCGCCTCCGGGTATAACGCGAGCATCCGCTGCAAGATCGCCTCGGCCGCGCGCGCGTGCAACTGCTGGTAGGCAATCGCCCGCACCAACGCCTCATAGGGCTCACGCCCGGGCGTAGCGCGATGCAGGCAAGGGCCTATCGTCGCAACATGGCGGGCCCAGTCAGCATCAATGCTGGCCAGATGAGCGCTGGCCTGCTGCAGCCCCGCCGCGCTGAGGTCGGACACAATCATTGGCAAAAACCTGTGTTGAGCCTGATCGCCCATCTTAGCCCAGGCCTTTACCTGAACCCTACTTCACCCATAGAATTGAGAACCATTAACAAACGCATATAACTCTAGTTCAGGGCCATTGATCCGATGCAGATGAACGACACGCTCAAGCCGTCCGAGGTCGATCTGCTCTATCAAACCCACCACGCCTGGCTGCGTGGCTGGCTGCGGACTAGAGTCGGCTGCATGGAGAACGCTGCCGACCTGGCCCAGGACACCTTCGTCCGCCTGTTGCGGGCACGCCAGGTATCACCGCTGAAGGAACCCCGCGCTTATCTGAGCAGCATCGCCCGTGGCCTGATGATCGATCAGTTTCGCCGCCGTGCGCTGGAGCGGGCCTATCAGGACAGCCTGGCCTGCCTGCCCGAGGGCGAAGCGCCCAGCGAAGAGTACCGGCTGATCATTCTCGATACCCTCGAACGCCTGGATCGCGCCCTGCAGCAACTCAAGCCGCGGGTGCGCCAGGCGTTTTTGCTTGCACAGCTGGATGGCCTGAGCATTACCCAAATCGCCCTGCGCCTGGAGGTTTCCCGCGCCACCATCGAACGCGACCTGGCCAAGGCACTTGGCGTCTGCTACCGGTTGCGCTATGCCGACCTCTGAGCGCACGCCGGCGCAGGCCCAGGTCGATCAGGCCATCGACTGGCTGGTCAAGCTGCGTTTCGACGAGCCAAGTGCACGCACCCAGCGCCAGTTCCAGCAATGGCTTGCCAGCCATCCGCATAATGCCCTGGCCTGGCAACGGGTCAGCGAGCTGAGCGAAGAGCTGGCCGGCCTGCCCAGCGACTTGAGCCGGCGTACCCTCGATGGCAGCCGTCGGCAGCGCATCAGCCGCCGCGATCAGCTCAAGCTGATGGCCGTGCTGGCGGTTGGCGGCAGCCTCGGCTGGGCGGCGCGTGAACCCCTCGGCCTGCAGGCACTGCTCGCCGACAGCAGTACCGGCACCGGCGAGCAACGCCAGGTGCAAGGCAGCGACGGCAGCACAATCCAGCTCAACACCGCCAGCGCCATCGACCTGCGCTACAGCAGCGATCAGCGCCAGTTGAGCCTGCTGCGTGGCGAGCTGACGCTGGACAGCAATGGCGCCGATAACCGGCCTTTCATCGTCAGTACTCGGGTGGGTCAGCTGAGCACGCAGAACGGGCAATTGTTGTTGCGCGAAAACGACGCCGGCTTGTTGCTGGCGGTGCGTCGTGGCTCAGTCACTGTTGACTCGCAGAGCAACCCGTTGCGACAGGTGCAGGCGGGCCAGGTAGTGCAATTGTCGATGTCTGGCGCCGCGTCAGCGGTGCAACTGCATGGCGATCCCTGGGCCTGGACCGACGGCGTGCTCAGCGTGCAGCAGATGCCCCTTGGCGAGTTCATCAGCGAGCTGTCGCGCTACCGGCCAGGGCTGTTGCGCTGTGCAGATGAGGTTGCTCGGTTGAGGGTGTCCGGTACCTACCAATTGGCCGATACCGAACAAATTCTGTTGCTGCTGGCGCGCACCCTGCCGGTGCGGATCGACTACCGCACACGCTACTGGGTCAGCATCGGCGCGGCCTGAAAAAAACTGAAAATAAATGAGGTGGAATCTCATTCTCGCTCGGCCTGAAGGAACAAAGCCCGAAAAGTGGACTTGATCATCTTCAGGAGCGCTGCATGATTCACCGCCGTCCCCACCGCCCCGATCGCCTGCGGCATGCCGTCCAGGCCGCCCTGCTCGGCCTCGGCCTGAGCGCCGCCGCTCTGCCCGTGCTGGTCCAGGCCGCCCCCGTCAGTCAGAACCAGCAACGTGACTGGGACATCGCCGCCGGCCCGCTGGCCAGCGCACTGGACCAGTTGGCCCGGCAAGGCGGCCTGAGTCTGTCGTTCGACGCCAACAGCCTGCAAGGCAAGACCACCCGAGGCGTGCAAGGCCGGTATGACAGTGCCCAGGCCTTGTCGATCGTACTGCAGGGCAGTGACGTGCAGGTCCAGCAGGAGAGCCCCAGCAGCTTCCTGCTGATCCCGGCAATCGACGCCGGTGGCGCGCTCGAGCTGGGCGCGACCAGCATCTCCAGCGACCGCCTGGGCGAGACCACCGAGCATTCCGGCTCCTACACCACCGGCGCGGTGACCATCGGCAAAACCGCCCAGAGCATCCGCCGCACCCCGCAATCGGTCACCGTGGTCACGCGCCAACGGATCGACGACCAGAACATCACCAACCTGACCAACCTGCTCGAGCAGACCCCGGGTGTGGTGGTCAACATGACCGACAGCGAGCGCGTGCAGTACTACTCCCGCGGCTACGCGATCGACGCCATTCAGTACGACGGCGCCACCGTGGTGCAAGGCAGCGGCGGTGGCTCGTTTATTCAGAGCGACTCGGCGATCATCGACCGCGCCGAGATCCTGCGCGGCGCCACCGGCATGCTGCGCGGTGCCGGCAACCCGTCCGGTACGGTCAACCTGGTGCGCAAGCGCCCAACTGCCGAGTTTCAGGGTGAAGGCAGCGTGACCCTGGGCAGCTGGGATGCCCAGCGCTATGTGGCCGATGTGTCCGGCCCGCTGACCGAAACCGGCAACGTACGTGGGCGGATGATTGCCGTGCACGACGACAAGGATCACTTCCAGAACTCGCGCATGGAGCGCAAAGAGGTGCTGTACGGCGTACTCGCCTTCGACCTCAGCGACAGCACCACGCTGACCACCGGCCTGGAATGGACCAAGCTCGACGCCACCGGCGCCTGGGGCAACCTGCCCGCCGACTTCGACGGCAAGCCGCTGCCGTTTGGCCGCAGCACCTACCTGGGGTCGGACTGGAACCGCTGGGACCGCAGCAATCTGCAGACTTTCGCCGAGCTGGAGCACCGCTTCGACAACGACTGGAAGCTCAAGCTGATGGCCCAGCGTACACACTTTGAGCTTGACGACCACGGCTTCAAGCAGACCTTCTTCAGCCGGCCCACTGGCACCAGCAATCCCTACCTGATGAATTACCAGGTCACCGAAGGGGATGGCGGCGAGAGCATCCAGAACAACCTCAGCGCCACCCTCAACGGCCCGTTCGAGCTGCTCGGTCGCACCCACGAATTGATGCTCGGCGTCGAACGCATCCGCAACGACTCCTACGCTTCGGCCACCAACAACGTCGCCTCGGGGCAGTTCGATCTGCGCGACTGGGACCCGAAGACCAGCCTGCCGGAGCCGGATATCACCATCTTCGCGCACCCGGTGCGCACCCGTACCACCCAGCAGGCGGCCTATGCCACCTGGCGCATTTCGCTGGCCGAGCCGCTGACGGCGATCATCGGTGCGCGCAACAACTGGTACGACTACGAGCAGGAAAACAACGTCAAATCCAACGGCAAGTTCGCCGTCGACAACAAGATCGTGCCGTATGCCGCGCTGATCTATGACATCAACGACAACTTCAGTACCTACGCCAGCTACACCGAGATCTTCAACCCGCAGACCGCCACCGGGGTCAGCGGCGCGGTGCTCGAGCCGACTACTGGTGAAGCCTACGAGACCGGGATCAAGGGTGAGTTCTACGAAGGGCGGTTGAATACCTCGCTGGCGTTCTTCCGCATCTATCAGGTCGGCAACGCCCTGGATGACATCAGCGGCCCTAACCCGTGCCTGCCCAACTACACCAGCGGCTACTGCAAGGTCGCTGCCGGCAAGAACCGCAGCCAGGGCTTCGAGCTGGAGATTTCCGGTGAAGTGCTGCCGGGCTGGAACGTTGGCGGTGGCTACACCTACAACACCACCGAGTACCTGAAGGACACCAGCAACAGCACCGGCAACCCGATCCGTACCACCGACCCCAAGCGCATGTTGCGCCTGTTCACCAGCTACCGCCTGCCGGGCGAGCTGGAGGCGTGGACCATTGGCGGCGGGGTGCAGGCGCAGAGCGATATCTACAACCGCAATGGCACTGCCGAAGCGTCACAGGCGGGCTATGCGGTGTACAACGGCATGGTCAACTACCGCTTCAACCAGCAGTACTCGCTGCAGCTCAACGCCAACAACATCTTCGACAAGAAGTACTACCGCCAGGTCGCGCCGACGCCAACCGGCTATTACTGGGGTGATCCGCGCAACGTCTCGGTGACCCTGCGCGGCAGCTTCTGAGCCTTCGCCGAGGGCTTACTCGGCGGCTGCCTTGAGCTTGCCGGCGCGGCGGTACGACTGCCGGGCAAAGCACACGAACAGCCCTGCCATCAGTGCCAGCGCCATCGGCAGGCCATGCGGTGCGGCGCCCATCGCGGCGCCGCTGAGCAGCGGCCCGATCAGGCTGCCGACGCCCCACAGCAGGCCGACGCTGGCATTGGCCGTGACCAGGTCGCGGCCCCTGAAGCGCTGGCCGATCAGCACCAGCGCCAAGGTGTAGATGCCGCCAGCCACTGCGCCCAGCAGCACCAGCATCGGCCATAACAGCCAGCTCATCTGCAGCAACCACGGCAAGCCAATACCGATCAGCATTGCTACCACCCCGCACAGCAAATGCAGGCCGGTGCGCTCGACCCGATCCGCCAACCAGCCCAGCGGCAGCTGGAACAGCATGTCCCCGGCAAACACCACGGTCACCATCAGCGCCGCTACGGCCACGGCAAAGCCATGAGTGGTGGCATACACCGGCAGCAACGACAGCACCACCGCATCGAAGAACGAGAAGAACAGCACCGCCACACACAGCGCCGGCGCGACCCGGAAGAAACCAGCCAGGGTAAAGCTCTTGTCGTCTTCTTCAGCGTGTTCGACGTGGTCGTTGGGTACGGTCAGCACGATGCACAGCAGGGCCAGGCCATAACAGGCCGTGACCACCCCGGTGATCCACGGGCTATGCGCGCCGACCAGCGCCAGCATCGCCGGGCCAAGCACCTGAAAGCCGGTAAAACTGGTGGCGTACAGCGCCATGATCTTGCCGCGGTTGTGCTCCGGGCAAAGCTCGTTGACCCACGATTCACCCAGAATGATGGCGATCCCCATGCCCAGGCCAAGCCCCAGTCGCAACAAGGCCAGCAGCCAGATCGATGAGAACGCCCACTCCAACAGGCCGATGGACAGCGCGCACAGGCTGAAGCACAGCAAATAGATGGTGCGTCGGGTCAGGTAGCGGCAGCAGGCATCGACCAGAAACGCCGAGAGCATCATCCCCGCCGCCGGTATCGCCGCCATGATGCCGATCTGCAGGGTATTGGCACCGCTGTCCTGCAGCCGCAACGACACCAGCGGCAGGCTCGCCCCGAGGCTGAAACCCACGACCGATACGGCGAACAGAAGGCCCGCCAGCAAACGCATGTTCATTACCCACTCCTTGCATGCCGGCACGGCGGCACCTGCGGCCGCGTCGGCTGATAACCCTGAAAAATGACTGCACACAGGCGCCCATGGCCAGGCGCAAAGGGCGCTGGTCGCAGCGGCGCGAATCAGTTCAGGGCAAGGTGTGGCGAGAAGGTGAAGGCAAACAGCACGCTGCGCCGCCGCTTGAGCACCGTGTCGCTCGGCCAGGCACGCCGACAGGCCTGGGCTGCAGGCTGAAGGGCTTGGAGGAGACGCTGACTACGGCGCATTGCATCGACTACGCAGGTAAAGAGGAAGCAGAACTCTAGGCCAAGGCTAGCGAGCGCGTCAATCCGGGGCATGCAAGGGCGGTGAAACGAACCGTGCGCTTCACCGCCTCCAGGCTTACATGTCGTAACGCAGCGCCAGGCCAAAGGTACGTGGCGCACCGGCATCGATGATGTCGCCGCCACGGTTGTTGGTCACGTACTCCTTGTCGAAGGCGTTTTTGACAAAGCCGGACACCGCGATGTTCTTGGTGACCTTGTACTCGCTGCTGAAGTTGGCCAGCACGTAGTTGTCGCTTCTGCGCTCACCGATAACCTGGCCCGCGGTATTGAAGTCGTATTGCGACGGCGCCGTGCTTTGGTAAGTCAGGTCGGTGTTGAAGGTAAGGCGTTCATTGACCCGATACAGCGCGCCCAGCGACATCTTGTACTTGGGCGCATAGAGGAACGCCTCGCCACTGCGGTCCTGGCCGTTGCCGGCAACGAAGTCCTTGTACTTGCCATCGGTGACCGAGCCACCCAAGGTCAGCGTCAGTTGCTCGCTGAGGTCTTTTTCGACAAACACTTCCAGGCCTTTGATGGTGCTGCGACCGGCGTTATACACATTGATTACGTTGCTGTTGTCCTGCCGTACGCTGACCTGCTGGTCTTTCCAGTCCGTGTAATAGAGGTTGGCGCGAGTGCGCAGGCTGCCTTCCATAAATGTCCCGCGATAGGACAGCTCATAGTTGGTGGTGTACTCCGGGTCATACGACTCGTGACCACTGCCGGAGCGCACGTTGACGCCGCCGCCGCGATAGCCTTTCTGCACCATGAAGCCGAGGAACTGATTGGCCGCCAGTTCATAGTTCAGACCCAGCTTGGGCAACAGGGCGTTGAACGATTCGCTGACTTGCCCCGGACTGGACAGGTCATCCTGCTTGACGTCGGTGTCATTGGTTTCGTGGTCGTAACGCAGGCCGGTGATCAACGTCCAGCGCGGCGCGAAGGTCCAGTTGACCTCACCGAATATAGCCTTGTTATCGATTGTCGTGTCGCCTTTGACGGTGGCGAACAAGGTGTCATCGAACAACAGGCGGTCATGGAATTTGTTGGTGCTGTGGCCGTAATAGGCGCCGATGAAACTCTTCACGTCATCCGAGCTGTAGTTCAGCCGCAGTTCCTGGCTGAACAAATTGCCATCGTGTGCACGGAGGATGACGTCGTTGCTCTCGGCGGTCTGGTCGAAGTCCAGGCGGTTGCTGTAATCGGAGCGGGTGTTGACGGTCATGCTGGTCAGCGACCAGGCGTCGCTCAGGCGATAGTCGACCTTGGCGCTGACGGTGTCCTGCTTGAGGTTGTCAAAGGCCTGGGTATTGGACGACACCTTGTAGTAGCGGACTTTGTCGTTCTCGCGCATGACCGAGTTGTCGCCCTGACGGTGCTCGCTGTGGGCATAAGTCAGCAGTACATCGAGATCGTCATTGGGCAGGATCAGCAACTTGCCGCGGGCATTGCTGGTGCGATGCGGGTTGGCATCCTTGCCCAGCGCGATATTGTCGATATAGCCGTCGCCGTCCTGGCGGTCCACAGCGATACGCCCGGCGACCTTGCCCTCGACAATGGCGCCACCACCAGCAACGGCCAGGCCTTTTTCACCGTAGTTGCCAACGTTGGTCTGGGCAGAGAAGCTTGGGTCGAAGGTCGGATCCTTGGTCTTGATCACCACTGCACCGGCCAGCGAGTTGCGCCCTTGAGTGGTGGACTGCGGGCCAAGAAACACCTCGACCTGCTCGGTATCCCACAGCGGGTTCGGGCTCAAGGTCAGCGCCCGGTTGGGCTGCACAGCGCCATCGATATAGACCGACACGGCACCGTTCATGGTCGACGGCCCCTGGTCATCGAAACCGGACACCGGCACACCACGGATGCCCCAGTTCTCGTTGCCGGCCTGGCTGTATACCCCAGGCGTTCGCGCAAACACATCAACCAGGCTGTGATCGGCCTTGTCGCGCAGTTGCTGCTCGGTGACGACCACAACGCTGGACTGGGTCTGCTCGAGGGTGCGGTCGATCTTCTCGCCGGTCACCGTGATTGGCGCCATCTCGACCACGTTTGGTGATCCAGCGTTCGATGTTTCAGCGGCCCAGCCGCTATTGGCCAGGCACGCGGCAGCGCCCACAGCCAGGGCAAGCGTATTCTTCTTGAAATTCACGACCCGCTCCACTACGCCAGATATTGTTGTTTTGCGCAGGCCCACAGCTCGTTGCGGCCAGCGGGGCGGATTCTAAGTGAAAGTGAGCGTTATAGGAATAAGATTGATAATGACTCTTATTAACTTGCAGTGAGGCCGCATTGCGACCCCATTGCACTTGTCAGCGTTTGCCGGTAGACGGCAGCAATATTGCCAGCAGGCCAAACAGCGGCAGATACGAACAAAGCGCATACACGTATTCGATCCCGCGCAGGTCGGCCACATAGCCCAGCAGCGCCGCGCCGATGCCGCCAAAGCCGAACATCAGGCCGAAGAAGATCCCGGCGATCATGCCAACATTGCCCGGCACCAGCTCCTGGGCGTAAACGACGATGGCCGAGAATGCCGAGGCGAGGATAAAGCCGATCACCACACTGAGGATGGTGGTCCAGAACTGATCGGCGTACGGCAGCGCCAGAGTGAACGGCGCTACTCCGAGAATCGAGAACCAGATCACCGCCTTGCGCCCGAAGCGGTCGCCAATCGGCCCACCAAAGAACGTCCCCGCCGCCACCGCGCCAAGGAACAGGAACAGGTGCAACTGCGAGCTGGCCACCGAAACGTCGAACTTTTCGATCAGGTAGAAGGTGAAATAGCTGGTGAAGCTGGCCATGTAAAAGTACTTGGAAAACACCAGCAAGCCCAACACCACCAATGCGCCAATCACGCGCTGGCGCGACAGGCCATGAGTCGCTTCTACCGCCTTGCGCGCCTTGGCCTGGTTGAGGTGCTCCTTGTACCAGCGGCGCAGCAGCAGGGTTACGCCGAAGAAGAACAAGCCAGCCAGGCCGAACCAGGCGACATGGGTCTGGCCGAACGGAATGACGATCGCTGCTGCCAGCAGCGGGCCCAGCGCCGAGCCGGCATTACCGCCGACCTGGAAGGTCGACTGGGCCAGGCCAAAGCGCCCACCCGAAGCCAGCCGGGCAATCCGCGATGTCTCGGGGTGGAATGCTGACGAACCGATGCCGACCAGCGCCGAAGCCACCAGAATCATCGGGAAGCTGCCAACAAATGCCAGCATTACGATCCCGACCAAGGTGCACAGGGTGCCCAGCGGTAGCAGATTCGGCGTCGGCCGCTTGTCGGTGAAAAAGCCCACCCACGGCTGCAACAGCGACGCAGTGATCTGGAACGTCAGAGTGATCAGGCCGATCTGGGCGAAGCTCAAGTTGTAATTGGCCTTGAGCATTGGGTAGATCGCCGGCAGCACGGCCTGGATCAGGTCGTTGATCAGATGCGCCAGCGCACAGAAGCCGATGATGCGCATCACCAGAGGGTTGGCACCTGAAGCCGTAGTTGCGCTGGAGGTGGTTTGAGAACTGCTGATGGCCATGGGCTCGACATCCGTCCGCGGGTTTGGGATCCGATTATCGGGAAACAAATCGATACATAGCTAGCTTTTTTACCATCGGTCCGACACGTACTTGTAAATGGTTCTCAATATAATTAGCATCCATGGCACATTGCCCCACTCCCTTTCGCCGCTTCCGCCTCACCTGCGAGCAGACCGATTAATGAACCCAATGCCCGCCCAGCAGCCCACGCCCGACGCCGATCGCGAGGCACTGGAGTGGTTTTCCATGCTCCGTCAGCCAGGTTGCGATGAGCAGCAGCGGCAGGCGTTCGCCACGTGGCAGCAGCAGGACCCAGCCAACGCCCGCGCCTACGCTGAACTGGAAGCCTACTGGCAGCAGCTCACTCCGCCTCCAGCGAGGCCGCGCCCGCGTCAGTTGAAAACCCGCCGCAGCTATCTCGGCAAAACCCTCGCCGCGCTGTTTCTGTTGATCCTCGCCGCCCTTGCCTATCTGTATTGGCCGTTGATGCAGCGCCTGGCCAGTGAACTGCACACCGCCAGCGGCGAGCGCCGCAGTGTGCGCCTGGCCGACGGTTCAACGATGCACCTGGACAGCGCCAGCGCGATGAACGCCGACCTGCGCGGGCGCACCCGCCAGTTGCAACTGGTGCAAGGTCAGGTTTCGCTCGAAGTGGTGCTCGATGGCCGCGCCCTGGAAGTGCAAGTCGGCCAGGCGCGCATTCAGGTCTATGGCACTCGCCTGATGATCGCCCGCAGCAGCCAACATGACGAACTGGTCGTGCTCAACGGCAAAGCCATGATCATTCAAGGCGGCGATCAACGCCTGCTCTCGGCCGGCGAACGGGTAACCTTCACCGAACAGCGCATCGACCCTGTGCAAAAAATCGACGTGCAGCGCGTCGAGGCCTGGCGCAGCGGGCACTTGCAGGCCAAGGATCAGTCCCTGGCCAGCGTGCTCGAGCGCCTGGCCGGCTATCAAGGCCAGCGCGTCTGGCTGATGGATGAGCAAACCGCTTATCGCCGGGTCAGCGGTGATTTCAACCTCGACCGCGCCCAGGCCAGCCTCGATCAGCTCGCCGCCGAGCAGCAATTGCAGCTGTATAGCCTGTTCGGCCAGTGGCTGATCGCCCGCTGAAACCGCACGTGCCGGCTAAGCGGTTGAAACCGTGTAAATTTTTTTTGATCCGGGTGTTGACAGAGGGGCGTCTGAAGCGAATAATGCGCGCCAGTTGGCTACATAGCTCAGTTGGTTAGAGCATAGCATTCATAATGCTGGGGTCCGGGGTTCAAGTCCCTGTGTAGCCACCACCCTTCAGATCTACAGATTTCTCACGAGGTCTGTAGATCTAACAAGAAGCCCGCCTAGTGCGGGCTTTCTTGTTTCTGGCGTTCTGTCCTTGAATCGCCCTGCAACTCCTCTGCGTATTCCTCTGGGCAAATTTCCCCGCCTGCCCTCTCAGTGCCGATGCCGCGAGAAGTCAACGCACTTACATTCAGTGCGTATGATTATTTACATTCACCACGTATCAATATAGGGTCCCTTTCATACGCCGCGTATGTTCTGCTCCAGGTAACACTGCCAGACGACAAGGCTTGCTTGAAAATTCAAAGGACCTGAACCATGAGCACGTCTTCACCCAAACTCACAGCAACCTCCGCGCAGCACCCCTGGCTGGCCGTCAGCGCAGTCGGCCTTGCGACATTTTCCGTGGTCACCACTGAAATGCTCCCGGTCGGGCTGCTGCCACCGATTGCCGAATCGCTGAATACTTCCACCGGCACGGCAGGGCTGATGATCTCACTGCCTGCACTACTGGCAGCGTTTTTTGCCCCGCTGGTGGTCATCGCATCCGGCGGCATTGATCGGCGCAGGATCCTCTGCGGCTTGCTGGGGCTGTTGGTGATCGTCAACATCGCCTCGGCGTTGGCCCCGAGCATGGCCTGGATGCTGGCCGCGCGTGTACTGGTCGGCTTTTGCATGGGGGGGATCTGGGCGATCGCCGGGGGGCTGGCGGGGCGGCTGGTGGCGGCGCACTCGGTTGGCCTGGCGACCTCGATCATCTTCGGCGGGGTGGCCGCTGCTTCGGTGCTGGGCGTGCCGCTGGGTGCGTTGATCGGCGACTATGCCGGGTGGCGCTGGGCCTTTGCCGGCATGGCCCTGTTCAGCGCATTGGTGCTGGCGCTGCACCTTGCGGTGATCCCCGGGCTACCGGTAACCAGTTCGGTGACCATGCGCCAGTTTGCCCAGCAGCTGGGTAGCCGCAAACTGCAAGTGGGGTTGCTGCTGACGCTGGCACTGGTCGCCGGGCACTTCATGCTGTTCACCTACGTGCGGCCATTGCTGATGTCGGTGTCAGGCTTCGATAGCCAATGGGTCAGCGCACTGCTGTTCGCCTATGGCTTCGCCGGCATCGTCGGCAACTTCCTTGCCGGCGTCATCGCCGCGCGGCGCACAGCACGCACGTTGCTGGCGATCTCGACCGGGCTGTTGCTGACGCCGGTGCTGTTCCTGCTCATCGGCAATTCCAACCTCGGCGGCGGCATGCTGTTGCTGGTCTGGGGGCTGGCCTATGGCGGTGTGTCGGTAGGCCTGATGACGTGGATGATGAAGGCCGCACCAGGTGCCGTGGAAGTCGCTACGGCGCTTTATGTAGGGGTTTTCAATGTTGCCATCGCATTGGGGGCATGGGCCGGTGGCCTGGTTTTGGACAAGGTAGGCCTTACAGGGAATCTTTGGCTGGCGGCTGGGTTCGCAACTATTGCCCTGCTGCTGGCGCTCGGTATATGCCTAGCTGAGCACAGGGCTGCAAATGCTGATGTGGGCTCACCACCGCTCCAGTGCCAATAGCAGATTGTCATGCACCCTCGCCTGGATAATAATGAGATATATTATCATCCGTAGCGATCAGTCATGGACGCAGGGCTCAAGGCTTCAAACTCACTGAATATCGGCCACCTTTATGGCGAGCACCATGGCTGGCTCAAAGCCTGGCTGCGCACGCGCACTTGCAACAGCGCCGATGCAGCCGACCTGGCTCAGGATACCTTCATGCGTATGCTGACTTTGCGGCAAATGCCTGCTCTGCGCGAACCCCGTCATTACCTGGTAACTATCGCTCGAGGCCTGCTGATCGACAAAGCCCGTCGGCAAACCCTTGAGCGGGCGTACCTGGAGGTATTGGCGGCGCGACCGGAGCCGCTTGAGGTTTCGCCGGAAACCTACCATCTGATCATCGAATCGCTGTTGGCCATCGACACCCTGCTCGATGGCCTGGGCCAGCGCACCCGGCAGATCTTCCTCATGGTGCAACTCGAAGGCCTGAGCTATGTCGAGGTGGGCAAGCGTCTTGGCCTCTCGGTGACAACGGTCAAGAACCACCTGAGCAAGGCATTGATGCAGTGCATTGTGTTGATGGACGCATGACCAGCGCACCCGCCTCTGTGCCCGACAAAAATCATCTGCAGGCGGCAGTAGCGTGGTATCTCGCGCTCAATGACAACGAGGTCACGCCAGACCAGCATCAGGCCTGGCAACGCTGGCTCGATGCTGACCCTGCACACGTCAATGCCTGGGCGCGGATAGAAAAGCTCCAGCAACAATTGCGCGGCGTGCCTGGTGAGCTGGCCTTGCCGGTGTTGTCGCAGATGGGCGTGCAGCGCCGCCAAGGTCTCAAGCTGCTGCTCCTGCTGGCCACTGGCGCCGCAACTTTCGCCGGTTATCGCAGCTCGCCCTACAGCGCCGACTTCGCCACTGGTACTGGCCAGCGCCGGCACGTGAAGTTGCCTGATGGCAGCCGCCTGGATTTGAACACCGACACTCAGGTTGATATTGCCTACAGCGCACAGCAGCGATTGATCGTTCTACGTCAGGGCGAAATCTTTGTGACGACTGCGTCCGAGCAGGCGCCCGCGCGACCGCTTGCAGTGCAGACACCTCACGGAAGGGTTCTTGCGCTAGGAACCCGCTTTGATGTCCGCGTGCTGTCAGGTTTCAGCACGGTTGAGGTGGAGCAGCATGCAGTCGAGGTCAGCAGCCGCGACGCGCCCCGTCAGGTGCAACGGGTCGAGCACGGCCAGGCGCTAACCTTTGGCGCGGCCCACATGGGCAATCTACGCCTTGGCTCTGCCGGCAACAGCGCCTGGACCCAAGGCGTGCTGGTGGCGATTGACTGGCGCCTGGCGGACTTCATTGGCGAGCTGTCGCGCTACCGTGCGGGCTATCTGGGCTGCGCCGAGCAGGTCGCGGACTTGAGAATATCCGGCGCGTTTCGCCTGGATGATATCGATGGAGTACTGGCCAACCTGCAGGTTTCGTTGCCGGTGAAGGTGCGCCAGCTTTCGCGGTACTGGGTACGGATAGAAGCGTAAACAGATTTCACCCGTTGCAGCTTGCCGATTGCGAGTTTCGTTCGGCTCATCAGTAGAGCGGTCATTCAGCCGCCATTACTGCAACGGCATAGGAAGTCACGCATGAGCCCCCCCACCCCTCTCGCAGCTTTGCGCTTTCGCCTCAACTCCACACTGCTGCGCATCAGCCTCGGCGGTGCGCTTTGTGCTGGCGCGGTAGCCACTCCGGCCTGGTCGCAACAAGCTGCGGAACAACGTGAATATGCAATTGCAGCCGGGCCTCTGGATACCGCGCTCAGCCACTTTGCCGCCAGCAACGGGGTGACGTTATCGTTCGCGTCGACTCAAACCGAAGGCTTGTTCAGCCCCGGTCTGAACGGTCGTCACACGTTTGCCGAGGGTATTGCCCGGCTGCTAGCCAACAGTGGATTACAGGCACGCCAGGAAGGGCCGCAACGCTACACCCTGGTCAGCGCGCCAAGCGATGCAGCGCTGGAACTTGGTGCCACCACCATCACCGGCGCGACTCTTGGCGCCACCAGCGAACATACCGGCTCCTATACGACCGGCCCTATGCAGACCGCCACCAAGCTGGCCTTGAGCATGCGCCAGACGCCACAGTCGGTCTCGGTAGTTACCCGCCAGCGCATGGATGACCGTGGCATGCAGGACCTGCACGACGTGATCAAGGACGTCCCCGGGGTCACCGTGGAAAAGGACGGCCCCGAGCGCCCGACCTACTACGCCCGTGGTTTTCAGGTCGACAACATCATGTACGACGGCCTGCCGACCACCGTGTCCAGCTACACCGCCCGGGACACCATCGCCGCCGCCGACACCGCCATGCTCGATCGGGTCGAAGTGGTACGCGGCGCCACCGGCTTGATGAGTGGTTCCGGCAGTCCCTCTGCGGCAATCAACCTGGTGCGCAAGCGCCCGACCAAGGACGCTCAGGTCAGCGTGACTGCCACTGCCGGCAGCTGGGACAACTATCGCGGCGAGCTGGATGCCTCCAGCGCCCTCAACGACAGCGCCAGCCTGCGCGGCCGGGCGGTCACCAGCTATCAGGTCAAGGACAGCTTCCAGGACGTGGTCAACAAAGAGCACGCACTGTTCTACGGCATCGCCGAGGCAGACCTGAGCGACAGCACTACCCTGACCGTAGGCGCCTCGAATCAGAACCTGAACAACAACACCGCCTGGGGCGGCGTGCCCACCGCCAGCGATGGCGGCGACCTCAAGCTGTCGCGCTCGACCTATCTGGGCAATGACTGGGGCCGCTGGGATCAGGACAACAACAGCCTCTTCAGTGAGATCGAACAGCGCTTCGACAATGGCTGGAAGCTGCGCCTGGCAGCGACCAGGATGTGGTCCAAGCTTGATCTGCTGGCGTCCTACGTCAGCGCCGGTGCAGTCGACGGCAGCTTCAACCAGATGACCGGCAAGTTCAAATACAGCAATGAGCAGAGCAGCTATGACGTATTTGCCAGCGGCCCGTTCAGCTTGTTCGAGCGCGAACATGAACTGGTGATCGGCGCCAGCCGCCGCAAGGAAACCTTCCACGGCAACGGCACCACAGTCTTGTCGGCTGCCGATATCAACATCTACAACTGGAACCCCCACGTAACCGCGATTCCAGCGTTCAACATGGGCGCCTGGCAGCAACAAAGCGAAACCGAACAAACCGGCGCGTACCTCACTGGCCGCTTCAGCCTGGCCGAACCGCTGCACCTGATTCTGGGTGCACGCCTGGACTGGTACGACTACCAGATCGACAACTCGAGCAATATTGCCGGAGTCCAGCCGACCTCCAGCCAATACGACGTCAGCCGCAACCTGACCAAGTACGCCGGGCTCATCTATGACCTCGACGATACTTACTCGGTGTACGTCAGCTACACCGATATCTTCACCCCGCAAGGTGTGGTCGATAGCCAGAACAAGGCCATCCAACCAATCGTCGGCAAGAACTATGAAGCCGGTATCAAGGCCGAATACTTCGACGGCGCCTTGAACGCCAGCGCCGCGGTCTTCCGGATCGACCAGCAAAACCGCGCCTCGGTGATCAATACCCCAGGCGTCTGCCAGACACCCGCCGGTGTCGCCTGCTACCAGGCCTCCGGCGAAGTGCGCAGCCAAGGCCTGGAACTCGAAGTCAGCGGCGCACTGAACGAGCGCTGGCAAATGGCGGCTGGCTACACCTACAACGCCGCCAAGTACCGCAAGGATGCCAACCCGGACAACGAAGGCCGGCTGTTCGCCAGCGACCTGCCCCGCCATTTGTTCAAGGCCAGCACTACCTACCAACTGCCTGGCACGCTCGAACGCTGGCGTGTCGGCGGCGCCATCAGCGCGCAGAACACCATCTACAACCAGGGCAGCGGCTACCGCATCGAGCAGAAGGCCTACCAGGTGCTCGACCTGATGGCCGGCTACAAAGTCTCGGACAACGTCGACCTGCGCTTGAACGTCAATAACGTCTTCGACAAGAAGTACTACCAGAGCATCAACAGCAATACCTGGAACGGTTTCAACGTTTATGGCGAACCGCGCAATGCCGCATTGACCGTGAAGTGGTCCCTTTGAGTCAGAAGCGCGCTGGCGATGTGCGGGCCAAGTTCTGACAGCGCTTGCCCGGCGCAGCGCCGATCTGCCTGGAGCGGCCGGTACAGCGCTGGGCGCAGCTAGCGGACATTGCGATGGAGCATCAACCGCGCGCTTTCATGCAGCCCATGGGTGAGCGTGCGTAAACGCTGGAATTCCTCGGGATACTGCGCGGCGACATCATCACGCGGCGTTGCCGAGGCCAGATCGTGCAGGGTCGGTGCGCTGCCGTCGTGCTGCATCTGCAGCAGGAAGTCCCTGGTCACGCCGCCGATGATCGGGAAGGTGCCCTCGCGCAATACCAGCGGCACCACCCGCTCGCCTTCCGGCGCTGGCTGCTGGATGTCGCGGCCCAGCGCGCCGTTGACGAAGGGCACGCCGGCCATGCCGGCTACGGTCGGCAACAGGTCAACCAGGCCCACCGCTTGTTCGATCACCCGCGGCTCAAGACCTGGGGCATGAATCAGCAACGGCACATTGTTGCTTTCAAGGCCCAGCTGTTCAAACGCCGGCGCCATGTGCGGGATCTGGCTGATGCGCGTGTTGTGGTCACCGAAGAACACAAAGATGCTGTTGTCGTAGTAACCACCGGCCTTGGCGATCTCCATCAGGCGGCCAATGTTGTAGTCGAGCAGGCGCACGGCGTTGTACTGCTCGACACTGCGCGAGCCGGCAGCATTGACTTGCTCAAGGGTTACGTCGACCACCTGGAAACCGTCGTTGTGCCTGGGGATGGTGAAGGGCCGGTGGTTGCCGGAGGTCTGCAGATAGGCGAAGAACGGCTGGTCCTTGGGCACGGCACGCAATAGCGCGTCGCTTTCCTTGAACAGATCCAGATCGGAAATCCCCCAGACGTCGACCCGCGGCGATTGCCAGTCGCTCTCTTCATACAACTGCACGCCGTCGATGCTCTGGCGGATCAGCGCGTTGATGTTGGCCCAGCCGGCATTGCCGCCGATCATGTAGAACTTCTGATAACCCTCGAAGGCGTTGATCAAGGTGTGTTGCCGAGTGATCAGCGGATTGCGCGTGGCCGTCTCTTGCCGGGTGACGTCAGGCACGCCAGTGATGCTCGCCCACACCGTTTTTGCAGTGCCGGTAACGGGCACATAGAAGTGTTTGAAGAACCAGCTCTGGCTGGCCAGCTTGTCCAGGTTCGGCGTTGGATTGAGCGGGTTGCCGTAGGCGCCGACGGCGCTGGTGCCGAGTGATTCGAGCATGACGAAGATGACATTCGGCGGGCGCTCGCCGGCCAGCTTGTAGGGCTGCACCGGCTGCTTGCGGATGAAGTCGAGACGGCCAGCGTCTGGTTGATCCACGCTCAGGTACTGGGCGATCTGCGGATAGTACTCACGCACTTTGGCTTCATCGTACTGAGCCTGGCCGGCCTTTAGCGTGTCATAGAGGAACAGCACCGGGTTCAGACCCACCGCTGCAACCTGACTGTTGCCGGAGAAGAATGCATCGCTCCAGCGCAAAGGCACCGGGTTTTCCAGGTTGAGGTTGGCAACCCGCCCGAGCAGGGCCAGCAGCACTGCAACTACCCCAATCAACGAAACCGAGGCCAGCGCCCAGCGCTTGATCGGCTTGCGCACAGCGTCCAGGGTCAGCCGTTCCAGGCATACCAAGGCCCATACCCACAAGCCGACTGCTGCCAGCCAACAGGCAGTTATCCACAGCACCGGATAGGTTTCCCAGACCATCTGCTGCGAGATTTGCGCGTCCTGCAGATAGCGCAGCACCGTCGCGTTGATCCGCACGCCGAGGTAGGCGTAGTGGCCGAAGTCGATGATATAGACCAGGCCCACCGCGGCCAGCACCACGGCCAGATAAACCCGCGCCAGCCAGCGCATGGCCGGCAGGGTAGTCAGGTTCCAGCGTGGCAGCCACGCCAGCACGGCCAGCGGCAGCAGGATCAGCAGCGCCAGGCGCAGGTCGAAGCGCAGGCCGATGCCCAGGGTCTCCAGCAGCGCCGGGGTGGTCAGTTCAAACCCGGAAAAACCCAGCAGAAACACCAGCCGCAAGGCCACCAGCAACGCGAACACCAAACCGATTGCGCCCACGCCGTAGCGCAGGCGGCGAGACTGCAACACTCCCATCATTGACCTCTATGCCATTTCATCAAGGGCCGCCATGCACTGCCGATCAGCAGCGCGGTTGCGGCGATCAGGCAGTACCCCGTCAGCAACGGGTCGAGCAGGTAATCCCAGTAGTTTTCCGAAGGTTTCAAGCGCAGGGCGAACGCCAGGGTGCCCAGTGCCAGCATCGCGACGGCCAGCGTGTTGCGCAGCCACAGCATCAGCAACGCCAGCCCTGCCACCAGCACAATCATTGGCCGCGGATTGAAACCCCAGCGGTACGGATCAAAATAGGTCAGCCCCAGCGTGGCCGGGTACAGCAGCAGGCTCAGCAGCGTGAACGCCAGCAGCAACTGCATCCGCTGCGTGCGCTCGAGTGGTTGCAGCAGACCCAGGCGGGTCAGGCTCACCCAGGCCAGCAGGACCAGCGTGCTGAACGCCAGATCATCGGTAAAGCTGCGCACATAGCTTGCCAGCGACAGTTGGCTGAGCGGAATGAAGCTGGCCACCACCAACAGCGGCAGCAGCCAGGGCCGCCACGGCGCGGTAAAACGCAGCGCGCTGAACGCGACAAAGCCGATCAGGACGAAACTCAAGTGGGCCTGCCATACCGAAACCATCACAGGCGCCCCGCCAGCCAGGCTTGGTTGAAGCTGACATGTTTGATGAAGGTGTTGTTCCACGAGTAGACCAGGTGGTACATGCCATCTGCACTGCGGCTGAAGTACGGGTACTCGTACTCGAAATCGCAGCCACGCGGTTTGCATACGCGGTAGTCGAGGTTACTCAGGAAGCGCTGTTCGAGCGGCAGCCGGCGCGCACCGCTGGAGGCGCGAAAGCCCTCACCAATGATCGCTTTATAGGCCTCGGGCGAGAACGGCTGGCCAAGCGGATCCGGCGACTGGTCCAGCTCCACCACACTGCGCCACTCGTTGAGGTCGGCATCAGTGCCGTACAGGCTGAGCTTGAAGCGGCCATCCTGCAGGTCGTTCAGGGCTACCAGCAGACCGTCGTCGTCAGTGCCGACTGCGGCCAGCGACGAATTGGGGTTGGCCGGTTCCAGCGGGTACGGTTCGCTCCAGGTCTGGCCGGCGTCTTCGGTACGGCTGGCCAGCACGCGGTGATGGGTTTCGCCGGCATAGCGCAACATCGCCACGGCGCGCTGGCCATCGAGCGGGACGATGGTCGGTTGCAGCGAGTGCTTGCCGCGGCTTATGCGGAATTTGTCGACCACCTCACCCTCGGCGCTCAAGTACAGGTACTCGGCAAACTTGCCCATGAACTCGTGGTACACCGGCAGGCCGATCGAGCCATCGGCGTGAAACACCGGCGCGGCGCGCACCAGGGTGCTGATATTGAAAAACGGCGAAGTCACCAGTTGCCGTGGCGCCGACCAGCTGCTTCCGAGGTCATCGGAGACCATCAGGTTGATCGCACTGGTGGCCCAGCCACCCACGGAAACCGAGACATAAAACATCCACAAGCGGTTGTCCGGGCCGAGCGCGATCACCGGATTGCCGAGCTTGCGGATATAGCGCTGGGTGCCGTCGCGGGTGCTTTCACGGGTGGCCAGCACCTGTTCGGCGCCCCACTCGTCAGTGCGCGGATCAAAGCGCGCCGTGCGCACCTGAACATCGGCCGCACCTTCGCGCGAACCGGCAAACCACACGGCCATCAAGCCACCATCGGGCATGGCCGTGACCGAGGATGAATGGACAAAGTCGGTCAGCTGGCTGGAAACGAAGCGGCTACTGAATTGCGCCGGGGCCGGCGTGCCTGTGTCGTTCGAGCTGAGCTGGGCAAACGGCGCCAGCACATGGGGCGGATGGCTTTGCCAGGCAGCAAAAAACACCGCCAGCACGCCGCAGATCATTAAGGCAGAGCGCATAGAGAACCTGTCGATGGGAGTATTACTGCGCACGCTCTTCCGGCAGGCGCTTCCTGCGGCCGGTGAGCATGGAGAGCGGCAGGTTGTCCCGCACCTGGATACTTTCAAACACTGCGGCCAGCACATGCACACAGACCAGCGCCAACAACACATCGGCGGCAGTCTCGTGGACTTGCAGCGGCCAATCGGCGCCCCACAGGGCATCGACTTCTCGCATCAGGAACCCGCTGCTGCCAATCACCAGCAGCGCCAGCAGCATTAACAACATCACCAGCGCGCCAATAGGCGAATGGCCAAGACGGTGTTGCGGCTTGCCCTTGAGCAGTGAGCGCAGGTGCGCGGCGAGCCGTTGCGGGGTCGGCCAGAAGTCTGCCCAGCGCGCACTGCGCGGCCCGACGAATCCCCACACGCTGCGTACCAGCAGCCAGGCCGTGGCGTAGTAGCCGAGCCAGACATGCCAGTCGTCGCCGGCTTCATTGAAGAAGTAGTTGGCGACGAAGACCCCAGCGATAGACAGATGAAACAGCCTTACCAAAGGGTCCCACAGGCGCAGGGATTCGCCCTGCATCAGTCTTTGATCTCGGTCTTGATTGCCTTGCCGGTGACCGGGTCATGGTAGATTTCGACCTTGCGCTTGTCCTTGTCGAAGCCGTAGATCTCGTAGCAGTTGCCGTCGGTGACCTTGAACTTGCTGATCTGGTAACCCTCGGCTTTGAGCTTTTCCTGGAAGGCAGTTTGGTCCTGCCACTGCGAGCGTTCGGCGGTGGTGCACTGCGGGCCGGCGACGGCCAGGGGGCTGGCGATGATCAGGGACAGCAGAAGAATTTTGCGCATGGAAAAGCTCTCGGCAGATGTGGGTGGGCCCACAATGCAAAAGCAACCTTAGGCCAACCTTAGCCGGTAACGAGCAGTTACATCTTTGCTGAAATCCGCCTGTGCAGAACCCGGCATGATGCCGCCGATTACTTCAGAGACTGCACCATGCGCCTACTCCTCGTCGAAGATGATCGAGCCCTCGGCCAGGGTATTCGCGTGGCCTTGGGCGCCGAAGGCTATACCCTCGACTGGCTGCAGGATGGGGTGGCCGCCTTGCACGCTTTACGCACCGAGAGCTTCGATCTGTTGTTGCTCGACCTCGGCCTGCCACGCCTGGACGGCCTCGACCTGTTGCAGCAATTGCGCGCCGAGCAGCAGGACCTGCCGGTGCTGATCCTGACCGCCCGCGATGGCACCGCCGCGCGTATCGCCGGGCTGGATGCCGGCGCCGACGACTACCTGATCAAACCGTTCGACGTCGACGAACTCAAGGCCCGCGTGCGCGCCCTGCTGCGCCGCAGTCAGGGCCGTGCGCAACCGCTGCTGGAGCACGCCGGGATCAGCCTCGACCCAGCCACACAACAAGTGCACTACCTGCACGCCGAGGTCATCGTCACGCCCATGGAGTACCAATTGCTGCATCAACTGATGGTGCGCCCCGGCAAGGTCGTCACCCGCGAGCGCCTGTCCCGTGCGCTGTATGGCTGGCAGGATCGGGTCGAGAGCAATACCCTCGAAGTGCTGATTCATAACCTGCGCAAAAAGCTCTGCAGCGAGCTGATCCGCACCGTACGCGGTGTCGGTTATGTGCTGGCGGTGCAGGCATGATCTCGGTCCGCGCGCGCATTCTGGTCCCGGTACTGGTGATGATCCTGCTCGGCGACGCGTTGATCAGCTGGCTGGTGCTGCGCGACAGCCATCACGAAATCGAAGAAGTCTACGACGCCCAGCTCGCCCAGAGCGCCCGTCTGCTGCAGGGTGTACTGCGCCAGGGCGATGCTGGCGAGGCCGACTGGGAGCGCTTGTATCAGGCCTTCGACCAGGCCATGAGCCGGGTCGGTGTCGACGGCGTCGCCCACCCTTACGAAACCCGCCTCACCTTCCAGGTCTGGCGCAGCGATGGCGAGTTGCTGGTGCGCTCGGCCGAGGCGCCGGTGCTGGCGGCGCCGCCCGCGACCCTCGGTGCCCATGACTTGCTCGATAACGGCAACGAGTGGTGCGCGTTTCTCCTCGCCGACTCGCAGCAAGGCTTGCTGATCTGGGTGGGCGAGCGCGACGACATTCGTCAGGACCTGATCCAGCGCATCATGCGTCACACTCTGTGGCCAACCCTGATCGGCGTGCCGTTGCTGACGCTGGTGATCTGGCTGGTGATCGGCTGGGGCCTCAAGCCCTTGCGCAGCATGGCCCGTAAGCTCCGCGTGCGGCAGACCGGCAGCCTCCATCCACTGCGCCTCAAGCCGCTGCCGAGCGATCTGGAACCGATGCAGACCGCGCTCAACCGGCTGTTGCTGCAAGTCGAAGAGCTGCTCGCACGCGAGCGCCGTTTTATCGCCGACGCCGCCCACGAACTGCGCACGCCGCTGGCGATTCTGCGCATTCACGCACAAAACGCACGCAACGCCGCCACCGCCGAGCAACGCCACGAAGCGTTGGATTTTCTGGTCAGCGGCGTCGACCGCGCTACCCGCATCGGCAGCCAGTTGCTGACCATGGCCCGTATCGAGCCGCAACTGAGCGACCCCCAGCGCAGCCGCGTGCAATTGACCGAGCTGGTGCGTGAAGAGTTGGCCGAGTTGACCCCGCTGGCGCTGAACAAGGGTGTCGACCTGGTCCTCGAAGGTGACGAAGAGTGCTGGGTCGAGACCGAGCCGGTGGCACTGGCCATCGCCCTGCAGAACCTGGTGACCAACGCACTCAACTTCTCCCCGCCGGGCAGCGAAGTGAAGGTAGTGATCGGCGACAACCGCCTCAGCGTCGAGGATCAGGGCCCGGGTATTGACGAGGCAGACATGGAGCGCCTGTTCGAACGCTTCTACAGCCGGGGCAACGCCAATGGCGCCGGGCTGGGCCTGGCGATCGTGGAAATGATTGTCGACAAGATCGGCTGCGACTTGCGTCTGTACAACCTGCGCCAAGGCGGGCTCTGCGCCGAACTGACGCTGAGCCAGGCGCGCGCCAGCTGAGCTCAGCGCACGCCCGCCACCAGCACGGTCAGACCCAGGCTGATCAGCGCCACGCCGATCAGCCGATCAACCACTCGCTGGCGCTCGATCATTGCCAGGCGCAGCGCTGCGCTGGAAAAAAACACCGCCACCAGGCTGAACCACAGCCAATGGGCGAAGGACATGAATGCGCCGTAGGCAAAGTCCTGCGCCAGCGAGCTGCCCGGCTGCACCACCTGGGTGTAGGCGCTGATCACAAACAGCATGGTCTTGGGGTTCAGCGCGTTGGTGAAAAATCCTGTGCGTAACGCCCTCAAGCTACCCCTGCCCTGCCCCTGGCCGACGTCGTCGAGGTGGATCCGCTTGGTATTGGTCAGCGACTGGTAGCCCAGATAAATCAGGTAGCCCGCGCCCAGCACCTTCATTGCCATGAACAGCGCCGGGCTTCGGCTGATGATCACGGCAATGCCCAGCACCGTGTACAGCACATGCACCTGCACACCCAAGGCAATGCCGACCGCAGCGGCCAGGCCGGCCTTGCGCCCCTGTGCATAACTGCTGCGGGTGACCATGGCAAAGTCAGCGCCGGGGCTGATCACGGCAAGTACGGTAAACACGGCGACGGCAATCAGTTCATTCACTCAGGCAACCTCGATAGACGATGAAAATCCACAGATCGTCGATTATCGAGGGCTTATCCACAGGTCAAAATCGATTTATAGTCGTGCAGATCCGCTAGTTTTTCTCACAGATATGCAGCGTTCACTTGCGCCGAGATTTTCAATGAAACTGCCGCCGCTCAACACCCTGCGTTTTTTCGACGTTGCCGCCCAGACCGAGAGCTTTGTGCGCGCGGCCGAGCGCCTGCACGTCACCCATGGCGCGGTTAGCCGGCAAGTACGCTTGCTAGAGCAAAGTCTGGGGGTCGAACTGTTCGAGCGGCGCAACCGGGCGCTGTTTTTGACAGCCGCCGGGCGCGCCCTGCAGAGCACCACCCAGGCCATCTTCGAGCAGATCGAAGACACCGTGCAGCGCTTGCAACAACCGCTTCAGGACAACGTGCTGGTGCTGTCCTGCGAGCCGACCATCGCCATGCGCTGGCTGATCCCACGGCTGCCGGACTTTCATGCCGCGCACCCGGATATCCAGCTGCAACTGGTCGCAGCTGGCGGAGCGGTGGACTTTGCCCGTAGCGGCATTGACCTGGCCTTGCGGCGTGACGATTTTCACTGGGAACGCACGCTGCACAGCGTGAAGATCTGCGATGAATGGATGGGGCCGGTCTGTCGAGCGAGCAGCCAGCAAGCGGCGCAAAACCCTCGTTTGCTGCACAGCCGCACCCGTCCCAAGGCTTGGTCTGACTGGCATCGGTTGCGCGGCGAAGGGGTACGGCACCGCGCAGGCAGCGAGTATGAGCACTTCTATCTGTCGATCCAGGCGGCCAGCGCCGGCCTTGGGCTGGCCATGGCGTCAGCCTTGATGGTCAGCGACGAGATTGCCAGCGGCCAATTGCACGCGCCCGCCGGGTTTATCGCGGATGGCTCGGCGTATCACCTGCTCAGCCCGCAGGCGTTTCTGCCCGGCTGCAAGCGCCAGCGCTTTGCCGACTGGGTGCGCTGCCAATCTCAGGCCTGCCTGGCTCAGCTGGGTTTGGCACAAAACGACGAACCCGAGCGGCCATCACCGCCCCAGGTGCGATAGCCGGCCGTGTCGATATGGATGCGCCCCGACGGGTAGCGGCCCAGGCCCATGTTCCAAGCCTGACCATGCTGCTGCCAGAAGCGGCACAGCGGATTGGGGTCGGCCCATACCGGCAGCAACAGATCAACGGCAAAGGCGCGCATGTGGGCACTGTCCACCGCGCCGCCAGCGCAGGCGTTGAGTTGCCGATTGCGGTATGCCGAGACCACCTCGAACTGACCCAGGGCGCCCTGCCCACCCAAGGTTTTCAGCAATGCCAGGGTCGAGCGCACCGCCGGCCATTGCGCCTGTGGCGGCACCGCGAACGGCGAGGCACGACACTGGCGCCAGTCCGATGCCGAGCGTAGTAGTTGATGGATAGGCACCACACCATACAGCCGTGCCTCGACCAGCATTTCGCGAAACGGTCGGGTCTGATGGTCGCCGGCCCACTGGGCGAACATCCACAGGTCGCGCGGGTCGGCCTGAGCAACACTGGCGATGCTCAAGCCAGCTGCACAGAGCAGCATCCTTGCAGTTTTCATTGCTCACCCCTTCAGCCAGTTGGCGGCTACTGGCTTAGAGTTAAGCCTACTCCTGCGGGCGCAGGCGGTATTGCGGCGGCAATTGGGCAAAGCCGCTTATGGTGGTGTCCAGGCTCTTCCAGCGGCCATCCTTGATGCCATAGATGCAACCATGGATAGACAGCTCCTGACCGCGATGCCAGGCGTTCTGGATGATGCTGGTGTGGGCAACGTTGGCCACCTGCTGGATCACGTTCAGCTCGCACATGCGGTCGACCCGCGCCTCGTCCGTGTCGAGCTTGGCCAGCTCACCGCGCTTTTCGTAGTAGAGGTCACGAATCGAGCGCAGCCAGCCGTCGATCAGCCCGAGTTGACGGTCCTGCATGGCCGCGCGCACGCCGCCGCAGCCATAGTGGCCGGTGACCAGGATGTGTTTGACCTTGAGCACTTCGACCGCGTACTGAATCACCGACAGGCAGTTAAGGTCGGTGTGCAGCACCACGTTGGCGACGTTGCGGTGGACGAACAGATCGCCCGGTAGCATGCCGACGATCTCGTTGGCCGGCACGCGTGCGTCGGAGCAGCCGATCCAGAGAAACTCCGGCGTCTGCTGACGGGCCAGCTTGGCGAAGAAGTCCGGGTCACGCTGGGTGATCGCGTCTGCCCAGCGCTCGTTGTTGTCGATCAGTTCCTGCAGGTCGTGCATGGTCTTGCCTCATCAGGTTATGCCTGTGTGACTGGACCTGACGGCGCAAGGTCACTCGTCGAACAGGGTGCAGGCCATTACCAGGGCATCTTCGCGGCCACCAGCCATTGGATAGTAGTCGCGGCGCCGGCCAATCTCGTTGAAGCCGAAGCGTTCATACAGACGATAGGCCGACTGGTTGCTCGCGCGCAGCTCGAGGAAGCACTCGCGACCATTGAGCTTGTAGGCCTCGGCCATGAGTTTTTCCAGCAGGCGCAGGCCCAGGCCGCGGCCCTGGTTTTCCGGTTTTACGGTGATGTTGAGCAGGTGCGCTTCGTCAATGATCACGTTGATCACGCCGTGACCCACCTGCTGGGCGCCATCGAACATCAACCAGATCTGGTATGACTTGAGCGCATCCAGAAAAATCCCGCGGGTCCAGGGATGGCTGAACGCGGCGTACTCGATCTTCAGCACCGCATCCAGGTCCGCCTCGGTCATCGGGCGGAAACTGATCGAATCACTCATTCAACGCTCTTCCAGCGCGCCATCAGCTGGCGCATCGCTTGCCAGACGTCCGCCTTGCGCTGCGGCTCGTCCATCAACAGTTCCAGGCCAGGCAGCGCCCAGGCAGTGCCCAGCGCTTCGACCTGCAGTTCTTGGTAATAGGCCGGTGCCTCGGCCTGGGCGGCAAAGCGCAGCGCCGGCAGGCCGATCAGCCACAGGCAGGTGCAGGGTGATTCTTCCAGGCGTGCCTGGATAAAGCCTTGGACGAAGTCACGCGCAGCCTCGGGGCCTTGGTCCATGTTGCCGCGCACCAGCAGCGGCCAACGGATCGGCTCGCCGATGATCTGCGGCGCATCCGGCAGGCCGGCGGCGCGGAGCATGTCCTTGAGCAGCAGGTAGGATGGGTCGCGGCTCTGGAACGGCTGCCCGGTGGCCAGCTCGACCAGCACCAGGCAACTGCCGGCGCGCAGCAACTGCAGGGCAAACCGTGGCGGTGGCACCGGCGCCGCACGGGCCACCACTGGCTCAGCCTCGGTCTCGGTCGGCTTGACCGCTGGCTTGACGCTGCTGGCTGGGCGCGGAATCTCGATTTTCGGCCGTTCGATGCTGCGTGCCTGCGGCGCGATCGGTGCGGCGGCGGGCGCTGGCGCCAGGGCTTCGAGTTCGACCTCCTCGACCGGCGCCTGCGGCAGCAGCAGCTCGGGGCGCGACGGCGCGGCGAACGGCAGTTCGGCACGCGGCAGCCAGTGCACCACTTGCATGGCGGACAGGTAAGCGCGGCGGCGGGACTCGATCAGCACAGCACGGTCATCCGGGAAAAGTCAGTCGCGCATTCTAACGCCGTTGACCGCCCCGCGCCGCTACAGGTTGGCGGAAATTTGCCAGCCGGCAAAACCCTGAGCCAATCCGGTAAATCCCTGACGCAATCTCATTACAGACCAAGGGGTGAATTCCTCCCCCCCGGATGCAGTACAATCGCCGGCTTTAATTTGGCAACGAGTCGACCCGCCAATGATCGAACCCAAGCGCGTCCTGCGCGCCCTCGCCGAACACTGGGCATTGATCGAGCCGCTGTGCGAGCGTTTCGACCAGGGCACATTGAGCCTGATCGAACTGCGCCAGCAACTCGGCCGCCAGCAGGTAGAAAGCACCCCGCAGGACATCACCCAGCTGCTCGATGTGTGGATCCGCCTGGATATTCTGGTACCGGTGGCAAAAAGCCCGAACCGCTTCGAGCTGAATGCGCAGATCCATGACTTCCTGGCCTACCTGCGCCGCGAGCACCGGCTTGGCCTGTGCCTGGAAATCGAAGCCTATCTGCGCCACCTGGAGCGCCTGGCCGGGCATATTCAGGACGCTTTCGATAACCGCGACAGCGATGACCTGGCGCGCCAGCTGCGCTTGCTCGACATGCGCGTGCGCGACGTGTTGAAGAAACTCGACAACGACGAGCAGGCGCTGGTCGCGGTAGCCGAACGGGCCAAGACCAGCAACCGGCAGATCCCGCTGCGCCAGCGCTACGCCGAAGTACTGGCAACCTGGGACGAGTACGTCGAGCCGATGATCCAGCTGGTCAACGCCGACGGCGCCTTCGAGCAAGGCGTGCGCAAGGTCGAGACAGTGCTGCTGCGCCTGCTCGGCGAGCAGGCGCGGCTCGGCCACCTGGTCGACGACGACATGCTCCTGCGCACCCATGCGCGCATCCTCGAGATGCAGACCAGCGCCCAGCTGACCCTGCGCCATGCCCGCGAACTGCTGCTGCCGCTGCGCGAAGAAGCGCGCCGGCACAACGCCGTGACCCGGGGCGCAGCGCTGGCCCTGTCGGTGATCCGGCGCAAGGGCATCGATGCCGTGCCGCACGCGGCCATGCCGATGTTCACTCGACCGCAAAGCACCTTTCTCGGCAGCGCCAGCCAGGTCGAGGCCTACGTTTACGCGCTGGCCCGCTTCGAGCCCAAGCCGGCGCGCTTCCCCAAGGCCCACCGCACCGACAAGGGCCCGACGCCACGTGCCCCGCGTACGGTCAAGGAGATGCTCGAACGCTGTGCCAGCGCCCTGCCGCTGCCCGACCTGATGGTCTGGCTGCTGGAGCAGGAGCCCGAAGGCGCCACCGACGAGCTGCTGTACTGGTTCTCGCGCCTGTCGCGCGAGAAGCGCTTCAGCCGCGAGCGCCTCGAACGGCGCGACTATCTCACCGCCGAACACCGGGTGAGTCTGCGCTCCTTCGCCCTGACCGAATCATCGCCTGCATCCACTGCGAGCCCAGCCAATGCATCTTGATCTCTCCGAACTGTCCCAGCTCGCGCCGATCTTCCGCGAGCTGTTCAAAGGTTTCCACGTCAGCCGCCGCGACCCCGAGTTGTACGCCCAGCTGTCGAACTTCCAGGACCAGTACCGCACCCTGTTCAAGGCGCTTGGCTTCGAGCTGGTGTGCGATACCCGCGGTTTCTATTACTTCGTGCCAGAGCTGGCCGCGGCGCAGGTCAACAAGACCGCCCAGCGCCTTTCGCTGTTCACCTTCATCCTGGTCGAGCACCTGGCTGACCAGGGCCGCGACCCGATCGCCGTGCTCGATGGCGGCAGCATCGGCCGCGATGAGCTGCCGTCGCTGCTGGAAAAGTACCGCGACCTGTTCATCCAGGCCGAAGTACAGACCGTCGACGAGCTTGAAGAAAAGATCCTCCGGCGTATGACCCAACTGGGCTTCGCCCATGAAGAAGGCGGCATCTACCGCTTCCTGCCGCCGATGCACCGCTTCATCGATGTGTGCCTGTCGGTGCAGCAGGACCGCGACCTGGCCGCGACCCTGCACAGCGCCCTGCCACTGCCGGTACCGGTGCTGGCCGACGACGACAGCGCCGAGCAACTGGAAACCGACGACCCGCTCGACCTCAGCCCGTTTGCCGGCGACGAGAGCGAAGAAGACGCCCTTGCCCGCGCCATCCGCGAAGAGCAACAGGAGATTGACGCATGAGCCAGCCACGCTACGGCATCCGCCGCTTCGCCTTGCTCAACACCGCCGGCTACAGCCTCGGCCTGTTCCCGCTGGAGCACCCGCTGTCGGTCTATGGCGCCAACAACCTGGGTAAGTCGGCGTCGATCAACGCCCTGCAGTTCCCGATTCTGGCGCGCATGTCGGACATGAGCTTCGGCAAGTACAGCCTCGAGCAGTCGCGCCGCTTCTACTTCGCCAGCGACACCAGCTACATCCTCTGCGAGCTGGACCTGCCCCATGGCCCACACGTGATTGGCGTGGTCGGCCGCGGCCCGGGCGGCGGCTTCGGTCACCAGTTCTTTGCCTACCAAGGCCAGCTGGACCTGGCTCACTACCAGAAAGACGACACCTGCCTGCGCCAGAAGGAGCTGTTCACCAACCTTGAGCGCAATGGCCTCAAGGCTTACGAGCTCAAGCCCGACGAACTGCGCCGGTTGTTGGTCGGTGGCCATACTTCGGTGCCATTGGACCTGACCCTGATCCCGCTGCGCTCGACCAGCGAGCAGAGCCTGAAGACCTTCCGCGCCCTGTTCATCAACCTGCTGCACATGCGCGAAATCACTGCGGCCAAGCTCAAGCAGCTGTTCCTCGATGCCTTCGAGCACAGCCTGCGCTCGGGCAGCGTCGACTACATCGCTGCCTGCGAAGAGGCCTTCCGCGACGTACGCCGCATGGAAGGCGATTACAACGCCCTGGTCGCCGCCGGGCCGTTGGTCGAAGCCCTGGCCGGCGGCGTCGCCCAGCGCGACATCCTGCGTGGCAAGCTGCATCGCCTGTCGCCGCTGCTGGATAACCTGCTCGGCACCTGGCAGGAATATGCCATGGCGCGTAAAGAAGAACTGCTGATCCAGTCCGAGCATTACCGCAGCGAGCAGGACCGCCTGCAGAACGACCAACGCGGCGGTACCCAGGAGCTGATGCGCCTGGAGCGCGAGATCAGCGGTATCCAGCGCTGGCTGGGCGAACTGTCGGTGCTGAAGAATCGCTTTGCGCTGGTCGATGATGTACGCGTCCTCGAGCAGCAGTTGCTTGCCGCCAAGGACGCCCACGACGAACTTGCCGGCGCCCTGGCGCAATCGCGGCAGTTCTCCACCGAAGACCTCGACGAACGTGTGCGGGATCTGGAGAAGCGGGTCAAGGTGGTCAAGCAGCAGCTCGATCATGCCGACAACAACAGCTACGCACGCCTGCGCGAAGAGTTCTCGCAAGGCGACGTCGACCGCCTGATGCGCCTGTTCAACGGCGCACTGTTCAGCCTGCCGCTGGGCGAGCGCGGCATCGAACTGGATGACAGCGACCTTTGGGTCAAGTCACTGGAAGCGGTGCTCGACAGCTTCAAAGGCGAGCGTTTCGAAGCCCCGGGCCTGTCCATCGACCTCTCGCACATCGAGCCGCCGGCGCTGCAAGCGTTGGCTGACCGCGCGGCCCTGCGCGACCAGAAAGACCGCCTCGACCGCGAGCTCAAGCAGCTCAAGACCCAGCAGGCGGTCGCCGCCGACCGCACCGCCAGCAAAGCCCAGACCGAAGCCCTGTACCAGCAGGTACTGGATGCGCAAAAGGCCCTGGAAGACTTCCGCCGCAGCGAAACCTTGGCCGCCGAAGAGCCAGAAAAGCTTGAGCAACTGGCCCAGCTTGAAGCCGCCCAGGACGAGCTCAAGCGCTCCAGCGACGCTTTCACCGAGCGCGTACAGCAACTGTCGGCCAAGCTGCAACTGGTCGGCCGTCAGTTGGCCGACCTCGAAGCCAAGCAGCGCACCCTCGAAGATGCCCTGCGCCGCCGTCAGCTGCTACCCAACGACATGCCGTTCGGCACGCCGTTCATGGAAGCGGTGGACGACTCGATGGACAACCTGCTGCCGCTGCTCAATGACTACCAGGACAGCTGGCAGGCGCTGCAACGGGCGGATAACCAGATCGAGGCGCTGTACGCCCAGGTACGCCTCAAAGGGGTGGCCAAGTTCGACAGCGAAGACGACATGGAGCGCCGCCTGCAGCTGCTGATCAACGCCTACTCGCACCGCACCGAAGAAGCCCTGACCCTGGCCAAGGCGCGCCGTGCGGCGGTTACCGACATCGCCCGGACCCTGCGCAACATCCGTAGCGACTACGACAGCCTCGAGCACCAGCTGGCGCTGTTCAACCGCGAGATCAACAAGCGCCAGGTGTCCAACCTGGAAAGCTTCCGCGTGGTGCTGGCGCCGAACAAGGAAGCGCTCAAGCACATCGACCAGATCATCCACAGCGCTGGCCAGTACGAAGAAGGCGAGACCCTGTCGGTGTTCGACCTGACCCAGAGCAGCGACCAGGATCACAAGAACGAAGAGGCCAAGGAGTACCTGGCCCGGCTGGTGGCAGCCAACCACAACCAACTGGGCCTCAAGGACCTGTTCGAGCTGGCGTTCGAGATCACCAAGATCAACAGCCAGCCGGTGATCCACGCCGACATCGATGGCGCTGCCTCCAACGGCACCACCATGACCATCAAGGCGCTGACCAACATGTACTTGTTGCTGCACCTGATGGACCGCGACCTGGCCGGACGCATTCGCTTGCCGTACTACCTCGACGAGGCCGCCGACATCGACGAACGCAACCAGGCGGCGCTGCTCGAGACCAGCCAGCAGCTGGGCTTCGTGCCGATTCTGGCCAGCGTCAAGCCACAGGTGTCGGCGCACGTGGCGATCGATCTGGAAGGTGGTAGCGGACCGAATGGCATCTACATCGACGAATCGGACTGGAAGTACATCAGCCGGATCGATGCAGAGAAGGCGATTGTGCGTGAGGATGTGGCCGAAGAGTTGGCCTGATCTGTGATCTGCGCTAGTGGGGCCGCTGCGCGGCCCTTTCGCGACACAAGGCCGCTCCTACAGGAAAGCAGCGATCTGCTGTTGTAGGAGCGGCCTTGTGTCGCGAAAGGGCTGCAAAGCAGCCCCGAAATACGTACTACCTGCTACTGCGCCCAAGGCAGAATCGGAATCGCGGTCACCGCGTTCTGCGGGCTGCCTTCGATCATGCGATCGCTGTAGACCAGGTACACCAGGGTGTTGCGCTTCTTGTCGAGAAAACGCACCACCTGCATAGTCTTGAACACCAGCGAGGTGCGCTCCTTGAACACCTCGTCACCGTCCTTGAGTTCACCCTTGAAGTTGATCGGCCCAACCTGACGGCAGGCGATCGAGGCTTCTGCACGGTCCTCGGCCAGGCCCAGGCCACCCTTGACGCCGCCAGTCTTGGCCCGCGACAGGTAGCAGGTCACACCCTCGACCTTGGGGTCATCGAAGGCTTCGACGACGATCCGGTCATTCGGCCCGACAAACTTGAACACGGTCGAGACCTGGCCGATTTCTTCAGCGCCCGCGACCATCGGCAGCATCAACACCGCCACGGCAAACAGCTTTTTCAGCACAGTCATCCCCTTACACCAGAACCAGGTTGTCGCGGTGCACCAGCTCGGGCTCCGCGCTGTAGCCAAGCAACGCTTCGATTGCATCGGACGGTTGGCCGATGATCTTCTGCGCTTCCAAGGCACTGTAATTGGCCAGCCCGCGGGCCACTTCATGGCCGTCCGGGCCGACGCAGATCACCATCTCGCCGCGACGGAAGCTGCCCTGAACAGTCTTGACCCCAACCGGCAGCAGGCTCTTGTTGGCCTGGCGCAGTGCCTGCACGGCACCCTCGTCGAGCACCAGCGTGCCGCGGGTCTGCAGGTGGCCTGCCAGCCACTGCTTGCGTGCCGCGAGCATGCCGCGCTCTGGCGACAGCAGCGTGCCCAGGCGCTCACCGGCCTTGAGCCGATCCAGCACGCGCTCGATGCGCCCGCCAATGATGATGGTGTGCGCACCGGAACGCGCCGCCAGGCGCGCCGCACGCAGTTTGGTCTGCATGCCGCCGCGGCCCAGCGCACCGCCGGTGCTGCCGGCCACTGCGTCGAGCGCCGGGTCATCGGCGCGCGCTTCGAAGATCAGCTTGGCGTCGGGGTTGTGCCGTGGGTCGGCATCGAACATGCCATCGCGGTCGGTGAGGATCACCAGCAGGTCCGCCTCGACCAAGTTGGCCACCAGCGCTGCAAGGGTGTCGTTGTCGCCGAAACGGATCTCGTCGGTGACCACCGTGTCGTTCTCGTTGATCACCGGCACCACACCCAGATCGACCAGAGTGCGCAGGGTGCTGCGGGCATTCAGGTAACGCTTGCGGTCAGACAGATCGTCGTGGGTCAGGAGGATCTGCGCGGTGTGCTTGCCGTGCTCACCAAAGCTCGACTCCCACGCCTGCACCAGGCGCATCTGGCCCAGCGAGGCGGCGGCCTGCAGCTCGTTCATGGCACTCGGTCGCTTGGTCCAGCCAAGCTGGCTCATGCCCGCTGCTACGGCCCCGGAAGAGACCAGCACCAACTCCACCCCTGCTTCACGCAGGGCCACCATCTGCTCGACCCAAACGCCCATGGCACCGCGGTCCAGGCCCTTGCCATCGGCGGTCAGCAGGGCGCTGCCGATCTTCACGACCCAGCGCTTCGCGCCCGTCACCTTGCTTCGCATCTTCATCCAACCCATGTCGATTCGTAGATACTAAAACGCCGCTCCTGAGAGCGGCGTTTAGTGTACTGCAAGCGATCAGTCGCGCACGTAAATGATTTCCGGGCCGTCTTCGTCGTCCTCGAAATCATCATCCCAGACATCGTCTTCGCCAACGCTGTGCACGCTCTTGACGCCAGTGCGGCGCAAGGTACGGGCATCGTCCAGGGCCTGCAACTGAGCACGCGCTTCGTCTTCGATGCGCTGATCGAGGCTGGCCAGCTGCGCGGCGTAGGCCGGGTCGGCGGCCAGGCGGTCGGCGCGGTCTTCGAGGTAGCGCATGATGTCGCGGCTGAGGGCTTCGGTACCCTGCTTGGAGATTGCCGAGATCACATAGACCGGGCCCTTCCACTGCAGGCGCTCGACCACTTCCTTGACCCGCTCGTCACGCTCGTCGTCCATCAGCATGTCCGACTTGTTCAGCACCAGCCAGCGCTCACGCTCGGCCAGCGACGGGCTGAAGCGGGTCAGCTCGTTGACGATGACTTCGGCAGCGTCGGCCGAGTTGGTCTCGTCCAGCGGCGCCAGGTCAACCAGATGCAGCAGGATGCGAGTACGCGCCAGGTGCTTGAGGAAGCGGATACCCAGGCCGGCACCTTCCGAGGCGCCTTCGATCAGGCCGGGGATGTCGGCGATGACGAAGCTCTTCCAGCGGTCGACGCTGACCACGCCCAGGTTTGGCACCAGGGTGGTGAACGGGTAGTCGGCGACTTTCGGCTTGGCGGCCGATACCGAACGGATGAAGGTACTTTTGCCAGCGTTGGGCAGGCCGAGCAGGCCGACGTCAGCGAGGACTTTCATTTCCAGTTTCAGGTCACGCTGATCACCCGGCTTGCCTGGGGTGGTCTGGCGTGGCGCACGGTTGGTGCTGGACTTGAAACGGGTGTTGCCCAGGCCGTGCCAGCCGCCTTGGGCGACCATCAGCTTTTGCCCGGCCTTGACCAGGTCGCCGATCACTTCCTGGGTCGAGGCATCGATCACGGTGGTGCCAACCGGCACCCGCAGGATCATGTCTTCGCCCTTCTTGCCGGTGCAGTCGGTGCTGCCGCCGTTGGCGCCGCGCTGGGCGTCGAAGTGACGGGTATAGCGATAGTCGACCAGGGTGTTGAGGTTTTCGTCGGCAATCATGTACACCGAGCCACCGTCGCCGCCATCACCACCGTTGGGGCCACCGTTCTCGATGAACTTCTCGCGGCGGAAGCTCATGCAACCGTTACCGCCATCACCGGCTTTGACCCGGATCGATACTTCGTCAACAAACTTCATAGAAACCGCCTCTCGTCAGCAGACGAGTTGAAATGACTCAAAAACATGAGGCTCTTGCAAAAATGAGCGCGGCGACCCCGAGACGCAGAGACCGACGCCGGCAGCCCAGACAAACAGCTTTGCAAGAGGCTCACCACAAACGAAAAAGCCCCGTCGCGTGACGGGGCTTCTCCAGCGACAGCGCGATTAGCCCGCGACGACGCTCACGTAACGGCGGTTGAATTCGCCTTTCTTCTCGAACTTGATCACGCCTTCGATCTTGGCGAACAAGGTGTGATCCTTGCCCATGCCAACGCCGTAGCCGGCGTGGAACTGGGTGCCACGCTGACGGACGATGATGTTGCCGGCCTTGATGACCTGGCCGCCATACATCTTCACGCCAAGGCGTTTCGATTCTGAGTCGCGACCGTTACGAGTACTACCACCAGCCTTCTTGTGAGCCATGGTTCAATTCTCCAAATAAATTCAGGGGATCTAGGAAATTAAGCCTGGATGCCGGTGATTTTGATCTCGGTGAACCACTGGCGGTGGCCCATACGCTTCATGTGGTGCTTACGACGACGGAACTTGATGATGCGAACCTTGTCGTGACGGCCTTGCGAGATGACCTCGGCAACCACGGTAGCGCCAGCAACAACTGGAGCACCGATGGTGACTGCGTCGCCATTGGCAACCAGCAGGACGCGATCGAAGGTCACGGATTCGCCAGTGGCGATTTCCAGTTTCTCGATCTTCAGGTATTCACCTTCAGCGACTTTGTACTGCTTGCCGCCGGTAACAATTACTGCGTAAGACATGGTATTTCTCCGATAATCCTGCTCACCCAGCTCTTTATATATTGAGTATTGGCTGGCATGGCTGCACAAGGCTGGAACGGCCCGGCGCAATTGCGTAAGGCAGGTGCTGCCCAGGAAAGTTAGGGTGCGCGATTGTACGCAACCCAGGATGGCCTTGCAAGTCCCGCCCCGGCGCGGCAGGCAGCGTGCCTTGACACACCGCAACCCTCGACCTAGCATGCCGCGCAACCCCAATGGAGCAGCCGATGCAACCCCAAACCTTCTACCGCGCGGTAGCTGATGATTTCAGCGCCGTCGACGAGATCATCAAGAAGCAGCTGACCTCGCGCGTGCCGCTGGTATCGAAGATCGGCGACTATATCACGTCGGCCGGCGGCAAACGCCTGCGGCCCTTGCTGGTACTGCTCTGCGGCAAGGCGCTGGGTCGCGAGAGCGACGACCTGCGCCTGCTGGCAGCGACCATCGAGTTCCTCCACACCGCCACCCTGCTGCACGACGATGTGGTCGACATGTCCGGCATGCGCCGTGGCCGCTCCACCGCCAACGCGCTGTGGGGTAACGCGCCGAGCGTGCTGGTGGGCGACTTCCTTTATTCGCGCTCGTTCGAAATGATGGTCGAACTGGGTTCGATGTCGGTGATGCAGATCCTCGCCAAGGCCACTCGCGTGATCGCCGAAGGCGAAGTGCTGCAGCTGTCGCGGGTGCGTGATGCGAGCACCAGCGAAGAGGTGTACATGGAAGTCATCCGCGGCAAGACCGCGATGCTCTTCGAAGCCTCGACCCACAGCGCCGCTGCGCTGGCCGGTGCCAGCGACGAGCAACGTGAAGCGCTGCGCACCTTTGGTGATCACCTTGGCGTGGCCTTCCAGCTGGTCGACGACCTGCTCGACTATCAGGGCGACTCGGAGACTCTGGGCAAGAACGTCGGCGACGATCTGGCCGAAGGCAAGCCGACCCTGCCGCTGATCTACACCATGCGCGAAGGCTCGCCCGAGCAGGCCGCACTGGTGCGCAAGGCGATCCAGAAGGGTGGCCTGGAAGATCTCGAGCAGATTCGCGCTGCCGTGCACGACTCAGGCGCCCTCGCCTACACCGCGCAGATGGCCCGCGACTACGTCGCCCGCGCCATCGCCTGCCTGGAAGTACTGCCAGCCAGCGAATACCGCGATGCACTGGTCGAACTCAGCGAGTTTGCGGTAGCCCGTACTCACTAATCGGGCGCTCCAACACGGATCGCGCCAGCAGAGGGCGATGAGAGCGAATCTCATCGCCCCGCTCACGGGCAAAACCTTATACAATGTAGGCTTTTCCAGCCCTGCCAAAGGACCCGTAGTGAGCACTCTGCCTGCCTGCCCCAAATGCAATTCCGAATATACCTACGAAGACGGCACCCAGCTGATCTGCCCTGAATGCGCCCACGAGTGGTCGGCCAGCGGCGATGCCGAAGCAGCCAGCGATGACGTGGTGAAGAAGGATTCGGTCGGTAACGTCCTGCAGGACGGCGATACCATCACCGTGATCAAGGACCTCAAGGTCAAGGGCACCTCGCTGGTGGTCAAGGTCGGCACCAAGGTCAAGAACATCCGCCTATGCGACGGCGACCATGACATCGACTGCAAGATCGACGGCATCGGCCCGATGAAGCTCAAGTCCGAGTTCGTGCGCAAGGTCTGACTTGCTCTGGTCTGGGGCTGCCCTCGGTGGCCCCGACAGATCCTGCAACAGGATCGACCGACCATTGGCGAAAAAAACCAATAGTTACTTGCTATTTTGATAATAAGAATTATTCTCATTGGAAACAGCTATCCAAGGAGAGTAGCCATGACTTATCTGATCGACGCCTGGCTGGACCGCCCCCATCCCTACCTGAGAATCCTCCACCGCGAGACCGGTGAAGTGTGCGCGGTACTTGAACAGGACGCCCTCAACGAGCTACGCGACCAGGGTGACCTGGACCTGCATGGGCTTAATTCAAGCGAGCCGGTGGTGCTCAAGGAGCTGGTACGCAATTTGTTTCTGTTCTGCTATGCACGGGCATTGCGCCCTGGCGGGACGGACTGGAACTGAAGGTCAAGCGAAAGGGCCGCACCAGGCGGCCCAGACGGTCTTACAGAACGTCGAGCAGCTCGACGTCGAACACCAGAACGCTGTGCGGCGGGATGCTGCCAACGCCTTGAGCGCCGTAAGCCAGCTCGCTCGGCACATACAGGCGCCATTTGCTGCCGGCATTCATCAGCTGCAGAGCTTCGGTCCAGCCGGCGATCACGCCACCAACCGGGAATTCAGCAGGCTGACCACGATCGTAGGAACTGTCGAATACAGTGCCGTCGATCAGGGTGCCGTGGTAGTGGGTGCGTACAGTGTCGTCGCGGCTTGGCTTGGCGCCAACACCGGCGGTCAGCACTTCGAACTGCAGGCCCGAAGCCAGGGTGGTGATGCCTTCGCGCTTGGCGTTTTCAGCCAGGAACTCGACGCCCACAGCAGCAGCGACTTCAGCCTTGGCAGCGGCTTCGGCTTGCATGATGTCGCGGATGGTCTTGAACGCAGCCGACAGGTCGGCCTCGTTGACCCGGCTTTCAACGCCATTGAAGGCGTCGGTCAGGCCGGCGACGATGGCTTCCAGGCTGACGCCTGGTGGCGGGTTGTCACGCAGCTGACCGCCGAGCTGACGGCCAATGCCGTAGCTGACGCGGGTTTCGTCGGTGGACAGAATGAGTTCGGACATTGACTTGCTCCGCAGCAGGGCGCAGTGCAGCCGCGCCCTTGATCAAAAGGGCGAGCAGCCTAGCACACTGCAGCGCAGCAGATCAGCTACCGGGCCACTGCGCACCGCAGATACACAACCGCCCGGCCGTTGGGCAACGGTCGGGCGGCATGGGCAATGCGGCAGAGCAATGCTTAGTGCTTGGTCAGCTTGTCCAGATAACCCATGACAAATGCCGAAATGACAAAGGTCATGTGGATGATCACGTACCACATCAGCTTGTCGGTGGAGATGTTCTGCGCATCCATGAACACCCGCAGCAGATGAATCGAAGAAATTGCCACGATCGACGCGGCGACTTTCATCTTCAGCGAGGTCGAGTCCATCTTGCCCAGCCAGCTGAGCTTTTCCTTGCTGTCGTCGATGTCCAGCTGCGAGACGAAGTTCTCGTAGCCAGAGATCATCACCATCACCAGCAGGCCGCCAACCAGCGACATGTCGATCAGCGACAGGATGACCAGGATCAGGTCGGCCTCGCTGAGAGCGAACACATTGGGCAGTACATGCAGGACTTCTTGGAAGAACTTCAGCGCCAGCGCCAGCAGGCCAAGCGACAGGCCGAAGTAGATCGGGGCAAGCAACCAACGCGATGCGTACATCGCGTTCTCGAGAAAACGTTCCATGGAGGATAAAACTCGTCAGGTGAGCGGAAAGCGATCGCGAGTATAGCCACCCACCTGTTACAGCAAAAGCCTGCGGTCGGTTGCCGCAGGGTACAAATCGCTCAAGCGGGCGGGTTAGGTTTCAGGATGAAACTGATAGTCGCCCAGATTGCGGCAGCGTTCACCGTTGATCTTGCGCAGTTGCCCTTGCAGGTGCACACACCAGATCTGCGGGTCTTCAGCAACGTGGTAACCATGCAAGGTCAGGCTGTCGACAATCGCGTTGAGCACCGACTCGGCCACCAGCGGTCCATGGAACGGCCCCTGGGCCTTGATCGCCGAGGGCTGTTCACCGGCCATGCCGGCCGCAAACAGCAGCGTCCACATGCCGTTGTCGCCAGACAGCGGACGAATGCTGCATTCAATACGAGTCACCAGGCCAAGGCACTGGCGGGTGAGGCTGAGGTTGCGCATGGCGGCGTCCCCTCCGAGGTAACCATTTCAGCCAATCACTGCAGGCTGTTTCCATCCTGAACGCTGTTGCTCTCCCTAAGTTCCAGCATAGAAGATCAACGGAAAAAGATGGAAAACCGGCGCCGAACGGTAGCACATTGCCTTCAGCGCCGTTTTTTTGACTTACGCCGGTTTAGCTTGAGCGATCATCTCCTCCATACGCTCCTTCTCAGCGTCCTTGATGTCTTCCTCGCTGATCATTTCGGCAATCTCGCTGAGCCGCTCGACCACTCGGGCATTGACACTGCCCTCGGGGAATTCACCGTTCTCATCCGGCGTACCGGCATCGGTGCCGACCAGCAGGCTCAACGCTTCGTCCGCCTGGCTGACCGCGTAGACATTGAACTGACCCGCCTCCACTGCCTGCAGCACACGCTCATCGAGCATCAACGTGGCGACGTTGGCGCGCGGGATGATCACCCCTTGCTCGCCGGTCAGGCCGCGCGCTTCGCACAGGCGGAAGAAGCCCTCGATCTTCTCGTTGACCCCGCCAACCGCCTGCACCTCGCCAAACTGGTTAATCGAGCCGGTGATGGCGAAACACTGCTTGAGCGGCGTGCGCGACAGCGCCGAGATCAGCGTACACGCCTCGCCCAGCGACGCACTGTCGCCATCGACATAGCCGTAGGACTGCTCAAGTGCGATGCTCGCCGAGATCGCCAGAGGGAATTCCTGGGCGTACCGGCTGCCCAGATACCCAGTTAGGATCATCACCCCCTTGGAGTGAATCGGCTGGCCCAGATTGACCTCACGCTCGATGTCGACGATACCGCTACCCCCCGGATACACGGTGGCCGAGATCCGCGCCGGCATACCGAACGCCGAATCACCCACCTCGAGCACGGTCAGGCCGTTGCACTTGCCGATCGCCGCACCTTCTGTGTCGATCAGGATGATCCCGGCCAGCATGTCGTCGAGCACCCGCTGCGAGACGCGCCCGGTACGAGTCGCCTTGGCTTTCAGGGCTCGTTCGATGTGCCCGGCATCAGTCATTTCGCCGTTGGCCAACTGGCGGATGAAGTCCGCCTCACTGACCAACTGGAACAGGTCGCCGATGCGCGCCGACAGGCGTGACTGGTTTTCTGCCAGGCGGGCGCTGTAGGTGGCCAGACGCGCAACCGCGTCGCTGGTCAACGGCGCCATGCCCTCTTCGTTGGTGCGGGTACGCAGCAACTGGGCGAACTGCTCAAGGTTCTCGTCGACCATGGGCATGTCTTCGTCGAAGTCGACCAGCACCCGGAACATCTCCTGGAAGTCCGAGTCATGGTCTTGCAGCGCGTAGTACAGCTGACGCGAGCCAATGATCACCAGTTTGACGTTGAGCGGGATCATCTGCGGCGCGAGGCTGACCGTGGCTACGCGGCCCAGCTCACCCAGCGGCGATTCCATCTTCAGCTTGCGCGACTGCAACGCACGCTTGAGGCCGTCCCAGACGTACGGCTCACCGAGCATCTTCTCTGCTTCAAGGATCAGGAAGCCGCCATTGGCCCGGTGCAAGGCACCTGGACGCAGCTGGCGGTAGGAGGTGTACAGCGCGCCCTGGTCGGTGCTGTATTCAATGCGACCGAACAGATTGTCGTAGGTCGGGTGCGGCTCGAACACTACCGGCGCGCCACCGCTGTTGGGGTGACCGACCATCAGGCTTGGCGCGTAATACTCCTCGAGCATCTTGCGCGCGACCGGGTCGGCCTTGGCGTCATCGACCAGTTCTTCAACCACGGTGCGCAGCAGGTTCAACTGCACCGATTGCAGATAGGCGCAGACTGCTGCGTTTTCAGCGTATTTTTCCGACAGCGGTGCCAACAGCGGCTGCAGTGCCAGGGTGATGGTTTCTTCGTTGAGCTGGCGCAGTTGGTTGTTCGACTCACGCTTCCATTGCGGCAGGCTGGCAAGCTCTTCGTTGAGACGCTCTTCAAGCTGCGAAATGTCGTCGTGGAAGCGCTCGCGCACTTCGTCCGGCAACTGGGCGAACTCCGCTTCGTCCAGTGCCTTGCCGTCGCTCATCGGCGTGAAGGCAACGTTGCTGGCGTCGCGGTACAGGGCCACGTCCTTTTCCAGCGAGGCGCGTTCGATAACGTCCAGGGCACGGTCGTAGCGCTGGTTGAAGGCGCGGTCGATGGCGCTTTTTTTCTGCTGGTAGGACGGGTGCTCGAACACTGCCGGGAAGGTCGCCAGCAGGTTGTCGATCAAACCGTTCATGTCACTGATGAACTCGCCGGCAGTGCCCGACGGCAGCTCCAGCGCACGCGGCTCGCGCATGTCCTCGAAGTTGTTGACGTAGACCCAGTCAGCCGGCGTCTTCTGGCGCTTGCCCTCGGCGCGCAGGTAGCGTTTGACGAAAGAGAAGCGACCGGTACCCGGCTCGCCCATGACAAACACGTTGTAACCAGGGCGCGGCATGGCCACACCGAATTGCAGGGCCTCGACAGCACGTTCCTGGCCCAGGACGCCGCGAAACGGTTCCAGATCGTCAGTATTGGTGAAAGCAAACTGCTCGGGAGAAAAACGCCGGGTCAGGGCTTCAGGCGCAAGACGCAGGCGCGCAGCGACAGGATCGGGCATTGGGTTTCCTTACTTCGGCGGGGCGATGAAAGCATTCTGGCGCTGCCTGACCGCACGTTGCAAGGCTCACCGGGACTTTATGTCGCAGCCAACCTCTGGCAATTACTCATGCAATTTTTTGTAATAAGCCACGCAACCTTTGGATCGTGCCTAAACTCCAACATTGCGCGGGGTAGCATTAAGCTGTTCCGAGCTGGCAAGGAATTGCCAGAACCCCTGACCATTGGTAAGTCTACTAAGAAAGAGAACGAAGCTATGAAACGGATTCTTCTGGGTACTCTGTTCACCGCAATCTCGATCAACGCCATGGCAGAAGCGCCTGGTGGCCCGAACTGCGGCTGGGGCAACATGCTGTTCGAAGGCCAGCGCGGGACTCCTGCTCACTTCCTGGCTTCCACCACCAACGGTACTTCCGGCAACGCCACCTTCGGCATGACCTCGGGCACCAACGGTTGCTCGACCAAGGCCTCGCTGACCTACGGCGGCAAGTCCTGGTTCGCCATGAACGGCATGATGAACGAGCTTTCCGAAGATATGGCGCAAGGCCAGGGCGAAGCTCTGACCACCTACGCCGTGGTTCTCGGCGTTGCACCTGAAGATCGCGCGCACTTCGCCGCGGTTACCCACCAGCACTTCGGCGAGATCTTCAACAGCGCCGACGCCACTGCTGAAACCGTGCACAACAACACCCTCGCGGTGCTCAAAAGCGACCCGCAACTGGCCAAGTACGCTACCGAGGCTTGAGTCCGGCCCTTCCCGCCCCTCACCGGGGCGGGACTGGCATCATCATCGGCATCCTTCAAGAAGTAGTTGCCCGACATGCTCAAACGCCTTGCCCTTCTGGCTCTGCTTGGCAGCGCCCAGCTCAACGCTGCACCCCACATCGACCCTGCGCGCCTGCAACAGCTGGCGGCCACGCCCTACTGGATTGCCCTCGGCCACTACGAGACCGGCAAACTGGGCGGTTGGCGCAGTTATGTCGACGATGCCAAATTCTTCCTCGCCGAAGACGGCGGGCACCATCCCGACCGCGAACTGGCGGCCACTGTACAAGCGTTGTACGCCCCGGCCGGCCTCGGCGACAAGCACGCCCAATGCGTCTACCCCGCGCGCACCCGCTGGCTGCGTGAGCAACTCGACCTGCAAGACCTGCCGCAGCCCGACTGCGCCGAATTCCGCCAGTGGTATCAGTCGGTAGACCCGCACAGCGCAGTACTGATATTCCCCGCGGCTTACCTGAACAGCCCGTCGTCGATGTTCGGCCATACCCTGCTGCGTATCGACCAGGCCAAGACCCGCGACGACGACACCACCCTGCTCAGCTACGCGATCAACTTCGGGGCCTACATCGAAGGCAGCGACAACAGCATTCTCTATGCCTGGAAAGGCCTGGCAGGCGGCTACCCCGGGTTATTCGCCCTGATGCCGTACCAGGAGAAGTTGTCCGAGTATCGCAGCCTGGAAAACCGCGACCTGTGGGAGTACCAGCTGGACCTGACGCCGACCGAGACCGGGCGCATGGTCGAACACGTGTGGGAACTCAAACAGGTCCAGTTCGACTATTTCTTCTTTGACGAAAACTGCTCGTATCGCCTGCTCGAACTGCTGCAGGTCGCCCGCCCCGGGCTGGACCTGACCTCGCAGTTCCCGCTGACCGCGATCCCTACCGACACGGTCAAGGCAGTCAAGCAATCCGGGCTGGTTTCCAGTGTTCGCTACCGGCCCTCGCGTGAACGTGAACTGCTGGCCCGCGCAGATTCGCTCGATCATCAGGAAAAACAGCAAGTGCTGGCCATCAGCGCCGACACTGCGCAGCTGCAGAGCGCCGAATTCAACGCCCTGCCCAAGCCGCGTCAGGCCCTGGTGCAAGACGCCGCCTACCGTCTGGAGCGCTATCGCGCCAACGGCCAGGAACGCGACCCGGCTCAGGCCAAGCGCAGTTTCGAGTTGCTGCAGGCAATCAACCGCAATCCACCTGAGCCACTCGAAGTAGAACGCCCGGGCCTGCCTGAAAACGGCCACCAGTCGCGCACCTGGCAGGTTGGCGTTGGCACCCGTGAAGACCGCGCCTTTGCCGAGTACGGCCTGCGCATGGCTTACCACGACCTCAACGACAACGCCTACGGCTTCCCACTCGGCGCGCAGATCGAGATTCTCCAACTCAAGCTGCGCCAGTACGAAGGCAACGACTGGCAGGTACAGCAACTCGACCTCGCCACCATCCGCTCCCTGACGCCGCGCAACGAGCTGCTCAAACCGCTGTCGTGGCAGGTTGCCGGTGGCCTTGAGCGGGTACCGGGCAAGCATGACGATGAAGTGCTGGTCAGCCACGTCAACGGCGGCGCCGGCGGCACCTGGCAGTTGGCCGACGGCTTGCTCGGCTTTGCCTTGGGCACGGTACGGGTCGAACACCACAACGACTTTGCCGAGTTCATCAGCCCGGCTGCAGGCTTCAATGGTGGCCTGCTCTGGCGCAATGGGCTGGGCAACATGACCGTCGAAGCCAAGGGCGATTACTTCACCAATGGCGAAGTGCGCCGCAGCCTCAGCCTCAATCAGCAGTGGGAAATCAGCCAGGACCTGGGCCTGCGCCTGAGCGCCAAGCGTGAATACAGCCACCTGGCCACTGCGCAAAACGAGGTGATGCTCGAGTTGAAGTGGTACCACTACTGATGCAGCCGGCCCCGGTCTGAGCGCACAGGGTTGCGTTCAGGCCGGGTTTGGCCGTACAGCAATCCAACACTGTTTTGACATCAGCGCGACAATCCGGCGCCTAGACTCTCTCTATTACGTGGAGGTCTGGCACATGTCGCGGTACTGGCTTGGAATCGGAATAGCATTGTTGCTCACGGGCTGCCAGTCAGCTCACGAGCAGATGATCGAGCACGGCTATCCGCCCGCCTACGCCGATGGTTACGGCGACGGCTGCAGCAGCGGCCGCCAGGCGGCGGGCTTGATGGTCGGGGACTTTCGCAAGAACGTGCCGCGTTATCTCGCCGAGCGCCAGTATGAAACCGGATGGGACGATGGCTTTCGGCAGTGCCAGAGCATGCAGGCCAATCAGGATTTGCGTGACTACCGCGAACACTACTGGAACGAGCGTGACCGCGACTGGCAGCAGGAAAAGGATCGCGACACCGCGCGGGCCTACCGTCATAACTAGGCCCCGAACTGCCTTCAACTGAAACGACCAGCCTGTGGCAGAGGTCTCATGCCTGAGGAGGGCCGAGCATGAGCCGAGCATTTGTCAACGAAGACCACGCCGCTGCCCAGGCCGAACAGCCGGTTGAGCGACGGGTCAGCGAGCAACCCAACTACGTCACCGCTGCTGGCCTGCGCTTGCTGCAGCAGCGCGTGGCCGCGCTGAACGCCCAGCGAGAGCAACTGCTGGCAGAGGGTGAGCGTGCCGACAAGCAGCAGGTGGCAAACACCGAAAGCGAACTGCGTTACTTCGCCGCGCGCGTGCAGAGCGCACAGGTGGTGCCACCGGCGACCTCCGAGCAGAAGGTGCAGATTGGCAGCTGCGTGATGTTTATCGATGAGGATGAGCAACCACACAGCGTGCAGTTGGTCGGCGAGGATCAAGCAGACGCCAGGCAAGGCCTGATCAACTGGGGTTCGCCATTGGGGCGCGCATTACTAGGCGCGGCGCCGGGGGATGAAGTCCTGTGGCGGCGCCCGGCCGGGGACCAGATGATCGTTATTACCGCCATAACGCCGGACGCTGTGTAGGAGCGGCCTTGCCGGGGCGCCGGACCGGCAAGGCCGCTCCTACACAAGCGTATGTCAGACCACGCCTTGCGCCAGCATCGCGTCAGCGACTTTGACGAAGCCGGCGATGTTGGCGCCTTTGACGTAGTTGACCTTACCGTCGGCTTCTTCGCCGTAATGCACGCAAGCATGGTGGATCGACTGCATGATGTTGTGCAGCTTGCTGTCCACTTCACCCGCGGTCCACAGCAGGCGCATGGCGTTCTGCGACATTTCCAGGCCGCTGACGGCAACGCCGCCGGCGTTCGAAGCCTTACCCGGTGCATACAGAATGCCCGCGTCGATGAAGATATCCACAGCCTCGAGCGTGGTCGGCATGTTGGCGCCTTCTGCCACACAGATACAGCCGTTGCGCAGCAGAGTCTGCGCGTCTTCGGCGCCCAGCTCATTCTGAGTAGCACATGGCAGGGCGATGTCGCAGGCCAGGGTCCATGGCGTCTGCCCCTTGCGGAACTCCAGGCCGAACTGGATGGCCAGCTCGCTGATACGCCCACGCTTGACGTTTTTCAGCTCCATCAATGCATCCCACTGGGCATCGTTCAGGCCGGCTTCGCAGTACAGCGTGCCTTCCGAGTCGGACAGCGAGATGACCTTGCCGCCCAGGTCCATGACCTTGCGCGCTGCATACTGAGCCACGTTGCCGGAGCCGGAGATGGCCACCCGGCGACCGTCGATACGCAGGCCCTGACGCTTGAGCATTTCTTCGGCGAAGTACACGCAGCCGTAGCCGGTCGCTTCCGGGCGGATCAGGCTGCCGCCGTAGGTCATGCCTTTGCCGGTCAGCACCGAGGTGAACTGGTTGGCCAGGCGCTTGTACTGGCCGAACATGAAGCCGATCTCGCGTGCACCCACGCCGATATCACCGGCCGGCACGTCGCAATCAGCACCAATGTGGCGGTACAGCTCGCTCATGAAGGCCTGGCAGAAGCGCATCACTTCAGCGTCGCTCTTGCCCTTTGGATCGAAGTCCGAGCCGCCCTTGCCGCCGCCCATGGGCAGCGAGGTCAGCGAGTTCTTGAAGGTCTGCTCGAAGGCGAGGAACTTGAGCACGCTGAGGTTGACCGAGCGATGGAAGCGCAAGCCGCCTTTGTAGGGGCCGATGGCGCTGTTCATCTGGATGCGGTAGCCGCGGTTGACCTGGACCTTGCCCTGATCATCGACCCAGGAGACACGGAACAGAATCGCGCGCTCAGGCTCGACGATACGCTCGAGAATGCCGGCTTGCAGGTAGTGAGGGTTGGCCTCGAGGAAGGGCCAAAGCGTACGCAGGACCTCCTCCACTGCCTGGTGGAATTCGGGTTGGCCTGGGTCACGCTGCTGCAGGCGCGCGAGGAAATCGTCGACGGATTCGATCATGCTAGACATCTCACCAAGAGAGGGTTGGACTTATATTTTTTCCCGACTCTATCAAGAACCGCTCGCACTGCAACAGGGCGAAATGTCGTTTTTTTGAAATAAATTGGTGCGTTTTATATAAATGTATACAAAGGACCACGCGGAATGTTTGTGAAAGCAGCCTGACCTTAGCTTAAGCAGGCACAAAAAAGGGGCCCCGCAGAGCCCCAATCTTGTGCAGCGGATGAAGCTGTTACTGCGCCAGCTTCTTGTGGCGAACACGGTGCGGCTGGGCCGCTGCATCGCCGAGGCGTTTCTTGCGATCAGCTTCGTACTCGGTGTAGTTACCTTCGAAGAACAGCACGTTGGAGTCGTCCTCGTAGGCGAGGATGTGCGTGGCGACACGGTCCAGGAACCACCGATCGTGAGAGATCACAATGGCTGCGCCTGGGAAGTCGAGCAGCGCTTCCTCCAGCGAACGCAGGGTTTCGACGTCGAGGTCGTTGGACGGTTCGTCGAGCAGCAGGACGTTGCCGCCTTCTTTCAAGGTCAGCGCCAGGTGCAGACGGCCACGCTCACCACCGGACAGGTCCTTGACGAACTTCTGCTGATCCCCGCCCTTGAAGTTGAAGCGGCCAACATAGGTACGCGCCGGGATCTCATAGTTGCCGATGCGGATCTGGTCGGAGCCGTCGGAAATCTGCTGGAATACCGACTTGCTGCCGTCGAGGTCCTCGCGGCTCTGGTCAACACAGGCCAGCTGCACGGTTTCGCCGATCTCGATGGTGCCCGAGTCCGGTTGCTCTTTGCCCATCAGCATGCGGAACAGGGTCGACTTACCGGCACCGTTACCGCCGATCACGCCAACGATGGCGCCTTTAGGCATGGCGAATGAGAGGTTCTCGATCAGCACGCGATCGCCATAGCTCTTGCTGACGTTCTTGAACTCGATGACCTTGTCGCCCAGACGCGGACCGGCCGGGATATAGATCTCGTTGGTCTCACTGCGCTTCTGGAATTCCTGCGACTGCATTTCTTCGAAGCGTGCCAGACGGGCCTTGGACTTGGACTGGCGGGCCTTGGCGCCTTTGCGCACCCACTCCAGTTCTTCCTTCATGGCTTTTTCGTGAGCGCTCTGCTGCTTGGACTCTTGCGCCAGACGGTCCGACTTGGCTTCCAGCCAGCCCGAATAGTTGCCTTCGTACGGGATACCGGCGCCGCGGTCGAGCTCGAGGATCCAGCCGGCAACGTTGTCGAGGAAGTACCGGTCGTGAGTAATCGCGACCACGGTGCCCGGGAAGTCGTGCAGGAAGCGCTCGAGCCAGGCCACCGAATCAGCATCCAGGTGGTTGGTTGGTTCGTCGAGCAGGAGCATGTCGGGGGCCGACAGCAGCAGGCGGCACAGAGCGACGCGGCGTTTTTCACCACCGGAGAGGTGCTCGACCTTGGCATCCCATGCCGGCAGACGCAGGGCATCGGCAGCGACTTCGAGCTGACGCTCGAGGTTGTGGCCGTCGGCGGCCTGCAGGATCGACTCGAGCTTGGCCTGTTCGGCAGCCAGCTTGTCGAAGTCGGCATCCGGTTCGGCGTAGGCAGCGTAGACCTCGTCCAGGCGCGCCTGGGCGTCCTTGATCACGCTGACCGCTTCCTCGACCACTTCACGCACGGTCTTGGTTGGGTCCAGCTGCGGCTCCTGAGGCAGGTAGCCGACGTTCAGTTCAGGCATCGGACGGGCTTCACCGTCGAACTCTTTGTCGACGCCAGCCATGATCTTCAGCAAAGTCGATTTGCCCGAACCGTTGAGGCCGAGCACGCCGATCTTGGCGCCGGGGAAGAACGACAGCGAAATGTTCTTCAGGATTTCGCGCTTCGGCGGCACGACCTTGCTCAGCCGATGCATGGTGTAGACGTATTGAGCCAAAACCAAGCCCTCTATAGATAGGTGAAGACATCCGAACTACCCGGCTGATGCCAGGGGGATGTGCTTACAGGGTGTCAGTGAACAAAGGCGACCATTCTACGCCAACTGCGGGCGTTGGCCAGATGTCAGGGCTTGAGGTGCAGGGGCTGCTTTGCAGCCCCAATCACACAGCTGTCAAGCCAGCAGCCTCAACCACGCCGCTGCTTGGCCTGCTTGCCTCGCGGCGGGCGATTGCCGGCCTGCTTGACCAGCTGCGCCGCCCAGGCGGCCTTGGCATTGAAGCTGGCCGCAGGCGCTGGCTGGTTCGACACTGGCTGCTTGAGCACCGACGCCAGCGCAGGATTGACCTGCGGCGTGGCTACCGAAGGAGCCGCTGCAGGCAACACCACTGAGGCGACCGCAAAACCAGGCTCACTGGCAGCCTTGGCAGCCTTCGCCGACTTGCGCAGCTCAGCCAGCGACGGGCTCTTGCGCACCACTGCCGCGTTGGCATCAGGTTTGACCAGCGAGCGCTGGCAGGATTTACACGAGACGGCATCGGCCACACCGGTGCTGACCAGGGTCTGGCTGCTGCGCCCGCAGGCGGAATCGAGGCCGTTGAGGGAATAGTGGGTAACCAAAACCGTACATCTCCAGAAGCATAAACAGTCGAGCGGCAGGCATTCTCGCACAGCCAGCCTGGGGTTGCCGAACCGGACCCGATCAACGCATCGGCGACAGGCTGAATGCGGAGCTGGCACTTCGCCACAATTGCAGGCATGCTAGCCGCCTTCATGTGTCCACAACTATAAGTGCGCGCCACTCCAGGCTCAGGCACGACCCATGCATGTTGCGCCCCTGCCGTCGCCGCCCAATTGCAGGACCATCGCTTGACCAATCTCAACCAACCGCCCGTTTTGCGCCCTGCTCCCACTTCGAGCAGTGTGTCCCTGCGCGGCTCGCTCAAGGGCGCGCTGGCCATGCTTGCGCTGGTTTTGCTGGGTTTGCTGCTGTGGCAGCTGTTCGCGCAGTTCCGCCATACCCAGGCTGAAATGCGCGAACACACGGTTGTCGCCAGCGCCAAATTGGCCGACAACCTCAACCTGAATCTGGCGCTCAAGGCTCAGCAAGCGCTGAACCTGGTCCAGCCCTACGTCAAAGCGCCGACGCCTGAAGCATTGCCGTCGCTGCTGCAAACCCTGCAGACGCGCCTGCCTAGCCTGCGCCATGTGGCCTGGTTGAACCAGAATGGCCAGGTCGTGGCCGACAGCCTGGTCGGCAGCCCTGACCGCCAGTTGATTGACGAGTTGCTGCAATTGAATCGCGGCCGCAGCCATTTCTTTGCCAATGCTGCGGACAACGGCACGATCTATCTGCTGCTGCGGCAAACGCCGGAACAAGGCGTCGGGTATTGGCTGCTGCGTCTGAGCCCTGACTATTACCCGGCGCTGACCGAGCATCTGGACGGCCCTGACCACCCGCTCTGGCTGCTGGAAAGCAGCCGCGACGGTGCGGTGCTGGAGCGCCATGAGCCCGCCGCTTCCAGCGGTGAACCGCTACAAAGCGTGATGCTCGCCTTCCTCGATAACAGTACCTGGCAACTGCGCGGCCTGTATGACGAAGGCTTGACTCGCCAGCAACTGCTGCTGCCAATGCTGGGCAAGTGCCTGTTGGTGGTGATCTGTGCGTTGCTGCCGTTGCTGGCACTGATCAACATGCGCCGGCGCCAGCGCGCGCTGCAGGAAGACCGCCGCCGCTATCACGAGATTTTCGAAGGCACCGGGGTTGCCCTGTGCGTGCTCGACCTGTCGAGCCTGCCCGGTCAGCTCGACCGCTATCACCTGCGCAACCTGGCTGCACTGAGGCAGAGCCTGGCGCTGGAACCAAACCTGCGCCGCTCGTTGCTGCAGGAGCTGAAAATCACCGAGATCAACCAGGTGGCGCGCCACTTGCTCAGTGTCGAATGCCACGAAGGCGCCTGGCAGCGCCTGATCGAGGCGTCCGGGCATGGCCGCGAGAGCGTCGGCATGCAGTTGATCGACGCCCTGATCGAACAGCGCGGCGTGCTTGAACTGGAAGTCTGCCTGCCGGCGCCACTGGGAGGCGACCTGCACCTGTGGCTGATGGTGCGCCTGCCACAGCAACGCCGCGATTATCAGGCGGTGATCCTCAGCATCAGCGATATCACCAGCCGCAAGCAGGTCGAGTTGTCGCTGCTGGAGCGCGAAAGCTTCTGGTCGGACGTGGTCCGTACCGTGCCCGATCAGCTCTACGTGCAGGACGTGGCCAGCCAGCGGATGATCTTCAGCAACCGGCATCTGGGCCAGACCCTGGGCTATGACCGCGCCGAGCTGGCGCAGATGGGCGAGCGCTTCTGGGAGCTGTTGCTGCACCCCGAAGACGCCGCGCACTATCGCAGCCAGCTGCAGTTGCAACGCGACAGCGGCCACCGCGAGGCGCTGCACTGCCAGTTGCGCTTCCGCCACCATGACGGCGGCTGGCGTTGCTATGACATCCGCGAGCAGGTGCTGACCCGCGACAACGATGGCCAAGTCACGCGCATCGTCGGCGTCGGCAAGGACGTCACCGTACAGATCGAGGCCAGCGCGTCGCTGCGTGACAGCGAGCAACGCTACCGCATGCTCGCCGAGAGCATCAGCGACGTGATCTTCTCCACCGACAGCCGCTTGCTGCTCAATTACGTCAGCCCGTCGGTGCGTGCGGTGCTCGGCTATGAGGCAGAGTGGATATTCGCCAATGGCTGGCAGTCGGTGGTCGCCAACCCGGCCCAGTTGAGCGGTGTCTACAGCTTGATGGAGCAGGTCAGCAAAGCGATCGATGACCGCGCGCAACTGGCCCTGCTGCGCACCGAGCTGCCGACCCAGCTGTTCCTGTTCGACTGCCTGCGCGCCGATGGCCGCAAGATCCCGATTGAGCTGCGCCTGGTACTGGTGTGGGATGAGCACGAGCGCTTCGAGGGCATCCTTGGGGTCGGCCGCGACATCAGCCAGCAACGCCGTGCAGAAAAAGACCTGCGCATGGCGGCAACGGTATTCGAGCACTCGACCTCGGCGATTCTGATCACCGACCCGGCCGGCTACATCGTTCAGGCCAACGACGCCTTCAGCCGGGTCAGTGGTTATGCGGTCAGCGAAGTGCTCGACCAACTGCCACGCCTGCTCACCGTCGAGGACCAGCAGGAATCGCACCTGCGTTACGTACTCAAGCAACTCAACCAGCGCGGCAGCTGGGAGGGCGAAGTCTGGCTCAAACGCCGTGACGGCGAGCATTACCCGGCCTGGGTCGGCATCACCGCGGTGCTCGACGACGAGGGCGACCTGGCCAGCTACGTGTGTTTCTTCACCGATATCAGTGAGCGCAAGGCCAGCGAACAGCGCATTCACCGCCTGGCCTATTACGACGCCCTGACCCACCTGCCCAACCGCACCCTGTTCCAGGACCGCCTGTACACGGCGCTGCAGCAGGCCGAGCGGCAGAAGTCGTGGGTGGTGCTGATGTTCCTCGACCTGGACCGCTTCAAGCCGATCAACGACTCGCTCGGCCACGCCGCCGGCGACCGCATGCTCAAGGACATGGCCCAGCGGCTGCTCGAGTGCGTCGATGACGACGACACCGTAGCGCGCATGGGCGGCGACGAATTCACCCTGCTGCTGCAGCCGCGCGCCAGCCGCGAGCAAGCCCTGAACCGCGCCATTCATGTTGCCGAGAGCATTCTTGGCAGCCTGGTGCGGCCGTTCGTACTGGAGAACCGCGAGTTCTTCGTCACCGCCAGTATCGGCATCGCCCTGAGCCCGCAGGATGGCAGCGAACTCAGCCAGCTGATGAAAAACGCCGACACCGCCATGTACCACGCCAAGGAGCGCGGCAAGAACAACTTCCAGTTCTACCAGACCGAGATGAACGCCAGTGCCCTCGAGCGCCTGGAACTGGAAAGCGATTTGCGCCATGCCCTCGAACAGAACGAATTCATCCTCTATTACCAGCCGCAATTCAGTGGCGACGGCAAACGCCTGACCGGCGCCGAAGCGCTGCTGCGCTGGCGCCACCCACGCCGCGGGCTGGTGCCGCCGGGCGATTTCATCCCGGTGCTGGAAGAGGTCGGGCTGGTGGTGGATGTCGGTGACTGGGTGTTGCGCGAGTCGTGCCGCCAGCTCAAGGCCTGGCATCAGGCCAAGGTGCGCGTACCGAAAGTGTCGGTGAACATCTCGGCGCGGCAGTTCTCCGACGGCCAGTTGGGCACGCGCATCGCGACCATTCTTGAAGAAACTGGGCTGCCGCCGGCGTGCCTGGAGCTGGAGCTGACCGAAAGCATCCTGATGCGCGAAGTGCATGAGGCCATGCAGATTCTCGACAGCCTGAAAAACCTTGGCCTAAGCATCGCCGTGGATGACTTCGGCACTGGCTACTCATCGCTCAACTACCTGAAGCAGTTCCCCATCGATGTGCTCAAGATCGACCGCACCTTCGTCGACGGCTTGCCCTCCGGCGAGCAAGATGCGCAGATCGCCCGGGCGATCATCGCCATGGCCCACAGCCTCAACCTGGCGGTGATCGCCGAGGGTGTCGAAACCCACGAGCAGCTTGAGTTTCTGCGCGAGCACGACTGCGACGAAGTGCAGGGCTACCTGTTCGGCCGGCCAATGCCGCCGCAGCAGTTCGAAGCGCAGTTCAGCAACGAGACGCTGTTCATGTTCCAGTGAGCCGAGCGGCATGTCCGCCCGGTCATTTTACGACGTGAATGGCATTGGTCTGCGACATGACGCCAGTTCATATGCCACGCCTCGGCCAATCGGTTAGAATGCACACCCAATTCAGCCCCGATCCTTGAGGACCGCCATGTTCAGCCGTGATTTGACCATTGCCAAGTACGACGCCGATCTCTTTGCCGCCATGGAGCAAGAAGCTCAGCGTCAGGAAGAGCATATCGAGCTGATCGCTTCGGAAAACTACACCAGCCCCGCGGTGATGGAAGCCCAAGGTTCGGTACTGACCAACAAGTACGCCGAAGGCTACCCAGGCAAGCGCTACTACGGCGGCTGTGAATACGTCGACGTGGTCGAGCAACTGGCTATCGATCGCGCCAAAGAGCTGTTCGGCGCCGATTACGCCAACGTCCAGCCGCATGCCGGCTCCCAGGCCAACGCTGCGGTCTACCTGGCCCTGCTGTCGGCCGGTGACACCATCCTGGGCATGAGCCTGGCCCACGGCGGTCACCTGACCCACGGCGCCAGCGTCAGCTCGTCGGGCAAGCTGTACAACGCCGTGCAGTACGGCATCGACGGCAATGGCCTGATCGATTACGACGAAGTCGAGCGCCTGGCTGTTGAACACAAGCCGAAAATGATCGTAGCCGGCTTCTCGGCCTACTCGCAGGTTCTCGACTTCCCGCGCTTCCGCGCCATCGCCGACAAGGTCGGTGCCTACCTGTTCGTCGACATGGCCCACGTTGCTGGCCTGGTTGCCGCTGGCGTGTACCCGAACCCGGTGCCGTTCGCAGACGTGGTCACCACCACCACCCACAAGACCCTGCGCGGTCCACGTGGCGGCCTGATCCTGGCCCGTGCCAACGCCGACATCGAGAAGAAACTCAACTCGGCAGTGTTCCCAGGCGCCCAGGGCGGCCCGCTCGAGCACGTCATCGCCGCCAAGGCGATCTGCTTCAAGGAAGCGCTGCAGCCTGAGTTCAAGGCTTACCAGCAGCAAGTGGTGAAAAACGCCCAGGCCATGGCCGAGGTGTTCATCGAGCGCGGCTTCGACGTGGTGTCCGGCGGTACTCAAAACCACCTGTTCCTGCTCTCGCTGATCAAGCAGGACATCTCCGGTAAAGATGCTGACGCTGCCCTGGGCAACGCTTTCATCACCGTCAACAAGAACTCGGTACCGAACGACCCACGTTCGCCGTTCGTCACCTCGGGCCTGCGCTTCGGCACCCCGGCTGTGACCACCCGCGGCTTCAAGGAAACCGAATGCCGCGAGCTGGCTGGCTGGATCTGCGACATCCTCGCCGACCTGAACAACCAGGCCGTGATCGACGCGGTACGTGAGAAGGTCAAGGCCATCTGCAAAAAGCTGCCGGTTTACGGCAACTGATCCACGCCTGATCCAGCCTGTCGCTTTTTGTTGTTGAAAACCAGGCTGCATGAAAAACCGATGTCAGTTCGCTGACATCGGTTTTTTGTTTTTCAGCCCGGCGGCTCCATCAACACCAGGCCACTTTCTGCGGCACAAAGCTCAACGGCTGCTCGCGAAAGCTCAGGTAATGGCGCAACACCTGCACCGGCGCTTCGATGTGCGGGTAATGACCAATGCCCTGCAACTGCACCGTATCGGCATCCACGACGAGCTGGCGGAAGGCATCGACCATGTGGGCACCGCACAGTGGATCAACCGAGCCGTTGATCAGGCGCAAACGCACGCCATCACCCTGCAGCGCGCCTACCCAACGCTCACGCTGCTGGCGCCGTTCATGCACATAATTGATCAGCCGGTGCAGGATATGCGTGCCACGGTTGGCGGTGATCAGGCTCCAGCTGTCGTCCAGAGCGCTTTCGCTGGGGTGGGTGCAGGGCCCGTAGATCTGGGTGACGGTACGCACCAGGTCATCCCGGCCGAACGAGCGGCCGATCAGCCAGCCAAGCGGGCTGAGCAACAGCTTATGCACCAGCAGCAGCGGGCAATGCTCGGGGAACAGCGCGCTGTTGAGGAAGGCACAGCTGGCGATGTTTCTGCGCTGCTCATAGTGCCGTGCGAGCAACTCTTGAGCGACGCTGCCGCCATAGTCGTGGGCGAGCAGGTGCACTGGCTCGTCGATGTCCAAGTGAGCAAGCAAGGCCTGCTGCAGATCGGCCTGCTCGATCAGACTGTAGCGATGGCCGAGCGGCTTGGCCGAGTCGCCAAAGCCGAGCATGTCGCAGGCCACTACGCGAAAGCGCTGGGTCAATGGCCCCCATAAATAGTGCCAGTCCCAGCTGGCCGTGGGGAAACCGTGGAGAAGCAGCAGAGGCTCGCCTTGCCCTGCCGTCCAGTAGCGGATGCTCTGGCCCTGGAATGAGAAATCCTGACCCCGGGTACGCCAGACGCACAATGGAATTTCGGCCAAAGGCATCAGAGTTGTCCTGGAGTAGTAGCTTGGATCAAAGCTGCGTGGGTCGAATACGGCAAGGCTGCGCTCATTGCATGTCACCTTGGCACTTACATGTGCTCTTTATGTTGCGTCCTGCACAGCATAGTCAGCGCCTCGGTCGTCGGAACTCGCCTTGGCAGCCAGCTTGATGACCGTACAGGTCAGTGGCACGAACGGTCACAGCAACGCCGCCAGCAATGGCGCGGCAAACAAGTTGAGCAAGCCGGTCAGGACCATGACCAGGCCGGCCACCGAACCTTCTTCGCGGCCCACTTCCTGCGCCCGGCTGACGCCAGCGCCATGTGCGCCGACGCCAAACAGCGCGCCACGGGCCAGTGGCGTGCGCAATGGCAGCCAGCGCAGCAAGGTGCCGCCGAACAGTGCCCCGAGCACCCCGGTGAACATCACGAACACCGCAGTAAGCTCCGGCACGCCGCCCAGATCGTGGGCCAGCGGCATGGCAAACGGGGTGGTGATCGAGCGCGGCAGCAGCGACAGGCTGACTGCATCGTCCAGCGCCATCAGGTGTGCCAGGCCCCAGGAGCTGCCGATCGACACGCAGCTGCCGGCCAGCATGCCCAGCAGCAACGCCGGCCAATGCCGCGCGAGCAACCCCCGTTGCTGCCAGATCGGCACGGCAAAGGCCACCGTCACCGGGCCAAGCACGGCCATCAGCCAATGGGTATTGCGCGCGTACTCGGCATAGGCGGTGTGCAGTGGCACGGCCACCGCCAGCAGCAAAGCCGGCACCAGGATCAGCGGCGACAGCAGATAACGCCCGCTGCGCCGGTACAGCCAGCGGCTGCCTAGATAAGCGGCCAGTGTCAGCGCCAGCCAGAACAGCGGCATCGGTTCAAGGCTCATGGCGCAGGCTCCAGCGGCACACCAGCTCGACCGTCACGGCAGTGACCACCATTACCAGCAGCGTGCTCACCGCAATCACCAGGAGGATGCGCCAGCCTTCATCGCGCAGCAGGCTGCCGTAATCGAGCAGGCTCATCAGCGCCGGAATGAAGAACAACAGCATTTCGGCCATCAGCCAGCCCGCACCGGCCTGGAGCATTGCCGGTTTCAGCAGGCCGCTGGCGAACAGGATCAAGAGCAGGGCCAGGCCGAACACACCACCCGGAATGGGCCAGCCAGACCAGGCCGCAAGCTGGCTGCCGAACAGGAACAAGGCAAACAGCACCGCCAGCTCGCAGATCAGCCTAGTGAGTTTTTTAAGCAGTACAGCGTTCATCAATGGGTTCCTCGACGGGTGCCCATTGTAAATTTGCCGTGCCTAGGCCAGAAGCGAATTGTTAGACTGCCTGCCATTCCAAAAAGGAATTCAGGCGATGGAATTCAAGCAGCTACGCAGCTTTGTCGAAGTGGTTCATCGCGGTGGTTTTACCCAGGCCGCGCAGACGCTGAATATCAGCCAGTCAGCGGTGAGCAAGCAGGTGGCTCAGCTGGAGGATGACATCGGCCAGCAACTGCTCGAACGGCAGGGCTCGCAGATGCACCTGACCGCCGCCGGGCGCATCGTCCTCGAGCGCGGCGAAGCACTGCTGCGCCAGCGCCAGGAGCTGTTGAGCGAGCTGGATGATCTGAGCCAGATGCACCGTGGCGAATTGCGCCTGGGCCTGCCACTGCTGGGCAGTGATGCGCTGTTTGCCGGGCTGTTCGCCGAGTACCGGCGGCGCCATCCGAACATCGTCATTCACCTGCTCGAGGGCGGCAGCCGCACCATTGAGCAGGCGGTACGCAGCGGTGAGCTGGAATTGGGCGGCAGCCTGACGCCAAACGACGACGCCTTCGCCTTTCAGCCCTTCTGCAACGAGCCGCTGGATGCCCTGCTGCCCGCCGGACACGCCCTGGCAGGCTTGACCGAGGTTGACCTGGGCCAACTGGCCGAGACGCCGTTCTTGCTCTATCAGCGCAGCTTCGTCCTCAACGACCGCCTGCTCAGCGCCTGCCAGCAGTTGGGTTTCACCCCCAAGGAAGGCGGGCGCAGCGGTCAGGCGGACTTTCTCGCGGCACTGGTGGCAGCAGGCCAAGGCGTGGTGCTGCTGCCGCGGGTAGTCGCCCGCGCGCTGGAGCGCCCTGGGGTGGTCCGTCTGCCATTACTGGCACCCGAGGCGCTGCGCTGGGACATTGCCTTTATCTGGCGCCGCGGCGCGTATCTGTCACGCGCAGCGCAAGCCTGGCTGGGATTGCTGCGCGAGCAAGCTTAGGCCTTCAGTGCGGCGGCCAGCTCGGCCAACCACGGCTCGGCGTCAGCCTCCGGGGTGACCGTTTCGCTGGCATCCAGACGCAGCATCGGCAGCACTTCGTGCACACCCAGTTCGGTAAACAGCTCGCGCATCTGCTCGCCGCCGCCGCAGTAGGTGTCGCCGTAGCTGGAGTCGCCCAGGCCGATCACTGCGCCGGGCAGGCCGCGCCATGCCGCTGGCAGGCTGTCGCGAATAGCGCAGAACAGCGGCATAAGGTTATCCGGCAGCTCACCCATGCCGGTGGTCGAGGTCACAGCCAGCAGGGCTTGCGGGGCAAAGCCTTCGATGTCGGCCAGGCTGGCCCGCGCCGCGTACCAGGCTTCAAGGCCAGCGGCTTTGAGCAACGCCTCGGCATGACGGGCAACTTCTTCGGCGGTGCCATACACTGAACCGGAAATAATGACGACTTTCATCTGCGGGAGGATTCCGAAACTGAGTAAAAACGTAGGATACTAGCATCCTGCAATGGCAAAAGGCCGCTTGAGGCGTAAGTCGCCGCTATCCAATCTCTGGTCCGCACATGATCAACGCTCAACTGCTGCAATCGATGGTCGATGCCTCCAATGACGGCATCGTAGTCTGTGAACAGGAAGGTGACGACACCATCCTGATCTACGTGAACGCCGCCTTCGAGCGCCTGACCGGTTTCAGCCGCGACGAAATCCTCTATCAGGACTGCCGCTTTCTGCAGGGCAATGACCGCGACCAACTGGCCCGCGTACGCATCCGCAAGGCCATGCTCGACGGCAAACCGTGCCGCGAAGTGTTGCTCAACTACCGCAAGGACGGCAGCGCGTTCTGGAATGAGCTGTCTATCACGCCGGTGTACAACGAAGCCGACCAGCGCCGCTATTTCATTGGTATCCAGAAGGACGTCAGCCGCCAGGTCGAACTGCAGCGCAGCCTGGAACAATGCCAGGCGCAGTTCGCCGATCTGAAATCCGAGCTGCTCAAATGAACCAACCGCCGCCGCCGCTGTCCATCCTGTCACTGTTGAAAAAATCGCCACATTCGGATGCGACCATGCAAGCAGATACCCTGCTCACCCAGGCCGAGATGAGCTTCATCCAAGACTTGCAGCATTCGCCGCAACTGAACTTGGCTGACCCTATGTCCGGCCTGCTGGTCAACGGCGATCGCCAGCTGCAGACCTTGCTGACGCGCCTTGCGGCCAGTGATCAGGTTACCCTGCAGGCGCATTTCAACAACCAGCAGATCAGCTTCCCGCTGCAACTGGTCGAAGACGAATTCCACGCCCTGCACCTGCAGCTTGGCTCCCCGGAAATCTACGAGGAAGACGGGCCGCAACTGCGGCCATGGCGCTTGTCACTCGAAGAGCCCTCGGCGCTGCTCGAAAGCAAAGGCAAACGCAGCAACCTGTGGGTCCGGGACATCTCGTTCAAGGGTGTATTGCTTGAAGTGCGCGGCCTGAAACAGGCGCCCAAGCGCTTCGACCTGAGCTTCGCCCCTGACGGCATCGCGCCGATCGGCCTGCACGGCGTGCTGCGCCGGCGTATCGGTGCAAACCTGGCCGCGTACGACCTCAGCCGCAGCCCGGCAGAAGAGATCGAGCGCTTGCGCGAATACATCCTCCAGGCCCACCGTAGCGCCCATCCCGAACTGCACGCTTAAGCTTCAGGTATCGAGCTGACCGGCCAGATACTGGCGCAAGCGTCGGCGCATCAGGCTGACCTCGGCTCCCAGGCAGACCACCGCACTGCCGGCCAGCGTGTCCTGAGCAAACTCCGCCGCCTCCCCCGCCAGCAGTAACGGGCAACCCAACCCTAAACGTGCCAGGCGCTTACCCAACTCGGCAGTTGGCCGCTGATTGGAGAACAGCACCACCGCATCCGGCTCCAGCTGCCGACAGATCAGCGCCAGCTCCTGCAGCGGCTGACTGGCCGGCAGCAGTACCACGCCGACTTCTTCGCTGCCGAGCAGCAGCCCGGCCACCAGCAACTCCAGCTCCTGCAGCGCGGTTGACAGCGGCGCCAGCACGACGCGCTGGCGCCGCGGTGCCCGCGCCAGCTGCAGGCGCATCAGCACCCGCCCGCGCAAGAACTGGTCGAGAAAACCCCACTCGCTGGCCTGGCCAAAACCGCGCGGCGCCCCGCGCAGGGTGTGCCAAACCGGCATGAATACGTCGTTGAACACCCGCTCCTGGGTAGTACTGGCAAATACCTGATCGAACAAACGGTCGAGCCCAGCGCCGTCAAAGCACTGCACTGCCTCGCGTACCTGGGTACGCCACCTGGCCAGGTCATCGGCATTGCTTGCAGCACTGCTGTCCTGCGCCAGCGCCTGGCCACGGGCGAGAATGCTGCCGACCTTGCTCACCGCCACACCGCGCTCAAGCCAGCCGAGGATGCTGCGTACCGCGTCGACGTCGGCCTGCGAGTACAAGCGGTGGCCGCTGTCGGTGCGAGTTGGCTGGATCAGGCCGTAGCGACGCTCCCAGGCACGCAGCGTCACCGGGTTGACCCCGGTCAGGCGCGAAACCTCGCGGATTGGAAACAGCTCTTGGTGATCCAGATCGGCTATAGGGAGTGCCTGCTCGTTCATGCGTGGTGAAAACCCGGATTCGATTAAACAAAGCACATTCTACGCCGGGACGGGCAAACAAATAACCAACCGTTCGCCCGCTGACACTGACGAGTCACAGTTTATCCGCGATAATCCGCGCCTGATTCTTGCATGCATGCCTGCGTCGCCCACCACCCCGGGCGCGCAAGCCTAAGGGCCGGCTACCCGCCAGTCCTGTCGCCAGGAGATACACAATGTCTACCCCACCCGTTACCCTGATGGTGTCGCGCCGCGCCGCCCATGGCCGCTACCAGGACCTGCTGACCTGGCTGCATGAAGGCGAGCAGCTGGCCACTGACTTCACCGGTTACCTCGGCTCGGGCATCCTCGCCCCGCCCGGTGATGGCGACGAATTCCAGATCATCTTCCGTTTCACCAGCGAGCAGACCATGCATGCCTGGGAGCATTCGGCCTCGCGCCGCGCCTGGCTGCAACGCGGCGACGGCCTGTTCGAACGCCCCAGGGAGCAGCGCGTCAGCGGCATCGACGACTGGTTCGGCGCCAATACAGTGCAAAAGCCGCCGCGCTGGAAGCAGGCCGTGGCAATCTGGCTGGCGTTCTTCCCGGTCTCGCTGCTGTTCAACCTGGTCTTCGGCCACTGGCTCAGCGCACTCGACCTGCTGCCGCGGGTGCTGCTCAGCACCTTGGGCCTGACGCCAGTCATGGTCTATGTATTCATCCCGCTGTCGACGCGGCTGCTGGCCAGCTGGCTACACCCGGCGCCAGCCGCCAGCGCAGAGCCCACGCGCGGGCTGCGCAGCCGCTGAGGCGCCCCCCAGAGGGAAGCAGTTCGGGTATGCTGGGGCATCACTGCCTGCACAGACAAGTAGACCGCCCTGAACATGAACAGCCCCATTCTGATCACCGGAGCCAGCCAACGCGTAGGGCTGGCTCTGGCACTTGAACTGGCACAGGCCGGCCATACGGTGGTCGCTGCCAGTCGCCATGTCCATGCGCAATCTGCGCACCCGAACATCGTCCAGTTTCGCGCCGATCTGTGCCAGCAGGCCGACCGCGACGCCCTGATCGATCACCTGGGCAGCCACTACGACGGCCTGCGCGCGATCATCCACAACGCCTCGGTGTGGCTGGATGACGACCTGGTAAATCTTGAGCTGATGTTCCGCCTGCACGTCGAGGCGCCCTATCACCTCAACCTGGCCCTTGGCGACATGCTGCGCAAGGTCGACAAGGCCGACATCATCCACATCTGCGACGAAACCTCCTCGCGCGGCAGCAAGAGCCATATCGGCTACGCCGCGACCAAGGCCGCACTGCAGAACATGGTGCTGTCGTTTGCCGAAAAGTACGCGCCGACGGTGCGCGTCAACGGTATCCTGCCGGGGTTGTTGATCCTCAAGGAAGGCGGCGACGAAGCCTACCGCCAGCAGACCCTGAAAAAGGCCCTGCTGGAATTCGAACCCGGCGCCGGGCCGCTGATCGAGGCGGTCAAGTACCTGCTCGACAGCCACTACAGCACCGGCAGCCAGGTGGTCATCAACGGTGGCCGCCACCTGAAGAACCGCATGATCTGAGAGAAGCCCATGACCCCACAACAACAGCTCGAACTCGAAGCCGCCGCGTTTCGCCGGCTGGTCGATCACCTGCAAAAACGCACCGATGTGCAGAACATCGACCTGATGAACCTGTCTGGTTTCTGCCGCAACTGCCTGTCCAAGTGGTACAAGGCGGCTGCCGATGAGCAGCAGGTCGACATCAGCCTGGATGACGCCCGCGAAGCGGTGTACGGCATGCCTTACGCCGAATGGAAAGCCCAATACCAGAAAGAAGCCAGCGCCGATCAGCAAGCGGCGTTCGAACAAGGAAAACCCCGTGACTGACTTGAACACCCTGCGCGCCAGCCTCGAAAGCGGCGAACACGCCTTTGCCGACACCCTTGCGTTCATCGCCGAGCACTACAGCTATCAGCCGCAGGCGTTTACCAACGGTGACGTGGAAAACGCCGCCGGGCAGAACGAAGGCTCGTGCAAGACCCTCGGCATGGCCGTGCTGGAAGGCTTGAGCGACCGCGAAGCGTTGCTGGCCTTTGGTGAGCATTACCGCAGCGTGGTCGCCACGCCAGATGGCAGCGACCACGGCAATATCCGTGCGTTGATCGCGTATGGCCTGGCTGGGGTGAAGTTTGCCCAGCAGCCGCTCAAGCGCCTGGCTTGATGACAAAGGGGCTGCCTGCGTAGCCCCTTGGCTTGCGGCGTCAGCGCAGCCGCTGGCCGGGCGTGCCTGGTGACAGCTGGCCGTGTTGCAACCATTCCAGTGCAATCGGCCACAGCGTCTGCCTGAAGCGGTCATGAAAGAAGGCAAAGTGGCCGATCTCGGCGACCTGTATGTCCGCCGGGGCAATCCGCAGATGCGCGGGTTGCGCCTCGCTCAGATAAGCCAGTAAACGCTCGGTAGCAGCCACCGTACCGAACGGGTCATCGCTCAAGCTGATCGCCAATGTTGCCGCATGCACCTGAGCGAATGGCCTTGTCGCCAGCAAGCGCCCGCTAGGACGCTGTTCGTACGCAGGCGTGGGCGTACTCCAGTCAGCAACAACCCCTGCTGGGGTATCTTCCAGCCAACCCAGGCGTTTGCCCGGGAAATAGCCCATCACCCTGGTCAGCAGCGGCATTGCCACATGCCATTTGGCCAACAAGCGCCAGCGCTGCGCAGCCGCATAGTCGCGCCAATAGGCAAACTGCGCACCGACCATCACCACCCGCCGCACCTGCTGCGCCGAGGGCGCCAGGCCTACCGCCCAACCGCCGAAGCTGTGCCCGACCACATCCACTGGCTGCCCGGGGAAGTGCTCGGCCGCATACTGCAGCATGGCCTCGAAATCCAGTTGCCCCCAATCGCTCCATGACGCCGTGAAGCCACGCAACGACGGCGGCCGTGATTCGCCGATGCCGCGATAATCGAAGCACAGCACATCACAGCCCTGGGCAAACAGGTAGTCGGCAAAGCGCGAGTAGTAAGCGCAGCGCACCGAAGTGGCCGGGTTGATGATCACCAGCGGGCGCTGAGGATCAGGTCGAGCATGGCGCCAGACAAAACCGCCGAGGCTGTAGCCATCGGCGGCTTTGTGGCGCAGGGCGCTGGCGGGTTGGGTCAGGCTGCTCATGGCGGACTCTTTGTTGGAGTCCGCTCACGCTAGCAAAATTTCAGCCCCACGCCATCACCAGACACACGCTTCGCTGATTACAGCTGAACGCAGTCGAACTGGACGTCTGTCGCCACGTCTGCGTCGTAGTCGACGTCAGCGCGTTCGAAGCCGAACAGGTTGAGGAACTGCTTCTTGTAACCGGCGTAGTCGGTCATTTCGAACAGGTTCTCGGTGGTCACTTGTGGCCACAGGGCCTTGCACGCATCCTGGACGTCGTCGCGCAGTTCCCAGTCGTCCAGGCGCAGGCGGCCTTTTTCGTCGACTTCAGCCGGCGCGCCGTCTTCCCGGAACAAGCGGTCGCGGAACATGCGATCGAGCTGGTCCTGGGTGCCTTCGTGCACACCCTTTTCCTGCATGATCTTGAACACCATCGACAGGTACAGCGGCATTACCGGGATCGCCGAGCTGGCCTGGGTGACCACCGACTTGAGCACGGCAACGTTGGCGCCGCCCTTGATCTCGCTGGCGAGCTTCTGGTCCAGGCGCAGGGCGGTGTCGTCCAGGTCCTGCTTGGCCTTGCCCAGTGCACCGTGCCAGTAGATCGGCCAGGTGATTTCGGTGCCGATGTAGCTGAACGCGACGGTACGCGCCTGCTCGGCCAGCACGCCGGCATCAGCCAGAGCGTCGATCCACAACTGCCAGTCCTGACCACCCATGACGGTGACGGTGTCGGCGATTTCCTGCTCGGTGGCCGGCTCGATCGAGGCTTCGGTGATCACGTCTTTGTTGGTGTCGATGGCAGTCGACTTGTACGGCTGGCCGATTGGTTTGAGCGACGAGCGAATCACTTCGCCAGTCTTTGGCAGCTTGCGCACAGGCGAGGCCAGCGAGTAGATGACCAGGTCAACCTTGCCGCCCATTTCGTTCTTGATCAGCTCGATGACCTTGGCGCGGGCTTCATCGGAGAAGGCGTCACCGTTGATCGACTTGCTGTACAGGCCTTCAGCCTTGGCGAACTTGTCGAATGCAGCAGCGTTGTACCAGCCGGCGGTGCCTGGCTTGTTTTCGGTGCCTGGCTTTTCGAAGAACACGCCGAGGGTGTCGGCTTTGAAGCCGAAGGCTGCAGTGATGCGTGCTGCCAGGCCGTAGCCGCTGGAAGCACCGATCACCAGGACCTTTTTCGGACCATCATCGCGCACGCCCAGCTTGCGGGTGGCTTCGATCTGGTCACGGACGTTGAGCTCGCAGCCCTTCGGATGGGTCGTGGTGCAGATGAAACCGCGAACCTTGGGATGAATGATGGCCAATGTCTGTACCTCGTCAGGTTTAGGCTAGGGAGCCGCGCCGCGCGGGCGGGTTCCGTTTGATCTGAGGGTGAGACTACCCCCGCAAGTTATCCGACACATATTACGGGCTGACGGGGGTGGTTCCAACCGCAGATCGCCCCAGCTGCTCACGCAGCCACTGCATGAAGGCCCGCGCCAGCGGGTCATCCTGGCTGTCGCGGTGCACCAGGCACGCCCACGCCGGGCCCCTGACCCGCTGCGCCGACAACGCCTGCAGTAAACCCTGCGCCGCTGCGCATCGACGCGATTGCCGCAGGCGGCGGTGACATTCACTGCGTCACTCATCAGTGCCCTGCCGTCTAACGGGGTGATTGATTAGCTTTGCGAATCAATGCCAAAGAAAAACAAACTTAACAAATGAACCGTTTGCACCGATGCTGGGTGGTACTGCGTCGCCTCGTCGCGCCACCTTCATCGGAGAACAACAACATGCATGAAGTCGTCATCGTCGCCGCCACCCGTACCGCCATCGGCAGTTTCCAGGGCGCTCTGGCCAGCGTGCCAGCCGTCGATCTGGGCGCTGCGGTGATCAAGCGCCTGCTCGAGCAGACCGGGCTCGACCCAGCACAAGTCGACGAGGTGATCCTTGGCCAGGTGCTGACCGCCGGTGCCGGACAAAACCCGGCGCGTCAGGCTGCGGTCAAGGCCGGCTTGCCGTTCAGCGTGCCGGCGCTGACCCTGAACAAAGTCTGCGGCTCGGGCCTCAAGGCCTTGCACCTGGCGACCCAGGCGATTCGCTGTGGCGATGCCGATGTGGTCATAGCCGGCGGCCAGGAGAACATGAGCCTGGCGCCCTACGTCATGCCCTCGGCCCGCACCGGTCAGCGCATGGGCCATGGCCAGTTGATCGACAGCATGATCAGCGACGGCCTGTGGGACGCCTTCAACGATTACCACATGGGCATCACAGCCGAGAACCTGGTCGAAAAGTTCGACATCAGCCGTGAACAGCAGGACGCCTTTGCCGCCGAATCCCAGCGCAAGGCCGTCGCCGCCATCGAAGCCGGGCGTTTCAAGGACGAGATCACGCCCATCGTGCTGCCGCAGAAAAAGGGCGAGCCAAAGGTGGTCGAGCGCGACGAGCAACCCCGCCCCGAATCCACCGCCGAAGCACTGGCCAAACTGCGCCCGGCGTTCAAGAAAGACGGCAGCGTCACCGCCGGCAACGCCTCCAGCCTCAACGACGGCGCTGCGGCGGTACTGCTGATGAGCGCGGCCAAAGCCACCGAGCTGGGCCTGCCGGTGCTGGCCAGGATTGCCAGCTACGCCAGTGCAGGGGTCGACCCGGCGATCATGGGCATTGGCCCGGTCTCGGCCACCCAGCGCTGCCTGGCCAAAGCCGGCTGGCAGTTGGCCGACCTGGACCTGATCGAAGCCAACGAAGCCTTCGCCGCGCAGGCGCTGGCGGTGGGCAAGTCGCTGGAATGGGATGCCGACAAGGTCAACGTCAACGGCGGCGCCATTGCCCTCGGTCATCCAATTGGCGCATCCGGTTGCCGCGTGCTGGTGACCCTGCTGCACGAGATGATCAAGCGTGATGCCAAGAAAGGCCTGGCGACCCTGTGCATTGGTGGTGGTCAGGGCGTGGCGCTGGCGATCGAGCGCTAGGTCGGCGTTTGCGTGAACCGGGCTGGCGGCGCGTGCCGGCAGCCTGGTTGCTCAAGAAGGTTCAGAAGCGCTCGTCAGCGATGGCTGGCAGAGTCAGCTCACGCACGTAGCTGGCTGGCGACAAGCTGAGCAATGTGCGCACCATCAGCACCACATCGTGCACCGGAATCAACTCCCCTGCCCCGCGTGCTGCGGCTTCGGCCAACGGCACTTCAAGGCCGTCTTCGGTATTCAGGTAGCCGAGATTGAGGCAAGTGACGCCGAGCTGTTGATCTCGGTAGCCTTCGCGCAGCGCTTCGGCGATACCGCGCAAGGCGAATTTCGATGCGCCAAAGGTAACTTCGGGGCGACCGCTCTGACTCAGGCCGGAGGTCGAGCCGGTGAGAATGATTCGCGGCGCTTGGCTGCGCAACAGAACCGGCAGCAGACGTTTGATCAGCAGGATTGTCGCGGTGATATTGCAGCTGACCATGTGCTCCAGTTGCTCATCATCGTCGCTTGCAAAACTGTAGCCGGCTTCGAACGCCTGCGTTTCCCACAAACCAAGGTTGTAGATCAGGGCATCGATACCGCCCGCCTCTACTGCATGTGCAATCTGCTGGGCCGCCAACTTGGGCTGGCCCATGTCCGCTGCGATCCACTGCACTGCAATGCCATCGCGAACCGGCAACGGTTCAGGCTGCGTGCGTGACACCCCGATCAGCGTATCGCCCGTTGCTCCCAGCCCGTCGATCAATGCCTTGCCCAGCCCTTTGCTGGCACCCACCACTAGAACTTTCATCCCAACACTCCCTGTAGGCCGGATAGCCGAGCGGCATCGAAACAGAACACGGCCGGTGCGGCAAAGCCAGGTTGTATCTGGATATGAGCAGTGGCTCGCCTGCTACGCGGCACGAGCCTGGGCTACGTCCGTGTGGTTGAGCGCCTTGGTCAGCAGGGCTACCTGCTGGCACTTGTCGGCGGCGAGGGCGAGCTCATTGTTGAGCTCGGCATCGTCTTGCTCGTCAGCGCTGTGCAGCAGCGGGCACGACGGAGCTACCCACAACCGGTCGCCCAGGCGCTCGGCGGCGAGGCGCAGGACGTGCAGCGCATCGTCCAGATTCCAGTGCCCGCTGTTACGGCCACTGACTACGCCCAGCGAAAGCACCTTGTACGCCGGCAGGCGATCAAGAATGGTCGGGAATTGTTCAGGGGCCTGCACCAGGTCGATATGCAGGCCGTCGACCGGGAGATTGGCGGCCAGGCCGAGGTTGGCGTTCAGGCCGCCAAAGTAGGTCGCGACCAGCTTTTTCAGCGGCGCACGCTGGAGGATGTTGTATACCCGCTCGTAGGCATTCTTCCAGGCCTGCGGCAGTTCCAGCGCCAGGATCGGTTCATCGATCTGTACCCACTCCACACCTTGCGCAGCCAGCTGGTTGAGGATCTGGTCGTACAGCGGCAGCAGGCGATCGAGCAATTCCAGTTTGTCGAAGTCGCCACCTTGGCATTCACCCAGCCACAGGTAAGTCAGCGGGCCGAGCACGACTGGCTTGACGGCATGGCCGAGCGCTTTGGCCTCGTTTACCTCTTCAAGCAGTTGCTCCCAGTTCAGGGCGAACTGCTGATCAACGCTGAGCTGCGGGGCCAGGTGGTGGCTGTTGCTGTCGAACCACTGGGTCAGCTCCAGCGCGTGGTCGCTGACTGGCAGCAGCTCGATGCCGGCATCTTTCTGCAGCTGCCAGTGCTTGGCCCGCAACTCACGGCCCACCGCACGCAGGCCGGCGTCATCCAGCGCGCCCGTGAGGAACGCCTGTTGGGCCTTCTTCAGTTCGGGATCACAGCCGATGCGTGGAAAGCCGAGGTTGTGTGCCAGTGCCATGTGAGGTGTTCCTTGCCGTTGAATTTCAATGGGGCAAGTCTGTGCGCAATGCGATGCTGAGACAAACTCATATAATTTATGATCATCTCAAGAAATTCTCATACAGCGCTTTGACGTACACCGACTTAAGATTGGCCCAGCCGCGCCATGGCATGTCTTTTCCACACCTGTCACCAGCGCAATCAGACAAGCCAATCTCACCCATCTGCCGCACAATGCCGGCCAGATCCACTGCCGGTGCCGAGCCCCGCATGAGCCTGCTGAAAACCGCGCTGCATGAGCACGCCTTCGTCTGCATCATGGAATTCGTGCCCAAGCCCTCTGCCGAGCGCTTCGCCGCGCTTGAAGCGATCATGGCCCGCAAACAGCTGTGCGGCTGGCCACTGACCGTGTCCATCGGCGACCGCGTCGGCAGCCCGTTGGATATGTCACCGCTGGACGCCTTCAACTCGCTTGCCACACCCGTACCCGCCCTGCTGCATTTCTCCGGTAAGGCCCGCGAGCGCCACGACCTGCTCAGCCAGCTGCAACACATGGACGCCGCCGGCCTCGACCAGTTGCTGATCCTTACCGGCGATCGTCTGCCCGGTCACACGCCCGGCCAACAGCCGGTGCGCTACCTCGAGTCCGTCGCCGCCCTGCAGATCGCCCGCCAGGCCCGACCCGACTGGCTGCTCGGTGCAGCCCTGAACCCGTTCAAGTACCGCGAAGAAGAAGGCGCTGCGCAGTATCTCAAGGCTGAGAAAAAGCTCAGTGCCGGTGCTGACTTCCTCACCCTGCAGCTCGGCTACGACGATCAAAAACATCAGGAAGCGCTGCAGTGGATGGCTCGTCAGCGCACACCGAAACCGCTGATCGCCTGCCTTATGGCGCTCACCCACGGCCGCGCGCAGATGCTCGAACACGTTGCCGGCGCCGTCGTCACGCCATCGATGCGCGATGTACTGGCTGCCGAGCTGGCGCTGTCCAAGGCGTATGCCCAGGCGCGCAGTATTCAGCGCCTGGCGTTGCAGGTGGTGGGTTTGAAATTGATGGGGTATGCCGGCGTGCACCTGTCCGGTGTGCATGAAATTACCCAGTTGCAAGCGCTGGAGCATGAGCTGGAGCAAGTGCTGGCAAGGGTTCATACCCTGGAACAATGGGCGCCTGCCTGGACCGCCAGCTGGCAGATGCCGGACCTGCCCGCGGTGACCTTCACCCCGCCCGGCGCGAACTGGCGGCTTGACCAGTCACGGGTCAGCGCCAGCCCGCGGGAGCGGGTTCGCTATCACTTGTTGTCGGGCATGCACGGGTTGTTATTCGACCGCGAGAACTGGGCCAGTCGTGCGTTTGGCTGGGCTGTGACTAGACCTTTGTGGTCGAAACCTGGCGCAGCAAGCCTGCTGCATGGCCTTGAGCGCGGCATCAAAAGACCCTTGGTTGGTTGCGACACCTGCGGCAGTTGTCGCCTTCAAGACACCCTCTACATTTGCCCAGAATCCTGCCCCAAAGGCCTCGCCAACGGCCCCTGCGGCGGCACCTCGCTGAACCGCTGCGAGTTCGGTGATCGCGAGTGCGTGCATGGCGTGAAGTACCGCGTGGCCAAGACTGTGGGCGAGACCGATGTGCTGCGCGAGCGATTGATCCCTTGCGTCGAAGTCGAGAACCGCCACCGCAGCTCGTGGCCGGTGTGGTTTCAACCGGCGCCGGTGGTCAAGGTTGAGCCGGTGGTTGCGGTGCGGCGGGCTGCAGGTTCGGAGTCTGTTCAGCGTGAGGTAGCGGTTGCTGAGGTGGATAACTGACGCCGTCGACTGCGGCCTTGCAGGCCATAGCACGTTACGACAAAAGGAGCGGTTTTGATGCAACTGGCGCTAGGGCCAGGTTTGGCAGCCCACTAACTTGTAGCGGCCTGCACGGGCAAGCTAACCGTGAACGCAGTCCCCGCCACAGCATCCGAAACCATGCTCACCGTCCCGCCATGCGCCTCGGCAATTTGCTTGACAATGAACAACCCCAGTCCGACCGACCGAATCGAACCGTCATACTCATTGGCCCGCATCATGGGCTCGAACAACGTCGGGATCACCGCCTCGGCGATGTGCTCGCCATGGTTGTGAACGCTCAAGGTCGCGCCTGCTGCGGACAGGTCAGTGCTCAAGGTGATCGGAAAACTCAGATCACCATAAGCAACGCTGTTGGCAACCAGGTTACCGATCATCTGCTGCAGACGATCCTGATCCACTTCAAGCGTGCCGCACCCGCGCGACAGATGCCGGATGTGCGCATCAGCAAAGGCAATCCTCAGCTCACCTACACACTGGTCCACAAACTCAGGGAGGGGGACCTGATGCCGGCTGATCTTGATGCCCTGCCCAATCCGCACCGAGGCAAAATCCAGCAGGTCAACAATCATCCGCTGCGCCCGCTCGGCTGAGGTGCTGATGCCATCAAGTAGGCGCTGCTCCCGTTCGGAGCGCTGCCCATGCTCGAGCATGTGCGCGGCCATCTTGATGGCCATCATCGGGTTCTTCAGGTCATGGCTGGCAATCGCGACCATCTGCTCAGCAAAGGCGGCACGCCGCTGCGCCTTCTCGAATGCCTCGGCCAATTCTGCCTTGGCCTCCTGCAACGCCGCTTCCGCAGCGATCTTCTGCGCGAGCAATTCCTCGGCACGCTGCCGAGCCGCCAGCACCGCGCGCTCGTAGCGATCGCGCTCGGCAGTGCCGAACAGCGCCAGCTCGTAACGCACACCCTCGCGGGTTTCTCGGCGCACGCCATTGAGCAGCATCGCCAGCGCATGGCCATCGTGATGGCGCAGTTCTAGCTTGACCTCCGCCACCGAGCCTTGGCTGTTGAGCAACGGCCCCCAGTGGGTGCGCTGGAACAAGCGCCCGCCCACCGTCAGCAAGTCATGAAAATTCTGCGCGTTCAACGTGGCCATGTCATAGCCAAGCCACCGGCTGAACGTCTGGTTGCAACGCAATATCGTGCCTTCCACGGTCATGACGACAAGCCCGCAAGGCGCGCGCTCGAACAACGATTCGTCACAGACCAGGAGGGTGTCATCCATGGTCGAAATCGAGCTGGGCAAGGAAGCCATCGATGGCCGCCGTGCACGCACTCGGCGCGCTCAATTGCGGGTAATGGCCCATGCCCTCGATCAGGCTCAGTTGGCTGTTGGGCAGCACGCGATTCAGGTACTTACCCACCGCAACCGGCACAACCGGATCGCGTGTGCACTGCAGAATCAGCGTAGGCGTGTCCAGCCCGACAACGTCGGCGCGGTGGTCAGCCAAGAAGATCACCCGCGCAAAATGCCGAGCGATTTGCCCATCGGTACGCTTGAAGCTGCTGAGCAACTCCTCACCCAGCGCAGGCTCCCCAGGTTCGCCCATCAACACCGGCGCCATGGTGGTTGACCAGCCCTGATAGTTGTCGTCGATGGCCTCGAGCAACGCATCGACCTCCTCAGCCAGGAAGCCACCGGCATAGTCGCCCGAGTCGATATAGCTGGGCGATCCGCCAATCATGACCATCGCCGCGACGCGCCCTGGCTGCTGGCGCTGAGCCAGGGTACCGATCATTGCGCTTGCAGAATGGCAAACCAGAATAACCGGGCCCTCGGCGTACGCGTCGATAAGCTCGTTGAGGTCAGATGCGTAGCCCCACAGCGAGGAATACTTCTCAGGTTCGTAAGCAGCAAGATCCGACTGGCCCGCACCAACCAAGTCGTAGCTGATCACCCGAAAACGCGAAGCAAGGTGCGGCAGCAGCAATTTCCACATGGTTTGGTCGCAACCGAAGCCGTGCGAAAGGATCAAGGTCGCGCTGCCGCTGCCGGAGATGTTTACGTTGTTGCGCTTTTGCAGAGTCATTCTTATCTCGATCTCGTACAGCAAAGGCCAGGCCGTGATGATCCGCACCACCTGCCACTGAGAATAGATCAGGCATTGAGGGCATGGTTCGGATCAATGATGAAGATTCAATACCCGATCACGGTTAGAGGGGCAAGGAAGGACATGGTTCTGGCGTCACTGCTGCGAGCCGGTTCTGTAGGACATATCGACTCATTGCGGACAGTCACCAGCCGCTACAATACAGCCCAGAATCACCAGCCACTGCCTGCCCTAACAAGACGCAGGCTCATGAAAAGGAAGTCAGGCAAATGGATGTACCTTCCACCTCTCTGGACGAAGTCCGCCAAGGGATCGATGAAATTGACCGCAACCTTGTTTCGCTTCTCGCCAAACGGGGCCGACTCGTGACGCAAGCAGCGGCTTTCAAGAAAACCACCGATGATGTGCGTGCGCCTGCTCGGGTCGAGCAAGTGATAAGGAAGGTTCGTGAAATGGCTGACGAAACTGGCGCCTCGGCTGAGGTCGTGGAGCAGGTCTATCGTGCGATGATTTCGGCCTTCATCACTGAAGAGCTGGCCACCCATGCGAAGCTGGCTAACGAACCTTCAGTATCTTGATGACAACGCGCAGCTCATCCAAAGCCCCGCCGGGCCGCTGGTACAGGTAGCGAGATAAAACTGTGGCGAAAATGCCCATCAAGGCAAAACCCCTTTCAGCACAGCCCCATCTACCGCAGGAACTCGCACACGCAGTGCAATCAGCAACGCGGCCAGCAGCATCAGCACGGCCGCCGCCACGAATACGCCTGCGCTGCCACCGAGGCTGAACATTGCCCCACCCGCGGCTGCGCCTGTGGCGATGGCCGACTGCACAGACGCTACCACCATGCCGCCAGCGCTCTCCGCTTGATCAGGGACCGCGCTGGCGACCCAGTTCGACCATGCCACCGGCACACCCCCAAAGGCCAGGCCCCAGACCGCCAGCAGTACAGCCTGCCCTGGCACCGAAGCTGGCAACAAGACCAGCGCCAGTGCCGCAACGCCTACCAACGCTGGCATCAACACCAGGGTGGCCAATGGGTGACGAGTGAGCATCCACCCGGCCACCAACGTGCCGACAAAGTTCGCCACACCAAAACCCAGCAACATCAGCGACAGGCCCTGCGGGCCAATGCCGGTCGTATCTTCGAGGAATGGCCGAATATACGTGAACATCGCGAAGTGGCCGCTGTGCACCAGCACACAACCGAACATCCCCATAGCAATGCCTGGGCGCTGCAACACTTCAAGCACCGTACGCAGGCGTGCCGGCCGACGTGGCGCAAGGCTCGGCAGCGTAAGCGACTGGAAAATCAGGGTCACCACCCCCACTGCTGCCGCTGCATAGAACGCGCTGCGCCAGCCATAGAGCCCGCCCAGATAACTACCCAGCGGGACCGCGACCACCGTCCCGACGGCGATGCCGCTGAAAATGATCGAGAGCGCTCGCGGCAACAAAGCCACGGGCACCAAGCGCATCGCCACCGCTGCCGCCATGCTCCAAAACCCACCAAGCGCGATGCCGAGCAAGATACGCATCAACAACAGCACCGCGAAACTGGAGGAAACGGCGACCAGCAGGTTGGATGCGATCATCAACGTGGAAAACCCCAGCAACACCCAGCGCCGATCGATACTTCGAGTCAGGCCTGGCACCAACAGGCCAGCGAACAGCGCCACCACCGCTGTCACCGTTACCGCTTGGCCAGCCAGCGCTTCGGACACCCCCAGCTCGGTTGCCATCGGCGTCAACAGGCTGGCCGGAAGGTACTCAGCGGTCAGCAACCCAAACACGCCCATCGCCAACGAGAATACGGCCATCCACGCTGGAGTTGTAGGTTCTGCATCCGGCGCGGCGCCGCGACGGCTGTCGGGTACGGCATTGCATAAAAGGTCAGTCACTGCATGGATCTCCCAATCTTCAATTGCGACCGGTAGTCTAGGCGCGAGATTCCGGATGATCTATGATCGAAAAACTCAATTTTTTGATTAAAACACCGAACCGATGTCGACAGACCAATTTGCCCTCTCTTCCGACCTCATCAACGAGCTGTTGCGCGGCATGCGCCTGCGCGGTGTCGAGTACCGCCGTATCCAGGCGGGCCCAGCCTTCGGCTTGGCCTTCGCTGCCAAACCCGGGCATGCTTGGTTCCACTTCCTGGCGGTCGGCAACGCGGTGCTACGTATGGAAGACGGGACGACCTATGCGCTGTCAGCCGGTAACGCCGTCTTCATCTGCCATGGCGCGGCCCATCACTTGCTCTCGCATACGCAGGTACCCGTGCAGGACATTGATCTGCTGGACGGCGAGCCTCTCGGCGAAACCGTAAGCGCGGTGGACACCGGAACCGATCCCGGCTCCATGCCGACCACGCTGTTGTTCAGTGGATGCATGGAATTCGAATTGGGCAGCCTCCATGGCCTTGGCAAGCTGATGCCGGGCCTGATGCTTATTGATGCCGGCGGCCAGCGTTACCCCGGGCTGGTGCCTATTCTCACCACCATGGAGCGCGAGGTCAGCGCCGCACGCGTTGGCTTCGCCGGCATCCTCGCGCGATTGGCCGATGTGGTCGCCGCCATGGTCGTTCGCGGTTGGGTCGAGTGCGCCTGCGGCAACGCCTCCGGCCTGGTTGCCGCTCTGCGCGATCCGCGGCTGGCAGGTGCACTTCTGGCGCTTCATCAGCAACCGGGCCGAGACTGGACCGTCGAGCAGTTGGCGGAGCAATGCAATACCTCCCGCTCGGTCTTTGCCGAGCGCTTCCAACTGACGATTGGCATGAGCCCACTGCGCTACGTTACCGAAGTGCGAATGCGGCTCGCCAGCCAGTGGCTGACGCTGGAAAGAGTACCTATTGAAGAGGTCGCGCAGCGGTTGGGCTATACGTCCCAGGCGGCCTTCAGTCGGGCGTTCAAGCGAGTTACGGGTACCACGCCTGGGTTGAGTCGCAGGTTGAGGCAGTTGGCTGCCAGCTGAAGCTGAGGGGAATTGGTGCCGAGCCGGAGAGCACCGAATGTGTCTGCGGCTGCCAACTCCAGCGCCAAGTTCTCCGACCATCTGCCGCTGTACCGGCAAGAAAGGATCTTTTGGCCGAGCAGGCTTGGCCATCCCGCGTTCAACACTGGCTCAATGGGTAGGGCAAACCGGCGTGCAGCTCCAGCCCTTGGTGAATGCGCTGCGCGGAGCTTGATGATGGTGCTGTGCCTATCGACGGTCGCTCCAACTGGTTGTTCGCCGGTTCGCTGCGCAGTGGTAAACGAGCGGCGGCTATCATGAGCTTGATCCAGTCGGCGCGCATGAACGGGCATGATCCGTACAGATACCTGAAGGACGTACTGACGCGGTTGCCAACTCACCAAGCAAGCAATCTGCACGACCTGCATCCGCACGCTTGCTCGGCTTAAGCAAAAAAGCTGCTTCCACTGAGGTATTCATATCTGTAAATTCGAATATACGAATAAACAAATATACAGGTTGGCCATGTCCTTTCAGCCCCACACGTTCTTCAAATGCCTCGGTGATGAAACTCGCGCCCGAATCATGCTGATGCTCGCTGCCGAGGGGGAGCTATGTGTCTGCGAATTGATTTGGGCGCTCGACGATCACCAACCAAAAGTGTCCCGGCACCTCGCTCAATTGCGCACCTGCGGGCTGCTGGAAGATCGCCGTCAGGGCCAATGGATCTATTACCGCCTTCATCCAGAACTCCCTCAGTGGGCAGTGGAGGTGCTCCAAACGACCCTTGAGGCTAACCGTTCCTGGCTCGGCGATGACCAAGGTCGCCTTGCTTCGATGGAAGGTCGCCCAGTACGCCAGGCTTCCTGCTGCTAAGTGTTTCTGGAGAACTGACATGCTGTTGGCAATTTCAATATTTCTGGTCACGCTGGTACTGGTGATCTGGCAACCCCGTGGACTTGGCGTTGGCTGGAGCGCGTCTGCCGGGGCGGTACTCGCATTGTTGACCGGTGTCATCACGCTCAGCGATATCCCCGTGGTCTGGCACATAGTGTGGAACGCCACGGCAACGTTCATCGCGGTGATCATCATCAGCCTTCTGCTGGATGAGGCGGGCTTTTTCGAGTGGGCAGCACTTCATGTGGCTCGCTGGGGAGGAGGCAGCGGCGCACGCCTGTTTGCACTGATGGTGCTCTTGGGGGCAGCGGTTTCGGCCCTGTTTGCCAATGACGGCGCAGCATTGATACTGACTCCCATCGTGATCGCGATGCTGACCGCGCTCCGCTTCAGTCCAGCGGCGACCTTAGCTTTCGTGATGGCTGCCGGTTTCATTGCCGACACTGCCAGCCTGCCGCTGGTTGTCTCGAACTTGGTGAACATCGTCTCTGCCGACTTTTTCGATATCGGATTCGCCCGGTACGCCTCGATCATGTGGCCGGTGAATCTGGTCAGTGTCGTGGTGACCCTGAGCATGCTCTGGTTGTTCTATCGAAAGGAGGTGCCGCAGGCGTATTCGCCCGAGCAACTAAGGCGGCCAGAAAAAGCCATCAAAGATCGCCATACGTTCCTTGCAGGCTGGTGGGTGCTGGTACTTCTGTTGCTCGGGTTATTCGTCCTTGAGCCGCTTGGTATTCCTGTCAGTGCTGTCGCCGCCGCATGCGCCTCGGTGCTGCTGATCATTGCCGCAAAGGGGCATGTAATCTCGACACGCAAAGTGATGTTCAACGCCCCCTGGCAAGTCGTCCTGTTCTCGCTTGGCATGTATCTGGTGATCTACGGGCTGAAGAATGCCGGGCTGACTGAAGGACTCAGCTCGCTGCTTGGCACCTTCGCCGACCATGGCCTGTGGGCTGCCACGCTGGGTACCGGTTTCACCGCCGCGTTGCTGTCATCCGTGATGAACAATATGCCCAGCGTGCTGATCGGTGCCTTGTCGATCCAGGGCAGTGGGGTATCGGGACTCGCACACGAGGCCATGGTGTACGCCAACGTCATTGGCTGCGACCTCGGCCCGAAGATCACCCCCATCGGCAGTTTGGCCACGCTGCTCTGGCTGCACGTCCTGGCCCAGAAAAACATCCGCATCACCTGGGGTTACTACTTCAAGGTTGGCTGCGTACTCACCTTTCCCATTTTGCTTACGACACTGGCAGCACTTGCCGTGCGCTTGAGCATCAGCGCTTAGGAGTTGCTTTATGAAGATTCTGTTCATGTGTACGGCCAATAGCTGTCGTAGCGTCCTGTCCGAGGGGCTGTTCAACCATGTCGCCCCAGACGGCTTCACGGCCATCAGTTCGGGCAGCTTCCCGAGCGGCAAACTCAATCCGCGAGCGGTGAGCACTCTGCAAGGATTGGGAATCGACACGTCCGGCCTGTACAGCAAAGGCTCGGAAGTCTTCGTAGACACACCACCCGATATCGTCATCACCGTGTGCGACAAGGCGGGCGGCGAACCTTGCCCGGTGTATTTCGGCCAGGCCATCAAAAGCCACTGGGGGCTGTCCGACCCGTCTGAGGTCGACGGCTCTGATGAGGAGGTTCAGGCCGCATTTGATGCGACCGTTGAACGTATCAAGAGGCGATTTACCGCGCTCTTCACCTTGAATCTGAAAACGCTTCAGGGCGCTGATCTGAAGCAGGCTCTGGATCGGATCGGAGCCCTGTGATGAGCGAATTTGATATGGACTCTGTCGATACTTTTCCAGCTCTTGATCTGTCGCTGATGGATATGCCAAGCACTGAAAAATTGGGTTTCCCAGATGGTTCGAACATCAAACCACGCATTCTCCTGCTCTATGGGTCGACCAGAGAGCGGTCGTTCAGCCGTTTGCTGACGCATGAAGCTGCACGTCTGCTCCAACAAATGGGTGCCGAGACGCTGATCTTCGATCCGTCCGGACTGCCGTTGCCGGATGACGCGCCAGTCGATCACCCTAAGGTGCAGGAGCTGCGCGATCTGGTGCTGTGGTCAGACGGTCAGGTGTGGTGCTCCCCGGAACGACACGGAGCGATGTCTGCGGTGTTCAAAGCGCAGATTGACTGGATTCCTCTGACCATGGGTGCCGTACGCCCCACACAGGGTAAGACTCTCGCGGTGATGCAGGTGTGCGGCGGCTCGCAGTCCTTCAATGCAGTGAACCAGATGCGGGTTCTGGGTCGGTGGATGCGCATGCTGACCATCCCGAATCAGTCGTCTGTGCCCAAGGCGTATCTGGAGTTCGACGAGGCAGATCGAATGAAGCCTTCACCGTACTACGACCGAGTAGTCGATGTGATGGAGGAACTGGTGAAATTCACTCTGCTGGTTCGCGGTCGTGAGAGCTACCTGGTGGATCGCTACTCGGAGCGAAAAGAAAGCGCGGCATCGCAGCTCGTGGCCGGTGTGGTTTCAACCGGCGGCGGTCAAAGTTGCCGAGCTGGATAACTGAAGCTGCCGACTGCGCCATACGTGGTCAACTGTAGGAGCGGCCTTGTGTCGCGAAAGGCGCGCGCAGCGGGCCCGGCGATGTCAGCGGCGGAGCTGAAATTTTTGGGGGCGCTTCGCCCCCCTTTCGCGACACAAGGCCGCTCCTACAGCGGGCCAATGCGATACAGGCTCTACCGCTCCCGCTTCATCTGCGACACCAGCGTAAACCGATCTTCCGGATGCACGGTTTCCGAAACCACCATCAGCGCGCCGTCGCCATCACGGTACTGACGAATGATGTTCAAACCCGGCGAACCCGGCTCGGCATTGAGGTTTTTGGCAACCTCCGGGGTCAACAGCACCGCGCGCACCTGCTGATCGACCACGTCGATATGGCGACCAAAATGGCGCTCGATCAGCGCAGCAATCAACTCGTCCGGATGCTCCTCGGCCAAGGCAATCACCTCGGCGTATGACTCCTGCGCATACACATCGGTCCAGCACAGCGGCGCACGGCGGTTGTCGGCATCTACGCGGATGCTCGATACGCAGAAGTAATGCCCGCCCGGCTCCATTCCCAAGCGCCGCGCCTGGGCGATGTCAGCCACAAAATGGCTGACGTGCTGGATGCTGCGCATCTGCGTTTCGGCCAGATGCACCAGGTCGGTCACCGAGGCCAGCGACTGCGAGTACCCGCCCTTGGGCGACACCGACTCGACCCGCGTACCCACGCGCTTGCGCCGCGAAACCAGCCCTTGGTTCTGCAACTGGGTAATCGCAGCGCGAATGGTATGGCGGCTGACCGCGTACAGCTCACATAGCTCGAATTCGGTCGGCAACAGGCTGCCTAGAGGGAATCGGCCACTGGCAATCCCTTCCATCAAGTCCTTGGCAACGAGCGCATAACGCGTCTGGTTCATACCTTCAATCAGCCCACTGGTTTAAGCGAGTTGACAGTGTACCAGCGAGGACGTAAGAATTATGTACGGACATTAACAATATGTCCGACCAATAACAAACATATCGGGATTACTCCATGTCCAGCACCGTCTTCGACTCCGCCCTGTTCCGCGACATGTTCGGCACCGCCGAAATGCGCAACGTGTTCTCCGACAAAGCCCTGATCGAGCGCTACATCGAAGTGGAAGTCGCTCTGGCCCGTGCCGAAGCGCGCTGCGGCGTGATCCCGGCCGAAGCTGCCGAGCAGATCGCCAAGCTGTCGACCTACGACTCCCTCGACCTGGCGCTGATGCAGCACGAGACAGAAATCGTCGGCTACCCGATCCTGCCGCTGGTGGAACAACTGTCGAAGACGTGCGGCGAAGCCGGCCGCTACGTGCACTGGGGCGCTACCACCCAGGACATCATGGACACCGCCGTAGTGCTACAGGTGCGTGCGGCACTGGCGATCGTCGAGCGTGATATCCAGGCCGTGCGTGGCCTGCTCGCAGATCTGGCGAAAAAATACCGTGACACGCCGATGGCAGGCCGTACCCACCTGCAGCACGCGCTGCCGATCACCTTCGGCTACAAATGCGCGGTCTGGTTGAGCATGTTCGACCGTCACGCCGAGCGCCTGGTCGAGTTGCGCCCACGGGTCGAAGTTGGCCAGTTTGCTGGCGCTGCCGGGACCCTGGCCTCGTTGGGTGACAAGGGCCTGGAAGTACAACAAGCGATGATGGCCGAACTCGGCCTGGGCGTACCGCAAGCCACGTGGCACGTCGCCCGCGACGGCTTGGCCGAGACCCTGAACTTCCTTGGCCTGGTCACCGGCTCGCTGGGCAAGGTCGCCCTCGACGTGATGATGATGATGACCAGCGAGCTGGGCGAGGTGTACGAACCCTTCGTCAAAGGCCGTGGCGCCAGCAGCACCATGCCTCAGAAACGCAACCCGATTTCCTGCGAGCTGATGTACGCCGCCGCCAAAGGTGTGCGCCAGCAAGCCGGGCTGATGCTCGACGCGATGATCCAGGACTTCGAACGCTCCACCGGCCCATGGCAGGCCGAATGGATCGCCATTCCTGAAGCCTTCGCCCTGAGCGCTGCGTCGCTGGGCCAAGCGAAATTCATGCTGGCCGGCCTGGAAGTACGCACCGAGCGCATGCTCAAGAACCTCGACATGACCCAAGGCCTGATCGTTGCCGAAGCCGTGATGATGGGCCTGGCCCCGGCGCTGGGTCGCCAGGTAGCCCACGACGTGGTCTATGCCGCCTGCCGCATGGCCAACGACCAAGGCACCAGCCTGCTTGACGCGCTGCTGGCGCAAGGCGAAGCCACGGCACAGCTGAACATCGAAGAACTCAAGCGCCTGACCGACCCGACCAGCTACATCGGCCTGGCGCCGCAGATGGTCGACATCGCCCTGGCCCGCGAGGGCAAGGTCAAACGCTGAATGTTCCCGGGGTGCGCCGCATCCCGCTGCCTATCGATTACGAATAAAAACAACGAGATCGCAGTCATGAATGCTACCGCTAAAAAACCGTTCTACAAGGACCTGACCTTTCAGGTCGTTGCCGCCATGCTGCTGGGCATTGCATTTGGTTTCATCGCGCCGGAGCTGGCCGCCAAGTTCAAGATCCTCGGGGATATCTTCCTCAAACTGATCAAGACCGCTGTCGCGCCGCTGGTGTTCTTCACCGTGGTGCATGGCATTGCCTCCGCCGGCGACATCAAGCGCGTAGGCAAGGTTGGTGTACGTGCGTTGATCTACTTCGAAGTGGTGTCCACAATTGCCCTGGCCATCGGCCTGCTGTGGGGCAACCTGTTGCAAATCGGCTCGGGCATGCACGACGCCCACTCAAGCAGCGCAGCCACTGCGGCCTCGGCTGCAGCAGTTGCCAAAGGCCACGCGCCGGCCTCGACCCTGGACTTCATCTACGCGATCTTCCCGGACAACTTCGTCGGCGCCTTCTCCGGAGGCCAGCTCTTGCAAGTGCTGGTGATCTCGGTGCTGTTCGGCTTCGCCTTGCTGGCGCTCAAGCCTGAGCGTCGTGAAGTCATCGAAGACGGCTTGAACCGCGTCTCGGAGTGTTTCTTCGAGTTCATCAACCTGATCATGAAGTTCGCCCCGCTGGGTGCATTCGGCTCGGTCGCTTATGCCGTGGGCAGCAATGGCACTGCGGTGCTAATGTCGCTGGCCAACCTGGTGCTGATGTTCTACGTCTGCATCGCGTTCTTCATCTTCGTCGTACTGGGCGTGGTGTGTCGTGTATCGGGCTTCAGCCTGTGGCGCTTCCTCAAGTACATCAAGGATGAAATCTTCATCGTACTGGGCACCGCCTCGTCGGAAAGCGCGCTGCCGCGCCTGCTGCAGAAACTGGAGAAGTTCGGTTGCTCCAAGCAGAGCGTTGGCCTGGTGTTGCCGACTGGCTATGCGTTCAACCTCGACGGCACCTCCATCTATATGTCGTTGTGCGTACTGTTTATTGCCAACGCCTATGGCGTGCCCCTGAGCTGGGAACAACAGCTGGGTATCCTCGCCGTCATGCTGGTCACCTCCAAGGGTGCGGCAGCGGTGTCGGGCGGCAGCTTCGTGGTGTTCGCCGCGACCGTGACCGCCATTGGCAACCTGCCGGTAGAAGGTTTGGCGCTGCTGTTTGGCGTGTACCGCTTCATGTCGATGGCGATTGCGACGTGCAATACCATTGGCAACAGTGTGGCGACAGTAGTGGTATCGAAGTGGTCCGGGGAGTTCACCGAGAAGACTGCGAAGTTGGAGTACAACCGGGTACTCGGGCGTAGTCCGGAAGCGGCTCTTTAAACGGTCACGTGGTGAACTGACTGCGGTAGCGACAGGATTGATCACAGCATGCAAGCTGGTATCGGTGTTGTCGCTGCACTGGGTTGGCGAATCGAAGAAACGGCGCCCGGCAGACCCGACCGTCTTTCAAGAGACCGAGATATGGCCTGCGGCGTCACCAAATGGAGTGCCGGTGTTGAGCAGTGCATACCTGACTGATAGCATCTGGCTATTCATCTCGATGCTCATTCAGGAAGGGAATCCATGTCAAAGAAAGCTATTTCTGCAGCGCTGGCCGCCACGGCGATGTTGACCGGCATGCAGAATGCGGTAGCCGCAGACAACCTGTTCAAAACATATGCTTACGACGCGCCGATCGCGAAATACACCGGGGTAGCAGGCTACTACGACTGTACAGCTGATATTGGAGCTCCTGCACGCTGTGTGGACGATGTGGACTTTCTGGATCAGAAGTTCACGGTAGCCCTGGTTTTCAGCAGTGACAAACTGGCGTCGGTTTCGCTGTTTGCACCCTATGATCGTGACCTGTACGCTCGCGTCATTGGAGCGCTTGCAAAGACATTTACCTTGGTGGCGCTCACTGACGGGAAATCCGTGCTGGATCTGGTTGATACCGCGCGCAAAACAAAAAACAAGGATGACTACACAGCCAAACTCACGAACTACGAGAGTGTTGCGTTGGCCGCCAACGATTTGACCTACTCTTTCGTTGAAGGGCTCACCCTCGACAAAGCGGCCACCAACCTTCAGAGCCTGATGAAGTCAGCACCTGCCAATGTCAGGGGTGCTGATTTAGTCATCTCTGGCGTGGATGACGAGTCCAGTATCATCATTAATTTTTCCTTCCCGAAACTGGATGGAAACAAGCTTGTTCAACAAGCCCAGAAGCCAGTCGAGTCGTTCTGACTACGAGCCTCCCTCTGTGTTGAGCCCCGCGATAGCGGGGCGCATTTGGGGTCAGGGGAAGTTGCCTGGCTCGTTCCAGAAGCTCGTGATCAGGCACGCAGACCAGTAGCCATCCACCCCGAGGAAATCAGTGCGGGTGACGAATAAACCCCTGCAGACGCGGTCATAGCGAAAATTCTGCAGAGAAATGGATCAATGACGACACGCTTGAGATTCTGTTTAGTGCTGTTGCCAATGTTCGCAGGTTGCAAGTATTTCCCCCACACCGATTACTTTGTCGCACCCGCGAATGAGCCGAATCCGGCCTGGATTCGTGTCGTCAATTTCACCCAGCATGCGGCAATCTACCAGACCGACAACGGTGTGAGGACCGGCGGTGTGGTGCGTACCGGGCCTCTCCCCTTTACCCATACCCAAGACATTGGCATGCCCAAAGCGGGTCAAGACCTGACCCGGGACTACTACGAATCAACGATTCGGCCGGGCCTGGAAACGACTGTGTATATGACATGGGAGGGCTCGCGTACCAGGACCTGCTTTGTCACAACCCAATTCACACCTGAAGCCGGGCGCTACTATCAGTTCTCCCTCACCTCAGGTTCCAGTGGGAAGTGCACGCTGTCCCCAACTCTGATCGAGCGTGACAAAGAAGGTACGGGCTGGCATCTGGTCCGTAACGAAAATGTGACCTACAAGAATGCCGGGCCAACCGCCGAGACCTTCTACACCAACAGTCAATTCGAAAACCCTGACTACCAGCCACCACCCGAGCTGTACCCCAGCACAGACGTCAGATAGCGGCTACACACATGCCCAGCGCCCCAGGTATCCAGATGAAGCCACAACCGTTGCACTTGGTTGCCGATGTGAAAGTACCTTGCGCATACCGCCCCAGCGTCTCGACGATCGTGTTGTTTGGTCTTGAGGTCGCGGGGGAGCACGAGCCGCCGGTATACATGGAGATTCGCTTCGTGGACTACGCCCGCCAGCAGATTGAAGGCGATCATTTGATGATTACGCTGGAGCAGGCTCTGGAATCCGCCGAGCAGGATTACGGGATCAGCAAGGATGATTGGCGCCAGATGAGCGACGCAGAAATTGCCCGTATCCGCTGGTCGTGATCTAACTGTACGGCGGCTGTCAGACAGCTTCCACATGGATCGGAGCCAGGCAAACCCGTGGCGTTGGCCGACAGCAAAATGGGTCGATTGGCAGACAATTACTGAGCGTGCCAAGGCTCAAAGCTGATCTGCTTGATGCCACAGCGTTAGGTGCCGCAGCATTGTCGCAAAGAAACTAATTATTCGGTTTGTTAGCGGGCAGTGGTGCCGAATGAATTTCGTCGAACATAGCGGTTGTCACCGATGCAGCGTAGACGATGTATTTCACGTCATTGGCCTCATCCTTGACTTCATAAATCTCACACAGAAGGCTTCTCTTGTCCTTGGGCAACTCTATGGACGACCAAGAGGCAGGACTCTTGAAATTAAACTCAGGACCTTTGTAGCTTAATGACCTGATACCAACGACCGTTCTCTTATATTGTTGCCTGTCAGGTCTCTTAGCGTTTTCATAGCTGCCTCTGAACGATCCCAGCGACTCAGAGACCACATCTACACACGCCTTGTCCAGCGCGGTCGCGTAATCAGCAACGGCATAAGTGCCAACGGTTGCATGATTGGCGTAGAATTTTTCACGCGGCGACAGGCGTTCCTCCGGAGCGTTGGAGGCATGGTTTTCACCCTCGAAGTAGTATTCGATATACCCTCGAGAAATATCCACTCGGTCATATTTCTTTCTTTTCTCTACTACCTCGCTGAACGAATACCAGCGTTGCTCAATCCGATGATGCTCGACCTCTAGCGTGTTCGCTAAAACCTTAACAGACACCGCCGAACCCAACAGGATGAAAGCAATCAGTAGATTTTTCATGGCTAACCTAAAACAGAGATTTTAATTAATGTTGCTTGAAAGGGATGAAATTTTAATTAGCGCCCTTTCACCGCCTGGCCTAACACTGAGGGTGTCACGGCCGGTACAGCGGGAATGCTTCCATCAGCGGCGGGATCTCCTGCCCCATCGCTGTTGCGCTCTCGGTGGGATCGTTCGGTTTTGGGATGGTCCGGGCGAAGTGAAAAATTATGGTCTGGCCAGTGGTGCCATCGGTGTAGTACTTGAAGTAACTAATCTCCGAAAACTGCCCGTCCTTACGGACTGAATCGGGGTAGTACATCATCGCGTAGTCGATCCCGGTTCTATTTTTTGTCAGCAGGACTGCCGGCATGTTCGGGTTTTCCTGCTGATGCAGCTGGATGGCACGTCTGGCCAGGTCGAGGGGCTTGAAGCGGTTCATCTCGCGAGGCACGACAGTAAAGTCGACCATCTCGGTCCAGGCATCCATGCTTTCGTCTTCAGGGAAATACTCCCACAGCCCCTGCTTCTGGAACTTGAGGACAAACGTCTTCCCACCGAACTGCACCGATTTGGTTTCGGCGATCGAGGGGCTGGCCTTGGTAGCGGTGAGCGGCGTGGAGCAGCCGGAAAGCAGGAGCAAGGTCGATAGCACAAGCAATAGAACTTTCATTTCAATCCTTGAAAAAGTGCATCAGGCAATTTTTTGCGCAACTAACAATAGCTCAAGGCAACTCTGAATACTTGCTTTATCTAGCGGGCCAGGAAGCCACGTTGCCTACCGCTCCCTCTCCAAACTCCCCCGCGCCGCCTCCCTCAACATCTCCCCCGCCAACACCCGAAACCTCTGCGTCAGCACGTTCTCAGGCCGGTCGGACGACAGCAGCAAATACGTATAAAACCGCAACTCAGGCTCGAAAGGCCGGATGTCGATATCGGTATGCAGGTACTCGTTGGCCACCAGCGGGCTGACCACGCTGACGCCCAGCCCAAGCCCGACCAGTGAGCAGACAGTGGCAGCATGGGTCGCATCCATGTTCAGCACGCGAGGATCTTCTTCGGCAAACAGTCGGTCGAGCCGCGTGCGCGAGCCGTCGGTGTGCGACAGCGAGATGAACTCCTCGCCCTTCAAATCTGCCAGTGTCACTACCTCCAAGGCACCAAGCCGATGCCCTTTGGGGAAAATGCACACGCCAGGCACATCACAGATGATTTCCGACTGCACACCGGCCATGTCTTCAGCCACGTAGGACACCAGGCATACATCGCAGAAACGGGTCGCCGCCCAGTGCGCGACGTTGGGCGAGTCGTTGGTGTGGATCGATATATGCACGTGTGGGTTCTGCTGGCGAAAGCGCTGGATGATCGCCGGCAGCAGGCCGTGGGTCAGTGAAGGCACCGCGCCGATACGCAAGCGCCCGGTGCCGCCGCGCTTGAGGTGCTGGGCGGAGTTTTCCAGGCTGTGCAGGCCGATGAAGGCACGCTCGACGTCGGCGAAGAACTGCGCGCCTTCATCGGTTGGCACCAATCGCGCGCCCACCCGCTCAAACAATTTGAAGCCGTTGGCCCGTTCGAGCTGCGCGATCAGGCGGCTGACGTTCGGCTGCGAGGTGTGCAACGCCTGCGCCGCCGCCGTCATGGAGCCGCTGACCATCACCGCGCGGAAGGTTTCGATCTGCTTGAAGTTAATGGCCATATCATTTCTGCATGACTGGTTGATGGATTGTCATTTGATTGCATGACCCGAAGATTTTATAACTAGATCCACATCGACGTCTGCCCCGATGCAGCGCGATGCCAACCGAGCGCATACCCGCAACAACAAAAACAAAACCGGTGCTCAAGCTTCATTTCAGCTCTGCCCTTGTACTCATCGTTTCGCCGCACGCCAGTGGGGCGATGCAGCCCGGTAATCAGGAGGCATCATGTCGTTCTCGTATAAAAAACTAAGCGCTGCACTGGCCCTTTCGTGCGTGTCGTTGGCAGCGGTGTCCACCGCACAGGCCGTCGACTTGCCGGCCGTTCCTGCAGCTATCAAAGAGGCAGGCCAGCTGCGAGCTGGCGTGCGTTGCGACCAGCCGCCTTATGGCTATCAAGACAACAAGGGCGACTTTGCCGGCGTCGAAGTAGAGATGGCAAAGCAGGTGTCACTGTGGGCCCTGGGCTCCACGGACAAGGTCAGCTTTACCTGCGTGACTGCCGAAAACCGAGTGCCGCAACTGCTGGGGCGCAAGGTCGACTTCCTCATCGCCACCCTCGGCGTGACCCCGGAGCGTCAGCGCGTGATCGACTTCACCACGCCCTACCGCTGGGGGGCGAGTGACGTGGTGGTGAAGAAGGACAGCCCGGCACAGAAGATCGCCGACCTCAAGGGCAAGACCCTCGCCACGCTCAAGGGCTCGGTGCAGGCCAAGTGGTTCGAAGACCACATGCCCGACGTGAAAACCCTGCGCATGAACAGCGCCGCCGATGCCCTGCAAGCCTTCCGCCAAGGCCGCGCCGATGCCTACACCCACGACGCCGCAACGCTGGTGGTGGTGGCCGACAACGACAAGGACGCGCGCCTGATCGGCGAACCGTTCCAGATCTCCGACGCGGCCATCGGTGTGCGCAAGAACGAAGAGCAGTGGCGCGACTTCCTCAGCGCGGCGGTGCTGCGCATGCGTGAAGAGCACCTGTACCGCGGCTGGGTAGAGCAGTTCGTACCGAAGAATATCCAGGGCTATTACATCAGTGTGTTCGAGCAGGCCAAACCTGCCGAATCGCTCTGATCGGCCGCGATCATGGATTTCGACATCCATTACTTGATAGCGCAGTGGCCTGCGCTGCTCGACGGCGTGTTGATGACGCTGAAGATCACCGCGCTGGCCATCTTCTTTTCAATGCTGATCGGTGTGCTGGGCGGCGCGGTGCGGGTGATGAAAGTGCCGGTGCTGTCGCAGGCGGTGGTGCTGTACGTGGAGTTGATCCGCAATACGCCGATCCTGGTGCAGTTGTTCTTCATCTTCTACGGTCTGCCGGCCATTGGCTTAGGGTTGTCGCTGTTCTGGTCGGGGGTGGTGTGCCTGTCACTGTGGGCTGGGGCTTATCAGATCGAGAACATCCGCGGCGGCCTGGCCACCGTGGAGCGCGGCATGCGCGAGGCGAGCCTGGCACTCAGCCTCAAGCCGGCGCAGTACTTTGCCCTGATCGCCCTGCCGATCGCGTTTCGCACCAGCCTGCCGGCGATGCTCAACACCGCGATCTCGCTGCTGAAGAACTCTTCGTACCTGCAGGCCATCGGCCTGGCGGAATTGACCTTCGTCGCGGTGGACCGCATCGCCACGGACTTTCGCGCCATCGAGATGTTCACGGCCATCTGCGTCATGTACCTGGTGCTGGTCGGCGTGCTCGCGCTTTTGACTGCGCGCCTTTCCGCCCACTTACAACGCCCTTTCCGGCAGTGAGGCGAGCATGAACTTCATCTTCGAAAACTGGAGCTTCGTTTTAAAAGGGTTGTTGATGACCCTGCAGCTGGCGCTGGTGGTGCTGTTGTTCACCACGCTGATCTCGGCCGTGCTCGGCGTGCTGGCCACGGTCAGGAACCGTGTGCTGTGGTGGACGATTCATGCCTATGTGGAGCTGTTCCGCTCCATTCCGCTGATCGTCAACGTGTTCTTCATCTTCTTCGGCGCGCCGATGTTCGGCGTCGATCTAAGCCCGTTCGCCGCGGTCACCGTCGGCCTGACCTTGTGGGGCAGCGCCAACGGTATCGAGATCGTGCGGGGCGGGTTGGAGTCGGTGTCCCGACACCAGTGGAAAAGCGCCTGGGCCCTGGGCCTGCGCCCATGGCAGATCTACCTGCACGTGATCGTGCCGCAGTCGATGAAAGCCATTCTGCCGGCCTATACCGGGCTGCTGACGATCCTCGTGCAAGCGACGTCGCTGGGCGCCCTGGTCGGCGTAGGCGAATTCCTCAAGGTCGGCCAGATCATCATCGAACGGGAAACCGTCATGACCGGCGTCAGCCCGGCCTTCTCGGTCTACGCCGTGGTGTTGCTGGTGTACTTCGTCATCTGCTCGGCACTGACCTGGCTTAGCCGTTATCTCGAACGTCGTCTGGGTCGCCCGGCGGTACGCACTTCTATTGGAGAGGTTCCAACATGCAAGAATCCAAAGTCAGTCGGCGTCTGAAAGAAAGCACCGCGCCGGAAGTCAACGAGTACATCTATCGCCCGCGCCTGGAAGGCTTCGCAAGCGGTTTCGCCAACCTGGGCAACGTCAACAAGGCGCACATCCTGATGCTTGCCGAACAGGGGCTGATTCGCGGCGAACATGCCAGTGCGCTGGCCAAGGGTGTGCTGGACATGGAGCAGGCCGGGCCGGATGCGGTCGAGCTGGACCCGTCCCGCGAAGACGCCTACTTCAACTACGAAGCGCACCTGATCGAACAGATCGGCGCCGACATCGGCGGGCGCCTGCACACCGGTCGCAGCCGCAACGACATCCTCGCCACACTCGACCGCCTGCGCTGCCGCGAGTTGTTGATGGACCTGATCGATGAACTGGTGACCGTGCGCGCCACGGCCCTGCGCTGCGCTGCGATGTACGCCGAAGTGGTGATGCCCGGCTACACCCACCTGCAGCCGGCGCAACCGATCACCTACGGCTACTACCTGAGCGCGGTGGAACAGGCGCTGGAGCGCGACAGCAAACGCCTGATCCAGACTCTGGAGTCGATGAACCAGTGTCCACTCGGCGCAGCCGCTTTCGCCGGCACGCCGTTCGACATCGACCGCGCACGCACCGCCGAGCTGCTCGGCTTCGACGGCTACCTGGACAACGCGCTGGACGCCATCGGCTCACGCGACTTCCTGCTCGAAAGCCTGTCGCACCTGAGCCACCTGGCGGTGTTCTGGAGCCGCGTCGCGCAGGACTACTTTGTCTGGAGCACCCATGAGTTCAACCTCATCGACTTCCCCGACAGCGTCGCCGCCACCTCCAGCATCATGCCGCAAAAGAAAAACCCCACCGTGCTCGAGTACCTCAAGGGCCGCAGTGGGCACATCGTCGGCCTGCTGATGGGCGCCAGCGTGAGCATCAAGGGCACCAACTTCTCCCACACCGGTGACGGCAACCGCGAAGGCACCCGTGGCTTCTGGGAAGCCGCCGAAGAAACCCTACGCTGCCTGAAACTGCTCGACCTGGTGCTGCGCACCGCAACGCCCAACATCGACCTGGCGGTACGCCGCGCCGGTGAAGACTTCTCCACCGCCACCGGCCTTGCCGACCTGATAGTGCGCGAAGTCGACCTGTCGTTCCGCGAAGCCCACCATGTGGTCGGCGGCGTGGTTCGCATGGCCATGGACCAGGGCCTGCCGGCCAACCAGATCACCACGCAGATGGTCGATGCCTGCGCTCTCGAACAACTCGGCCACGCCCTCAACCTGCCCGAGCAGAAAGTCCGTGATTGCCTCGACCCGGTCAGCAACGTGCAAGGTCGCAGCTCAGCAGGCGGCCCCTCGCTCGGCTCGCTGAAGCCCAGCCTGGCCCGCGCCGACGAGCGACTGAATGCCGAGCGCACTGCCAACCAGCAGCGCCGCGAGCGCCTCAGCGCGGCCAACCTCAACCTGCAAACCCTGACCCGGGCACAGGCGGGCGTATGAGCACGATCCTGACGGTTCGCGACCTGCACAAAAGCTTCGGCGCGCACGAGGTGGTCAAGGGCGTGGACATGGACGTTCGCCAAGGTGAAGTGGTGGTCATCATCGGCCCCAGCGGCTCGGGCAAGTCGACCTTCATCCGCTGCCTGAACAGCCTGGAAGAGCCGACCCTCGGTACCGTGGTAATCGCCAATGGCGACTCGGCCAATGCCGGTGACCGCAAGGCTTTGGCCAGGCTGCGCGAAGAGGTGGGCATGGTGTTTCAGGACTACACCCTGTTCCCGCACATGAGCGTGCTGGCGAACATGATGCTCGCCCCGGTCAAGCTCAAGCGCTCGAGCAAGCAAGAAGCCCAGGCTCACGCCCTCGCCCTGCTCGACCGCGTTGGCCTGCGGCACAAGGCCGAGCACTACCCGGCGGAGCTGTCCGGCGGCCAGCAACAGCGGGTGGCGATCGTGCGGGCTCTTGCGATGAAACCCAAGCTGATGCTGTTCGACGAGCCCACCTCCGCGCTCGACCCGGAGACCGTAGGTGACGTGCTGAACGTGATGAAAGGCCTCGCGGCCGAGGGCATGACCATGATCGTCGTCACTCACGAAATGGGCTTCGCACGTGAGGTGGCCGACCGCGTGGTGTTCTTCGACGGCGGCAAGATCATCGAAATGGGCCCGCCGGCGGAAATCTTCAGCGCACCGAAGGAGCCTCGCACCCGGCAGTTTCTGGAAAGCGTCCTGCACTGACTTCAACATCCTCTTCCACACCCGGCGTGCCCGCCTCCACCGGGACGGCGCGCCTGTGCTCCGGCAAGGAGTTTCAAATGAGTCAAGCGACCGGCAAAGCCCTGGATCCACTGGGCGCACAGACCATGATCCAGATGGAGAAAGTCAACAAATGGTATGGCGATTTCCAGGTACTGAAGAACATCAACCTCAGCGTACGCCAGGGTGAACGCATCGTGCTGTGCGGCCCATCTGGCTCGGGAAAATCGACGACCATTCGCTGCCTGAACCGCCTCGAAGAACACCAGCAAGGCCGCATCGTCGTCGACGGCACCGAGCTGACCAATGATGCCAAACAGATCGAAACCATCCGCCGCGAAGTCGGCATGGTGTTCCAGCACTTCAACCTGTTCCCGCACCTGACCATCCTGCAGAACTGCACCCTCGCCCCGATGTGGGCGCGCAAGATGCCGCGCAAGGAGGCGGAGGCGGTGGCGATGCATTACCTGGAACGGGTGCGCATTCCCGAACAGGCGCATAAATACCCCGGCCAGCTTTCAGGCGGCCAGCAACAGCGCGTTGCGATTGCCCGGGCGTTGTGCATGAAGCCAAAGATCATGCTGTTTGACGAACCCACCTCGGCGCTGGACCCGGAGATGGTCAAGGAAGTGCTGCAGACCATGGTCGACCTGGCCGAAGACGGCATGACCATGGTGTGCGTGACGCATGAGATGGGCTTTGCCCGGACGGTGGCGCATCGGGTGGTGTTCATGGATCAAGGGGAGATTGTTGAGGAGGCTACGCCCAGGGAGTTCTTCGAGAATCCACAGAATGAGCGCAGTCGATTGTTCTTGAGTCAGGTGCTGCATTGAGTGGAAGTGCAGCGCACCCTGTGAATCGGGCCGGACTAAGCGCCATCGAACCCGTCGTGTTCCGCATGACGGCATTTATCCAAGAGCAACTGCCTTGCTCGAAAATCCTGTGGGAGCGGGCTTGCCCGCGAACATCGGCGCAGCCGATGCCATCCATCGCGCTGACTGCTTCGCGGCAGTGCGGCGCTCCGAAAAGCCCACTCAGAGCAGGACAGCTTGGTCTCACGCAAGCAGCCCTTCTCACCTCGCTCCATCGAGTTTAGCGTTCCTCGGCCAGTACCGGGTCTTTGTCCTCAAGCAATTTCCCACACTGCTCAGCCGCCAGGCGACTGATGATGCGCATCGCTTGATGGATGCCCGCTGTGTTGCGAAAGCTCAGTTGTGGGTTGTGTTCGCACTCAAGCACATCGTCGTGCTGGACGAGGGCCTCACCGAGAAGTTCGAGGGTCCAGGCGTAGCTCTGGATTGTCGACAGGCGTTCTTGGTTGGTCATGCGAATACCTGCTTCGACCTTGAGTCGGGTAGGCCCAGCGTGGGAATGCAGCACAACTGCTGAGGGCGCAGCATTTGAATATTGTCGCGGAGGGGAACGGATGCGGGGATCTTGCTCGGGATGCGCGTTTGCATGCATGAGACTCCAAGTTTGATGGAGCTGACACGCACCGTCGCCAAACGAGTGGGTGGCAGCTGTACGCAGGTTGGCGAACCGGGAACTTGGAACCCGGCAGACCCGAAGGTCTCCCACGCACAGCCGCCAGAGCACGAAGCTGCGGACGCAAAAAAAGCGCCTGCAAATCGTGTGGGGCGCTGTTGCGCCAAGTTGTCCGAGTCGCCAAACCCGATCGCGGAATTGGCCGCGACTTGGCTAATCTAGCTGCCCGGAACAATGGGTGCAAGTTTCAGGGCTGTGGGAAATTTCTCAAAAGCCCATGGTGAGAGATTGATCCTGATGTGCATCCCGCATCAATCTAACTTTTTCCGGACTGGCTTCCCGTGCCCGTGGCGAGGTCGCTTTCGACATTGCCTTGTTCGCTTTAGCTGCGGCAGGACCTCACAGGTATCGGGGCTGCATTGCGCATCAGTTAAGGCGCAGCGATCAGCAGATCGGGTAACGCCATGCACCGTCGGCAAAAGCTTGGATCGTGAGTCTGAACGACGTGTCCAGACCTTTAATCAGCATCTTAATGCCGATTACCACACTGCACTGTGCGTGAACCGGCAATGTACTGCTGATTAATAGCTTCAGAGGGGAAAAACCGGTACTGGACTACCGACGGATTTTGCACAGCAGCTCAGCCTCCTAACGCAAGCGGCTTAATGATGATCGTGTCGCCCTGGCAATCGGGACAGGCACCTGGGACAAGTCATACACGACTGGTTAGCCTATAACACCACCTGATCACGACTCTGCACAAACCCGTTATCCGACGTTGATGAATCAATCAGCCGCATATCGAGCTCAGCCCCCAACTGGCTGAACAATGGAATCCCTGTGCCTAGCAATACCGGTACACGCGTAATCGTAATCTCGTTGATCAATCCGGCAGCGAGGAAGTTGTGGATGGTCTGACCTCCATCGATATAGAGATGCTTGAGACCCCGAGCCGCGAGCTGCGCCACGATCAGCACCGGATCGCCGGCCATGACCTCGACTTTGCTTCGTAGCTTTGCTGGTATCGATACCTGCCCCTGTGAAAGCACCACGACGGGTGTGTTCTCGTAGGGCCAATCTGTGAAGGACAACACTTTCTCCAGCGTCTTGCGTCCCATGACCAGCGCATCGACCGTCGTCATGAATTCATCATAAGTTAGCCCGTTCAGTACAGGGCACTCATATTCAGGGCGGTTCAACCACTCAATATCTCCATCCTTCCTGGCGATGAAACCGTCGACACTTGCTGCGATAAAGACCGAACATTTGCTATCGATGACCAGAAGGGCTCCTTTTTCCAACGTCTAGACTATGACCTCAGGCCCGGAGATCACAAGATCAGATCATGTTTGATCACATCCGTACTAGCGCCTGATGGGCTGAACGCGCCGTAAACTCATATCAGTGCTGTACCGCGTTGAACTCCGGGCTTCCACCCACGCCACGAATCATTTCCAGCAACGCCCTCACCCGCAGCGGCAGATTTCCGGCCGGGTAAACCGCATGCATCTGTGGGCTCTCGCCGCTGCTGGAGGTGAGTTTGTAGTCAGGGCAAACCCGCACCAAGCGCCCCGCTTCCACTTCGGGCTCAGCCATCCAATCCGCCAAGCGGGCGATCCCGACGCCCGCCAAGGCTGCCTGGAAGACCGCCAGACCAGAACTAAAACGAAATTTGGGATGAACCCGAAAGCTGATGGCCTGCCCGTCGCAGCGAAAATTCCACTCTTTGAGAATCCGCGGCGCCGTATGCAGGATCAGCGAATGCGACTCCAGCGCCTCGATACAGTCGGGCACGCCTTTGCGCTCCAGGTACCCGGGGGCGGCATACAGATGGCGTGAGTAACTCCAAAGCGCGAAACCGATCAAGTCGCTGGATTGTGGAAATGCCCCGCGGATCGAGAAGTCCATTTTGCTCTTGGCCGGATCGAGGAGCTCATCGGTGAAAATCACATCGATGTTGACGTCCGGATAACGCTCGCAGTACTGCGCGATCAACCTAGGCAATACCCCATGTCCAAGTACCTCGGGGGCGGAAAAACGGATCCAGCCGGAGGCCAGGCCGCTGAGACCGGCCAGGTCTTCATCCACCTCGCGTTGCAGTTCGAGCATTTTGTAGGCGTGGGATAACAAGCACTCACCCGCCTCAGTCAGGCTCACGGTATTGGACGAGCGATTGAACAACTTGAGCCCGACACTTTCCTCCAGGGCCTGAATGGCGCGGGTCAGTGCACTAGGGGAGCGTCCCAAGGTACGTGCCGCAGCGACGAAGCTGCGCTTGCGAGCCACGGCCGCAAAGGCTTCAAGTTCCGCCAACATGTTCAATGCCACGCTCCACCTCATTGCACTTTTCACAATGCGGCATTGCAACACAGAAAAAGCCCTTCCGTTAACCTTCCCGTCAGCCCAGATCAGCATGTCCTCTGGTTGCAGCGATATGCGCCACCCACCTAGATAGTCAGAGCCTTAGTTCATGGTCGATATTGTCATCCTTTGCGTGTTCGCTTTCGCTGCCGGCCTGATCGATGCGGCGGTGGGCGGCGGCGGACTGATCCAGATACCCGCCCTTTTCAACTTACTGCCCAGCGCCCAACCGGCAGCGCTGCTGGGTACCAACAAGGTCGCTGCCGCCTGCGGCACCGCATTCGCGGCCCGGTCCTTCATACGCAAAGTGGTAATCGACTGGGGGCTTGTGATCCCCGCGGCCTGTGCGGCCTTTGTCATGGCCTTCTTCGGCGCCGCCACGGTATCGTTCGTACCGCAGTCAGTGATGCGGCCGGCAGTGCTGGTGATGATTGTGCTGATGGCGATCTACACCTTCTGGAAAAAAGACTTCGGCGCCCTGCATAAACCGATGCGCATCGGTACCAGGGAAAAACTGCTGGCGATCGTCATCGGCGGCGCCATCGGTTTTTACGATGGCCTGTTCGGTCCGGGCACTGGCAGCTTCCTGATCTTTTTGTTTATCCGCTGCTTCGCCTTCGACTTTCTGCACGCCTCGGCATCGGCGAAACTCGTGAACATCGCTACCAATATCGCGGCACTGATGTTCTTCATTCCGACGGGTAACGTGCTCTACCTGATCGCGATCCCCATGGCTGCGTTCAACATTCTCGGAGCGCTCACTGGCACCTGGCTGGCGGTTCACAAAGGCGTGCCTTTTGTCCGAGCGCTATTCCTGGTGTTATTACTGATCCTGATCAGCAAACTGTCTTACGACGTCTTCCTCTAGATCTCTGGTCTTTCCTCAACGACTTGCAGTCATACCCCTGGCTGACAGGCTTTGAAAAAGTAGCGACCGGATGCTGCCTCCTCGCTTCGTAACTTTTGCAGTCGTGACTACTTGAAGGCAACGCGTCCAGATCTGTAGGCATAAAACGGACTCCTGGCCGGTGGGTGTGGACAGACGCCAGCACTTCAACTTGCTGGCCTGCGCAGGCCGGCGGCTCCGTGAACAGACTTCTAAACGAGGACATCAGAAACAGCAAAGCCCGCAGTAGGCGGGCTCTTGGGTATTGCTTGGAGAGTTTCAGACTTCTGTAATCTGATGTCATGGTGCCGGAGACAGGAATCGAACCTGCGACCTTCGCGTTACGAGTGCGCTGCTCTACCGACTGAGCTACACCGGCGTGTTGCGAACGTACCACTAGCCGCAACGCTTAGGCAAACCCCTACTTCTCCTCAATCCCGCAGGCGCGATTCACAGCTCAAGACCGCCCGCGCCGAGGGCAACAGACCAAAGCACGGCCTCAGCCAGCCTTACACCCCGAAGGCGCCAAATCCTCTTCAATACCGGTACTACAAACCCACCCCGCCGCCGACCGGCTCAGGGTAATCACCTTGCCCACCACATTCCCCGGCGCTTCCACCAGCGTGCAGGCAATACTCCCCACCCCACTGGCCGCAACGCCACTGGCCGCAATCGCACAATGCGCGGTGGTCGCCTGCCCGCCCAGCGAGGCCACATCGGGCACGTCTTTGCCTTCATTCAAACGCAAGTCCATCGCGGTCTTCAGCGCGGATATCTCCAGCAACCCAGCCGCGGCTTTGGTACGGGCCTGGTGATTCGTGTACATCGGCACGGCGATGGTGGCGAGGATGCCGATGATTGCGACGACGATCATCAGTTCGATCAGGGTGATGCCTTGTTGGGCTTTCATGAACGCGTTTCCTTGTTGATTCGGCTGAGCCTTCATCCACTGTGGACGTCAGCCTTTCAGGCGCGCAGTAGGCCTCAACAGACACCTTTTGTCACCCCTGCTCGGCTGGACGTCATGTTCGCTGAACTACTCTAGTGAGCATCTTCACAACCCGCCCATGGATGGGCGCGGCAAGCTGTTACCGGGCTTGTCGCATCAGCCGCAAGGAGCTGTGCATGAGTACCACATCGCGTATTTACACCTGGGAGGGCACCGACCGCAGCGGTGCCCGGGTCAGCGGCCAGTGCGAGGGGCGCAGCCCGGCGTGGGTGCGGGCTGGGCTGGTGCGGCAGGGCATCAGCATTGCGCGGATGCGTCCGGTTGGTGGCTGGCAGCTGAGTTGGCCGCAGCGGCGGGGTAAGCCGGATGCGGCGGGCTTCAGTCGGCAGTTGGCGACGCTGCTGAAGGCGGGGGTGCCGTTGTTGCAGGCGTTTGAGGTGATGGGGCGCAGTGGTGGCGACGAGGGCCTGGGGCGGTTGCTGGTGAAATTGCAGCAGGATGTGGCAGCGGGGTTGGGATTGGCGGATGCGTTGCAGCGCCAGCCGGTTTGGTTTGATCGGCTGTACTGCAACCTGGTGCGGGTGGGTGAGCAGTCGGGCAAGCTGGATGGGCAGCTGGAGGAGCTGGCGAACATGCTTGAGCAGCGTCAGGCGCTGCAGCGGCGGGTGCGCAAGGCGATGATTTATCCGCTGCTGCTGTTACTGACGGGGCTGGGGGTTTCGGCGCTGCTGCTGCTGGAGGTGGTGCCGCGCTTTCAGGGGTTGTTTGCCGGTTTTGACAAGAGCTTGCCGGCGTTCACCCAGTGGGTGCTGGACTTGTCCACAGGGCTGGCGCGGCATGCACCTTGGCTGGGGGCATTGATGGTGTTATCCACAGTGGCGCTGCGTTGGCTGTATCGGCACAACGCTGTGGCGCGCTTGTGGATATCTTTGCGGGTACTTGAGGTGCCGGTGCTGGGGCGGTTGCTGGCGAAGGCGGCACTGGCGCGTTTTGCCCGCAGTTTGGGCACAGCGTACACAGCGGGGGTGCCATTGCTGGATGCGTTGGCGACAGTGGCGTCGGTCAGTGGTGGCGTGGTGCATGAGCAGGCGATCCTGCGTTTGCGTCAGGGCATGGCCAATGGGCTGGGGTTGCATCAGGCGATGAGTGCGGATCGGTTGTTTCCGCCGTTGTTGGTGCAGCTTGCGGCCATCGGCGAATCCAGTGGCACGCTGGACCAGATGCTGGGCAAGGCCGCCAGTCATTATGAAGAGCAGGTGAGCCAGGCGCTGGATCAGTTGACCGGCCTGCTCGAGCCGGCCATCGTGCTGATCCTCGGGGTACTGGTCGGTGGTTTGGTGGTGGCGATGTATCTACCGATTTTCCAGTTGGGTAGTTTGGTCTGAATATGAATCTGTGGACGCTTTTGACCGCACAGCCGGTTTATTTCACCTGTTTGGCGACACTGCTGGGCTTGCTGGTGGGCAGCTTCATCAATGTGTTGGTGCACCGTTTGCCGATCATGCTGGAACGGCAGTGGCAGCGTGAAGCGCAGGAGGTGCTGGAGTTGCCGGTCGCCGAACATGGGCGGTTTGATCTGGCGCTGCCGGCTTCGCATTGCCCGCACTGTGGGCATCGGATCCGGGCTTGGGAGAATATTCCTGTGCTCAGTTACCTGCTGCTGCGGGGACGTTGTGCAGGGTGCAAGGGGACGATCAGCGTGCGTTATCCGCTGGTGGAGCTGGCCTGCGCCGGGCTGTCGCTGGTGGTGGCATGGCACTACGGGCCTGGGCTGCAGGCGCTGTCTGCGCTGTTACTGACCTGGTGCCTGCTGGCATTGAGCTTGATCGACAGCCAGCATCAGTTGCTGCCCGATGTGCTGGTGCTGCCGATGCTGTGGATCGGTTTGATGCTCAATGCCACGGGCATGTTCGTGCCGTTGCCGGACGCGCTGTGGGGAGCGGTGATGGGCTACCTGAGCCTGTGGACGGTGTTCTGGCTATTCAAGCTGGTGACCGGCAAGGACGGCATGGGCTATGGCGACTTCAAGCTGCTGGCGTTGTTCGGCGCCTGGGGTGGCTGGCAGGTGCTGCCGTTGACGCTGCTGTTGTCGTCGCTGGTGGGGGCGTTGATCGGCCTGTGTTTGCTGCGTTGGCGTAACGCTTCGCTGGGCACGGCGATGCCGTTTGGTCCGTATCTGGCAATTGCGGGGTGGATTGCTGTGCTCTGGGGTGATGAAATGTACGCCTCTTACCTGCAACTGCTTGGAATCTGATGACCACTGCGGCGTTTTCCCCTTGGATCCTGGGCCTGACCGGCGGCATCGGCAGTGGCAAGAGCGCTGCGGCCGAGCGTTTTGTCGAGCTGGGTGTGCACCTGGTCGACGCTGATCAGGCTGCGCGCTGGGTGGTCGAGCCTGGGCGGCCAGCGTTGGCCAGTATCGTCGAGCGCTTTGGCGCGGGCGTGCTGCAAGGCGATGGCCAGCTCGATCGAGCGGCACTGCGCCAGCTGATTTTTGCCGACCCTGAACAGCGGCGCTGGCTTGAAGCGTTGCTGCACCCGTTGATCGGGCAGGAGATCTTCAGCTACCTGGCCAAGGCCGAGTCGCCCTATGCGGTGTATGTTTCGCCGCTGTTGATCGAGTCGGGGCAGTATCGCAAGACCCAGCGCGTGCTGGTGATCGATGTGCCGCAGGCGCTACAAGTGCAGCGTACATTGCAGCGCGACGGCACCAGCCCTGAGCAGGTGCAGGCGATTCTGGCGGCTCAGGCGACCCGCGAGGAGCGTTTGCGGCATGCCGACGATGTGCTGGTGAATGATCGCGATGTGCCTTGGCTGCACGAGCAGATCGACCAGTTGCACCACTTTTACCTGACTTTACGAGGAGGCCAGCCATGAGCCAGCCGTTGTCCGTTGATTGCCCAACCTGTGGCGCACCTGTGGAATGGACCGAGGCCAGCGTCAACCGGCCGTTTTGCTCCGACCGCTGTAAATTGATCGACCTTGGCGCCTGGGCGGCTGAGGAACACAAGATTGCCGGCGCGCCGGAATCGGAAGATGAGTTGTATTCGGCTGATCTGGAGCCGCGTCACTGAGTCCATGCCTGGGTGATGGGCCTCAGCGCTCGTCATCCTTCCGCGGCGCCTGCAGGTAGCGGGTGCGGTTGAAGGTCTCCAGCCATTCCGGGCAGAACACCACCAGTGCACTGATGACCATGCCGTTGATAAAGGCTTCGGGAAACATCATCAGCCACAGGTACCCGACAAAGTCCGTCAGCCACTCGGGCATGGCGAACAGGCCATCGACCCAGAGCAGGCCCAGCGCAGCCGTCAGGCACAGCAGGGCTGACAGCGCAGCGGCGAAAAAGCCTGAAAATATATAGATGAACAGGTTACGCGGCTGCGCCCGCTCGACCAGGATCGCGCAGGTTTCGGTAACCAGCACCGGCAGGCCGACGATCAGCAGGCCGTTGATGCCGAGCGCGGCCCAATCCTGCCGGCCGAGCGACAACAGCCCGAGTTGAGCGATGAAGCCGGCGATGATCGCCAACGGCCAGTCGAGCAGCAGGGTTACGGCAGTCATGCCGATGAAGTGGTAGGAGACGCCGGTGTCGAAGTCGCGACGAACCAGCCATAACGCAAACAAGGCGAATATCGCGCCGAACAGCAGGTGTTGGCGGCGACGATCGCTGCACAGTTCGATCCAGCTGCTGCGCGATATGGCCCAGAGCAGCAGTGGCAGGTAGGCCAGCCAGCCGAGGGTGAGGCTGGTGGTGGACAGGACCTGTGCGCTGATCACGTTTGATGTCTCCTGTGTTGACTATCCATTCTTCCAAACCTGGCGCGCTCGGCGTAGGAGCGGCCCTGTGTCGCGAAAGGGCTGCGCAGCGGCCCCACATTTTCAGCTTCGCCGCTGATATCGCCGGGCCAGCTTCGCTGGCCTTTCGCGACACAAGGCCGTTCCTACGGGACCGCGTTGACCTGGAGGTGGGCTGATTTACATCGGTAAACAACATCTTACCTTCACAGATTAGCGGCTAAGCTTGAGCCATGGATGACTCAGATTACCTGCGCCTGCTTACTATCCAGGCCGAACAGGCCAATGCCTTTCTGTCCAATGCCCGCAAATGGGAACGCGAGCGTTGGGTCTGCCAGCGCCTGCTGCAGGGGCTGAACATCCCCTACCGCAACGAAGACTTCACCCCCGCCGGGCAGGAGCCGCCGGACGTGCTGTTTCGCGACGCGGCATTCGAGGTATTTTTCGTGCTGGATGAGGGTCGGCGGCTGAATGACGAGTGGCGCGAAGAGCTGCAACGGCGGCGCAGTGCTTTCTCGCTGAGCCAGCTGGTACGCCGCGAAGCCCGGCCCAGACGCATCAGCGCGCAGGAATTGCTGCTGCGCCTGGCACCAACCTTGCGCAAGAAAGCCCACAATTACCGCGAGCGCGGCCTGGAGCTGAACGAGCTGGATATCATCGCTTTTGCCAGCCTCAAGCGTGAAGTGCTCGACCTGAACAGCCATTTCCCGCCGCCGACCGAATACCTGCGCCAGGGCTGGCGGTCGTTGTCGCTGGTCGGACCAACCTTTGCCCGGGTGCTGTTCGCCCACCCGGACGCGCCGGATTTTCTGCGCGGTAACCTGGGACGCAGTATCGTTTTCGATGTCGGGATCAGTCTTTGATCCACTGCCGAGAGTCTTTGCAGCGGCGTACACTCGGCGGCATAGACAGAAAGTATTATCATTCGTCGCTGCCTGGTGCACGAACCCTGTAGCGTTCGTGCAGTCTCAAGCGTCTATCTGACGAGGCCCACCATGACCAGCCGCCTGAATCCTGAAGATCAGCGTCGCGTCGATGAGTATCTCAAAGCCCCTCAGCACCAAGTCGAGCGCAGGCCTTTTCGGCCATGGCTGCTCCTGGCGCTGGTGGTGGCAGTGACCATCGGTCTGGGCCTCTTGAGTCGTTTGTTGAGTGGACTGGTGCTATGAGCTGCGTTGCGCTCGCCCTCCCCTCGGCCACGACGCCGGCCCTCAGGGCCAAGCATTCGTTTAACCTTATGAGATATCTCCATGACACATCGCATCGTGATTGTCGGCGGCGGCGCCGGCGGCCTGGAACTGGCGACCCGCCTGGGTAAAAGCCTGGGCAAGAGCAAAAAGGCCGAAATCACCCTGGTCGACGCCAACCTGACCCACATCTGGAAACCGCTGCTGCACGAAGTCGCGGCCGGCTCGCTGAACTCTTCGGAAGACGAGCTCAACTACGTCGCCCAGGCCAAATGGAACCACTTCAACTTCCAGCTCGGCCGCATGAGTGGTTTGGAGCGTGAGAGCAAGCAGATCCAGCTGGCGGCCACCCTCGATGAAGACGGCCGCGAGCTGCTGCCAGCGCGCACCCTGGGCTACGACACCCTGGTAATTGCAGTTGGTAGCAATACCAATGATTTCGGTACCTTGGGCGCGGCGCAGCACTGCTTGTTCCTCGACAGCCGCAAGCAGGCCGAGCGCTTCCATCAGCAGCTGCTCAATCACTATCTGCGCGCCCATGCCGGTAATGCAGCGGGCGAAAAAATCAGCGTGGCCATTGTCGGTGCCGGCGCCACGGGCGTCGAGCTGGCCGCTGAGCTGCACAACGCCGCGCACGAGCTGGCCGCCTACGGCCTGGACAAGATTCAGCCGCAAGACATGCACATCACACTGATCGAAGCCGGCCCGCGCGTGTTGCCGGCATTGCCTGAGCGCATCAGCGTACCGGTGCACAAGACCCTGGAAAAACTCGGGGTAACGGTGCTGACCAACGCCTCGGTCAGTGAAGTGACCGAAGATGGCCTGAAAACCGCCTCCGGCGAAGTGATCCAGGCCAGCCTCAAAGTATGGGCGGCAGGTATTCGTGCGCCGGGCTTCCTCAAGGATATCGACGGCCTGGAAAGCAACCGGATCTACCAGCTGGTGGTGCGCCCTACCCTGCAGACCACACTGGATGACGATATCTTCGCCTTTGGCGACTGCGCTGCATGCCCACAACCGGGCAGCGACCGCAATGTGCCGCCTCGCGCGCAGGCTGCGCACCAGCAGGCCTCAATGCTGGCCAAGAGCCTGAAAGCGCGCCTGGAGAACAAGCCGCTGCCAACCTATGCCTACAAGGATTACGGCTCGCTGGTCTCGCTGTCGCGCTTCTCGGCAGTGGGCAATCTGATGGGTAACCTGACCGGCAGCGTGATGCTGGAAGGCTGGCTGGCGCGGATGTTCTATGTGTCGCTGTACCGCATGCACCAGATGGCGCTGTATGGCGCATTCCGCACGGCGATGCTGATGATTGGCAGCAAGATCGGCCGCGGCACCGAACCGCGACTCAAGCTGCACTGATGTAAAAACTGCCGGGCCGCAGCCTTGCGGCCCCGGTGGCTACGCCTCGCTAACCGCCTCTCCTGCCGCTTGCTGACTCCGCCATATAACGGCTTGGCACCTCGCCCAGCACCCGCTTGAAAACAGTCGCAAAGGCACTTGAGCTGCTGTAGCCAAGCGCTATTGCCACCTGCGTGACTGGCTCGCCGTTGCCCAACCTGATCACCGCCGCGTGCAGGCAAGCCTGTTGCCGCCATTCGATGAAGCTGATGCCGGTCTGCGCCCTGAACAGGCGAGTGAACGTGCGCCGGCTCATGGCCGTGCGCTGGGCCATGGCATCAATGCCGACCTCCAGTGAAGGCTGCTCGAGAAACTCGCGGCAGGCCTGCGCCAGCCGCGGCTCTTGCGGCAGTGGCGCATTCAGCGACAGCGCCGGCATGGCCGCGATCTCATGCAACAACAGGCCCATCAGGTGGCCATCACGCCCCTCTGCGGCATACAGCGCAGGGACCTCAATCGCCTTGTCCAGCAACTGCCGTAGCAGTGCAGATACACCGTACACCTGGCACTCCTCCGGCAAGCCCAAAGCCAGTGCAGCAGGCTCGCGGATATAGGTGTTGAGCATGGTGACCGGGCCACGCATGTGCATGGCATGACCCAGCCGCGCCGGCACCCAGATAGCCCGCTGGGGCGGCACCACCCAATTACCCCTGTCGGTAAACACGGTGATGACGCCACATGAGGCGTAGGCAAACTGCCCGCGCTGATGGCTGTGCGCGGCAAATACCTGGCCGTCGGCGTAATCACGCACCGTCACCACCGCATCACGCGGGACGTTCTGGTAAGGATCAAGACCGAGAGATTCTTTCATGGCCTGATTTTAATGATAGTTGGCCTCAAGCTGAAAGCAGGCCAGCGCCATTTCTCGCGTATTTCCCGCTCTCGCGCCTGTGCGCTCGTTGTTCCGGGAAAAGTCTGACAATGCAGAAAAAGCACCTGTGCCTGGCCGTCATGGTCACGGCCATCTGGGGGTTGAACTTCCCCATCACCAAGCTCGGCCTGGCCGAGATCGATCCGCTGCTGCTGACCGCGCTGCGCTTCAGCCTTGCCGCCCTGCCTTGGGTATTCGTGGTCAAGCGGCCGCAGGTAAGGTTTCGCTGGCTGGCCGGCTACGGCTTGATCTTCGGCGTGGCCATGTGGGCGCTTATCAACCAGGGCATCGCTTTGGGCGTACCACCTGGCAGTGCCTCGCTGCTGATTCAGCTGAGTGCGTTTTTCACCTTGGGCTGGGGCGTATTGTGGTTTGGCGAAAGCCTGAATCGGCCACAACTGATCGGCATATGCTTGGCGGCTCTTGGCCTGTTCGGCGTGCTGGTGGATGGCTCAGGCACCGTCAGCACTGTCGGTTTAGCGCTGGTAATCGCCAGCGCCCTGGCCTGGAGTATTGGCAATGTACTGATCAAAAAGTCGAAGGTGCAGGAAATCTTTGCTTTTGTGGTCTGGGCCAGCCTGTTCCCGCCAATCCCGCTATTACTGCTGACCTGGCTTGCACACGGCTCAGCACCATTCACCGCGCTGCCGGCCCAGTTGCACGGGTTTACCTTGTTTTCGCTGGCGTTTCAGGTATACGGCGCGACGCTGTTTTGCTACTGGGGCTGGAACCTGCTGCTGCGCGAATACCCTGTATCACAGGTAGCACCGCTGTCGCTGCTGATCCCGCTGTTCGGCATCGTCAGTTCGATGCTGATACTGGGGCAATGGCCAAGTACATTGGGGTTGGCGTCGATGCTGCTGATCTTGCTGGCGCTCGCCGTCGGAGCACGCCCTGGAAAGGCTGTGCAGGCAGGTCGGCAAGGTGGCGGGGGCAGGCGGGAAAACCTGCAGAGATAAAATCCAGACAAAGAAAAAGGGCACCTCAGTCGAGGTGCCCTTCTCTTACATGGTGGGTCGTGTAGGATTCGAACCTACGACCAATTGGTTAAAAGCCAACTGCTCTACCAACTGAGCTAACGACCCGGAATATGGTCGGGGTGAGGGGATTCGAACTCCTGACATCCTGCTCCCAAAGCAGGCGCGCTACCGGACTGCGCTACACCCCGAAATGGCTCCGCGACCTGGACTCGAACCAGGGACCCAATGATTAACAGTCATTTGCTCTACCGACTGAGCTATCGCGGAACTAAACTTCGATCTTCCGATCTCGAAGGCTGTTTAAGCTTCGATCTCTTCAACACTCTGCATTTCTGCGTTTGCGTCTCTGAGGCCGGCTATTCTACATCCTTCGTTTTGCTTGTCAACCCCCAATTTGCATTCAACTTACTGATTTGCAAACTGTTTTCAGATCGTCGTTACCGCTGGCGATCTGCTTAGTGGCTGACAGCGGGGCGTATATTAGGAGCACTCGATTTTAGATGCAAGCATAAATTTCAATAATTTTACGGGCTTACCGCGAGCCCCCGTAAATTGGGGGTTTTGCCGGGATTATCAGTAGCTTACGAGCGCCATACGAGCCAACTGGAGGGCAGAAAACGCTGCTGAATCTCGCTTCGGGATGGGCAGAATAATCGTCGTGGCAGGCGTTTTTCTCAGGGTCAAAGCTGTTTTTGGGTAAAAAAACCCAGAAAATTTTCAAAAAAAAGCCCCGCACGTGCGGGGCTCAAGATTATTTTTTATTCGAAGACTATTTCTTCGCCTTCGACCTTGGCGGTAATCGTCGTCCCCGGCATGAACTGCCCTGCCAGGATCAACTGCGCCAGCGGGTTTTCGATCCAGCGCTGGATCGCGCGCTTCAGTGGACGTGCGCCATACACCGGGTCGTAGCCAATCGCGATCAGCTTGTCGATCGCCTCCGGGCTCAGTTCCAGCGACAGCTCGCGCTCGGCCAGACGGCTGCGCAGGCGGCCCAACTGGATCTCGGTGATACCGGCGATCTGCTCACGGCCCAGCGGCTCGAACACCACCACCTCGTCGATCCGGTTGATGAACTCCGGCCGGAAGTGGTTACCCACCGCGTCCATTACCGCCGCACGCTGCGCCTCACGGTCGCCGACCAACTCCTGGATCTGTGCCGAGCCGAGGTTGGAGGTCATCACGATGACCGTGTTGCGGAAGTCCACCGTACGGCCATGGCTGTCGGTAAGGCGACCATCTTCAAGCACTTGCAGCAGCACGTTGAATACATCCGGGTGGGCCTTCTCGACCTCGTCCAGCAGCAACACTGTGTACGGCTTGCGGCGCACGGCTTCGGTCAGGTACCCGCCCTCTTCGTAACCTACATAGCCTGGTGGAGCACCGATCAGGCGAGCCACGGAATGTTTCTCCATGAACTCGGACATATCGATACGCACCATGGCCTCTTCGGTGTCGAACAGGAACTCGGCCAAGGCCTTGCACAGCTCGGTCTTACCCACGCCAGTCGGGCCAAGGAACATGAACGAACCACTTGGCCGGTTCGGGTCAGACAGCCCGGCCCGCGAACGGCGCACGGCGTTGGCCACGGCGGTCACGGCCTCGTGCTGGCCAATCACGCGCTGGTGCAGCAGCGCTTCCATTTTCAGCAACTTGTCGCGCTCGCCTTCGAGCATCTTCGACACCGGGATGCCGGTCCACTTCGAGACCACTTCGGCGATCTCTTCCTCGGTGACCTTGTTGCGCAGCAGCTGGTTTTCGCTCTTGCCGTGCTGGTCGACCATCTGCAGGCTGCGCTCCAGGTCCGGGATCACCCCGTACTGCAGCTCGGCCATGCGGCTCAGGTCGCCTTTGCGGCGGGCAGCTTCAAGCTCCTGACGGGCTTGCTCGATCTTTTGCTGGATCTGCGCCGAGCCCTGTACTTCGGCTTTTTCCGACTGCCAGATCTCTTCCAGGTCGGAGTACTCGCGCTCCAGCCGCTGGATTTCTTCGTGAAGTTTCTCGAGGCGTTTTTTCGCCGCCTCGTCTTCTTCTTTTTTCAGCGCCTGGGATTCGACCTTGAGCTGAATCAGACGACGGTCGAGACGGTCGAGCACCTCAGGCTTGGAGTCGATCTCCATACGGATGCGGCTGGCCGCTTCGTCGATCAGGTCGATGGCCTTGTCCGGCAGCTGGCGATCGGTGATGTAGCGGTGGCTGAGCTTGGCCGCGGCAATGATCGCACCGTCGGTGATGGCCACCTTGTGGTGCACTTCATAGCGCTCTTTCAGGCCGCGCAGGATGGCGATGGTGTCTTCCTCGCTCGGCTCCTCGACCAGCACCTTCTGGAAGCGTCGCTCGAGCGCCGCGTCCTTCTCGATGAACTGGCGGTACTCGTTGAGCGTGGTGGCGCCAACGCAGTGCAGCTCGCCACGGGCCAGGGCCGGTTTAAGCATGTTACCGGCGTCCATGGCGCCCTCGCCTTTACCAGCGCCAACCATGGTGTGCAGCTCGTCGATGAACAGAATGATCTGGCCTTCCTGCTTGGACAGCTCGTTGAGCAGGCCTTTGAGGCGCTCTTCGAATTCGCCGCGGTACTTGGCGCCAGCAATCAGCGCACCCATATCCAGGGCGAGCAGGCGCTTGCCTTTGAGGCCGTCCGGCACTTCGCCATTGATGATGCGCTGGGCCAGGCCTTCGGCAATGGCGGTTTTACCCACGCCAGGCTCGCCGATCAGCACCGGGTTGTTCTTGGTCCGGCGTTGCAATACCTGCACGGTGCGGCGGATTTCGTCGTCACGGCCGATCACCGGGTCAAGCTTGCCTTCTTCGGCACGCTTGGTCAGGTCGACGGTGTACTTGTCCAGGGCCTGACGCGACTCTTCGACGTTGGCGTCGTTGACGGCCGCACCGCCACGCAGGTTATTGATGGCGTTTTCCAGGGCTTTCTTGCTCACGCCCTGGCCGAGCAACAGTTTGCCGACCTTGCTGTTCTCGTCCATGGCCGCGAGCAGCACCAGTTCACTGGAGATGAACTGGTCACCCTTCTGCTGGGCCAGACGGTCGGCCTGGTTGAGCATGCGCGCCAGGTCCTGCGACATGTTGACGTCGCCGGTAGGGTTCTGGATTTTCGGCAGTTGGTCGAGCTCTTTGCTCAACGCCTTGCGCAGGCTGTTGACGTCAAAGCCGACCTGCATCAGCAGCGGCTTGATCGAACCACCTTGCTGGTCGATCAGTGCTTGCAGCAGGTGCAACGGTTCGATGGCCGGGTGGTCCATGCCCACCGCTAGGGATTGCGAGTCAGATAACGCTAATTGCAGTTTGCTGGTTAATCGGTCTATTCGCATGGGGATACCTTCCTAAATAAGGGCAGGCCGGAGCGATGGACACACCTGATGAAGAAACCTGCCAGAGATGACTAATAGATAAGGCTTATTCTGGGAGTTTCAAGCTTAGCGGGGTTGATCGAGATCAGTTACGGGAATGTCCTACAAGAACGATGACTGCATGAGGAGCTGGCAATGCTGGGGCGCTTTGCGCCCCTTTCGCGACACAAGGCCGCTCCTACAGGTAGTACGCGGTCCCCTGTAGGAGCGGCCTTGTGTCGCGAAAGGGCTGCAACGCAGCCCCGGCGCTCTCAAATCAGACGCAGAGCGGATCGAGCCAAACCAGCGAAGCGAAGCGCCCACCCTGCGGGGTGCGCCGATAGGAATAGAAGCGTGGGTCGCTGACCGTGCACAGGCCACCACCATAGACAGCAGTGATGCCGCGCGCCGCAAGGCGGATGCGTGCCAGCTGGTAGATGTCGGCCAGCAGTTTGCCCGGGCGCTCACCCGGCACGAATGCTTCGGCGGCTTGCGGGTGCTCGGCAGTGAAGGCGTCACGGACTTCTTCGCCTACTTCGAATGCGCTCGGGCCAATGGCCGGGCCGAGCCAGACCAGCACCTGATCGGCCGGCACTGCCAGGCGCTCGAGGGTAGCCTCGAGCACGCCGCCCGCCAGCCCGCGCCAGCCGGCATGGGCTGCGGCAACGCGGGTACCGGCGCGATCGCAGAACAACACTGGCAGGCAGTCGGCGGTCATCACCGTACAGGCAATGTGCGCCTGGTCGGTCCAGCTCGCATCGGCTTCCATCACCTGCGCCGGGTTAGCATCAGCCACCACCACGCCGTGGACTTGCTTGAGCCAGGCGGGATGAATGTCGAATTGCTCACTGAGGCGTCGGCGGTTTTCACTGACGGCAGCCGGGTCGTCGCCGACATGATCGCCGAGGTTGAAGCTGTCGTACGGCGGCAGGCTGATGCCACCCGCACGAGTGGTGACGCAGGCGCGCACTGTGGCCGGGGCTGGCCAATCAGGGCGCAGCAACTGCGTCAGACCGTTCATCCGATAAAGCTGTCGCGGTCTTCCTGGAGCAGCTCCAGCAAGCCGACGAAGTCTTCCGGCAGGGCCGACTTCCATTGCATCCGCTCACCCGTGAGCGGGTGATCGAGGGCGAGGAAGCGTGCGTGCAGGGCCTGACGCGGGAAGGTCTTCAGCGCAGTGACCATTTCCGGCTCGGCCGCAGGCGGGATGCGGAAGCGACCGCCGTAGGTCTGATCACCAATCAGCGGATAGCCGACGTGGGCCATGTGCACGCGGATCTGGTGCGTACGGCCGGTCTCCAGCTTGACCCGCACATGGGTGTGCGAACGGAAGCGGGTGAGCACGCGGTAGTGACTGACGGCAGGCTTGCCGGTCTCGGTCACCGCCATGCGCTGACGCGAGCCACCGTGGCGGCCGATCGGGGCGTTGATGGTGGCACCGGAGGTGACCACGCCAATCACGATGCACTCGTAGATGCGGCTGACACTGCGGCTCTGCATCTGCTCGACCAGCTTGGTCTGCGCCTGCAGGGTCTTGGCCACCACCATCAGGCCGGTGGTGTCTTTGTCCAGGCGGTGGACGATGCCCGCACGCGGCACATTGACGATGTCTGGCACGTGGTGCAGCAAGGCATTGAGCAGGGTGCCATCGGCATGCCCGGCAGCCGGGTGGACAACCAGCCCGGCAGGCTTGTTGATCACCAGGATCTGCTCGTCTTCGTAGACGATGTTCAACGGGATGTCCTGGGCGATCCACTCGCCCTGGGCTTCCTGCTCGGCCTCAAGGACCAGCTTGGCACCGCCATAGACCGGATCGCGTGGACGCACGACTTGACCGTCGACCGTCAGACGGCCGTCCTTGATCCAGGTGGTCAGGCGCGAACGCGAGTACTCGCCGAACAGTTGGGCGGCGATCTGGTCGAGGCGCTGGCCGCCCATTTCGGACGGGACCTCTTCGCTAAGTTGGATGATCTCGGACATGCTCGATTCGGCTGGCGCACAGCCTTTGGTTTCAACTGCGCGCTTGTGGTTAAATACGGCTTCTTTTGCCCTGGGGTCAACCCGGGGGCGCTCATCATAACAGGACGGCACCGCCCAAGACAGCGGCCGTCAAAGGACGCAAGCCGCCATGCAAGTGAAACACCTGCTGCTGATCGCCCTCCTCGGGCTTACCGCTGCCTGTTCCTCGAACAAGGAAGTGATTGACGAGAACCTCAGCGAAGCCGAGTTGTACCAGCAGGCGCAGGCCGACCTGGACAACAAGAGCTACACCAGTGCCGTCAACAAGCTCAAGGCCCTGGAATCGCGCTACCCGTTCGGTCGTTACGCCGACCAGGCCCAGCTCGAGCTGATCTACGCCAACTACAAGAACACCGAGCCAGAGGCTGCCAAGTCGGCTGCCGAGCGCTTCATCCGGCTGCACCCGCAGCACCCGAACGTCGACTACGCCTACTACCTCAAGGGCCTGACTTCGTTTGACCAGGACCGTGGCCTGCTGGCGCGGTTCCTGCCGCTGGACATGACCAAGCGTGACCCGGGCGCTGCCCGCGACTCCTATAACGAGTTCGCCCAGCTGACCAGCCGCTTCCCCAACAGCCGCTACGCGCCTGACGCCAAGCAGCGCATGATCTACCTGCGCAACCTGCTGGCCGCCTACGAAATCCACGTTGCCGACTACTACATGAGCCGCCAGGCCTATGTCGCTGCGGCCAACCGTGGCCGTTACGTGGTCGAGAACTTCCAGGAAACCCCATCGGTCGGTGACGGCCTGGCGGTGATGGTCGAGGCTTACCAGCATCTGCACCTGGACGAGCTGGCCAATACCAGCCTGGAAACCCTCAAGCTCAACTACCCAGATCACCCAAGCCTGGTCGACGGCAGCTTCGAGCCCAAGCAAGCTGATGGTGATCAGCGTTCGTGGCTGTCCAAGGCGACCCTGGGCCTGATCGAGACCGACACGCCGCTGCCGCCAGGTGAGACCCGCGCCAATCAGGACGTGGTTCGCCAGTTCAAGGATGCCCGTTCGGAGATTCCGCAAGACTTGCTGCCTAAAGATGAAGACGGTGATCCGATTCTGCCGGCCGGTCCGAAAGAAGCCGAAGAGAGCCGTTCGTGGTTCAGCTACGCAACCTTTGGTCTGTTTGATTGATTTGATACAGGCTGCCCTTGTAGGAGCGGCCTTGTGTCGCGAAAGGGCTGCGCAGCGGCCCCACGATCTACGCAGCGCCGCAGAATTGCTGGGCCCGCTGCGCAGGCCTTTCGCGACACAAGGCCGCTCCTACACACAGCAAGCACGATGTCGGAAAAACAAAAAAGAAAGGGAAGCCCAAGGCCTCCCTTTTTTTTTGCCCGCGTCCTAGACTGTCGGCTCTTCTTCTCGACCAAGCTGGACACCATGGTTCGCCTACTTTTCTGGATCGCCCTGATCGCCGCAGCGTTCTGGCTGTGGCGCAAATTCAAGCTCAGCCAGCAGGCGCGCCCCGCGCAGCGCCTGGATGACCCGCTGACCATGGTGCGCTGCGCGCACTGCGGCGTGCACCTGCCCAATGACCGGGCGCTGCACCGTGGCAGTCAGTGGTACTGCAGCCCAGCCCATCTGGAGCAAGGCCCGAAAGACTGATCAACGGTCTGCTCCGGCCAAGCCGCTGTAACCCGGTTACAGCGGCTTTTTCATGTCCGCCCGCTGAACACACATACCCGTAGCCGACCCATCCGCTCCATTTACGACCCCCTCCCCGCCTCAACTCTTGACCCACCGGCGGCAAATTCGCTAAATCCTATTTATCCGCATAAATATGAAAAATAGCCCGCATGCTCAAACCCAAGCGCAAACGTCAGAAGCTGTCGGACATGATCGTCGAGTCGGTCAAGCGCTCGATCGTCACCGAGGCGCTGCACCCCGGTGACCGTCTGCCAACCGAGCGCGAGCTGATGGAGCACTTCGAATGCTCCAAGGGCACCGCCCGCGAGGCGCTCAAGGCGCTCGAGGTCGAGGGCCTGGTCAGCACCCGCACCGGCCCGAGCGGCGGCGCCTACCTCAATGAAGTCGGCACCGAACCGGCCAGCCGTGCGCTGCGCAACTACCTGCATTTTCAGCACCTGGATGGCGAGCAGGTGTACCAACTGCGCAAAGTCATCGAGGTCGAGCTGGCGGTTTCAGTGATGGGCCGCCTCAGCGACGCCGACTATGCCGCGCTGCAAGCCAACATCGATTTCTGCAGCACCCCGGAAGACAGCGAAGAAGGCCAGCGCGAGCAGCGTTTGGCCGAGCTTGAGTTTCATACCCTGCTGGCCGGGCGCTGCGCCAACCCGCTGCTGAGCTTCATGGCAGTGTTTCTCAACGACCTGCTGCGCGACCTGGTGGTGCTGAAAAAAGCCTACCTGCCCAAGCGCCAGCAGTTCGCCGCGGCCAACATCGACTATCACAAGCAGCTGCTCGACGCCCTGCGCGCCAACGATGAAGCCGCCGTGCGCCGCTTGATGCACGAGCACATGTGCGACGCCGAACACCACATGACTGCGCTGGAAGGCGAAGTCGCCCGCAATTTCCTCCTGGAGTTCAGCCACAACCACTGATTCGCCTGGACAGAGGCCTGCACACAGGCCCGGCCGTACCCGCTTTGTCATTGCCACTCCTGCCTAATAACCACAAACAAGGAGTTACTCATGCAAAGACGTACCCTGCTCAAAGCAGGCCTTGCCCTCGGCGCCCTCGGCAGCCTCCCGTTGGGAGCGTCGCGGGTGTTCGCCGAGCAACCGTTGACCTTCTATGGCCTCAAGTCGATGTCCGGGCCGTTTGCCAGTTACGGTAAATATGCCGACATGGGCTCGCGCCTGGCGATTGCCGAGCACCCGCAGCTGCTCGGTCAGCCGCTCAAGTACAAGGTCATCGATACCGAGGGCAACGCCGGCAAGGCGGTACGCAAGGTCCAGGAAGCCATCGGCCAGGACGGAGCGCGGTTCTTTCAAGGCTGCACGCTGTCGTCCTCGGCGCTGGCGGTGTCGAAGGAAATCAACAAGGCCGGCGGCGTGTTCATGACCCCGGTCGGCGCCGACGAGATCACCGGCAAGGACTGCAACAGTTCTACCTTCCGCTGGTCGGTGCCGACTTACGGCGCCATTCGCGAAACCCTGGTGCCGCTGATCAAGCTGCTGCCCGAGGCCAAGCGCTGGTACACCATCACCCCGCAGTACGTGTTTGGCGATGCCCTGCTGGACAATGCACGCAAGGTCTTCAGCGAACACGGCATCGAGCACATCGGCAACAGCTACCACTCGCTGCAGGAGCAGGAGTTCTCCGGCTACCTGACCAACGCCATTGCCGCCAAGCCGGACGTACTGGTGCTGCTCAACTTCGGCAGCCAGTCATCCAATGCACTGCGCCAGGCGGTCAACTTCGGCATCAAGGATCGGATGAAAGTGCTGCTGGTGTGGTCGGCCGGGCTCGATCAATTCCAGGAGCTGGGCAGCGATGTACTGGAAGGCGTGTACCTCGGCGCGCAGTATTGGCATCAGGTTGACACCCCGCTCAACCGCGAGCTGGTCGCGGCCACGCGCAAGGCCTACGGCATCAACCCCAATTACCCGCTGGCGGCCGACTACATCGGCACCCGGGTCATGCTCGAAGCCATCATCAAGGCCAACAGCCTCGACGGCGCCGCAGTGTCCAAAGCCCTGCAGGGCATGAGTTTCCAGGGCCCGACCGGCGACGAGCTGATCCGCCCGGGTGACCATCAGGTGCTCAAGGACTACTACCTGCTGCGCGGCAAACCTCAAGCACAGATGCGAGATGACGATGATCTGGCCGAAGTGCTGCACGCCGGCCGTTCGTTCATCGAGGTCTCTCAAACCGGTTGCGCCCTGGCCTGACGCCACGCCTTCCCACTCGACAAAATTGCAGGCGCGCGGCGCGCTGCAGAGGGCACGTTCATGCTCGATTTGTACCTGTTCCAGCTGCTCAACGGCCTTGGCCTGGGGATGATCTACTTCCTCATTGCCGTGGGCCTGACAATCATTTTCGGCTTGCTCAACTTCGTCAACTTCGCCCACGGTGCGTTTTTTCTGCTGGGTGCCTACCTGTGCTACACCGCCGTGGCGCTGACCGGCAACTTCTGGCTGGCGCTGCTGATCGCGCCGCTGGCGGTAGCCGCGCTGGCCTGGGTGGTTGAGCGGGTGCTGATCAAGCGCATCTACCACTTGCCGCACACCTTCCAGATTCTCGTCACCCTTGGTATCGCGCTGATCATCCAGGAAGCCTCGGTGCTGATCTGGGGCCCGGTCGGCAAGCACATCGCGGTGCCGCCGGAGCTGCGCGGGGTGCTGATCATCGGCGACTTCATCTACCCCTATTACCGCCTGTTCCTGATCGGCTTCGCCGCCTTGATCGGCCTTGGTCTGTGGCTGCTGCTGGAGCGCACCCGCTTCGGCGCCCTGGTGCGAGCCGGCAGTGAAAGCACCGAGACGGTGTCGCTGCTGGGCACCAACATCTTCCGCCTGTTCTCTCTGACCTTTGCCCTTGGCGTGGGCCTGGCGGGCGTGGCCGGGGTGCTGTTTGCGCCACTGCGCGGGGCGCAGCCGTTCGTTGGCCCGGAGATTCTCGGCATCGCCTTCGTCGTGGTGGTGATCGGCGGCATGGGCTCGTTTGGCGGTGCGCTGGTTGGCGGCCTGCTGGTCGGGGTGGTGCAAAGCATGATGAGCAGCCTCTGGCCGCAAGGCGCCAGCCTGATGATCTACGGCGCGATGGCGGCGGTGATCCTGGTTCGTCCCTACGGCCTGTTCGGGAGAGCATGAACATGACTGAGAAAAATCCACTGGCCGTGGCCAAAGGGCATGGCCCGGCGCTGCTGCTGTTGCTGCTTGTGACCCTGATCGGCTTGCCGCTGATCCTGCCGTCGACCACCCTCGCCACCGAGATCCTGATCTTTGGCCTGGCCGCGCTGGCCTGCAACCTGCTGCTGGGCTACACCGGCCTGCTCTCGTTCGGCCAGGGCATCTTCTTTGGTGCCGGTGCCTACGGCGCGGCGCTGCTGATGATTCACCTGCAATGGGGCATGCTCGGCGCTCTGGTTGGCGCGGCGCTGTTCGGCGCGCTGCTGGCCTTGCTGGTCGGTGCGCTGGCGATTCGGCGCAAGGGCATCTACTTCGTCATGCTGACCCTGGCCTTCAGCCAGATGGCGTACTTTCTGGCCTACACCCTGAGCGGCTGGACCGGCGGCGACAACGGCCTGCTCGACGTGCCACGGCCGAACATCACGGTTGCCGGGCATGTGTTGCTCGACCTTGCCGACCCGCGCCACTTCTACGCGTTTGTCGCGGTGCTGTTCCTGCTGATCTTTGCCGGCGCCCTGCGGGTGATCCGCTCACCGTTCGGCAGCACCTTGCTGGCGATCCGCGAAAACGAAACCCGCGCTGCGGCCATCGGCTATGACATTCGCCACTTCAAGATCCTGGTGTTCATGTTGTCTGGCGCCATCACCGGTATCGCCGGGGCGTTGTACGCGATGCTGCTGCACTTTGCCCCGCTGTCGAACATCGACCTGATGATGAGTGAAAACATCCTGATCATGACCATCGTCGGCGGCACCGGCTCGCTGTTCGGCTCGTTGCTCGGCGCCGGCGCGATCGTGCTGCTCGGGGACGTGCTGTCGGAGCTGTGGCCGCGCTGGCTGATGCTGCTGGGGGTGATCCTGATTCTGGTGGTGGTGTTCATGCGCGGTGGGCTGTGGGGTGGCCTGGCTGATCTGGCCAAGCGCCTGCGCCCTTCGCCTGCCGTCGATGGCAAAACCAAGGAGCAGCTGTAATGAGCGAATTCCTCCTCGAAACACACAACCTGCAACTGGCCTACGGGCCGTTCCATGCCGTCGATGGTGTCGACCTGAAAGTCCGTGCCGGCACCATCCACACCGTGATCGGGCCCAACGGCGCCGGCAAGACCAGCCTGTTCCACTGCCTCACCGGTGAGCGCCAGGCCACCGCCGGCAAGATCCTCCTCAACGGCCAGGACATCGTCCGCAAACCGTCTCACGGCCGCGTCGCTCTGGGCATGGCGCGCTCGTTCCAGCTCACCAGCCTGTTCCAGAACCTAAGCGTGCGCGAGAACCTGCGCCTGGCCGCGCAGGGCCGCGATGGCCTTGGCGCGCTCAACTTCTGGCGCAGCGTCGAGCACAAGCGCAGCCATTGGGACACCGCTGACCAGGTGCTCGAACGGCTCAAGCTCAACGGCCGCGCCGAGACCTTCGCTGGCGAGCTGTCGCACGGCCAGCAGCGGGTGCTGGAAGTCGGCATGTCGATCTGCGCCAAGCCCACCTTGCTGATGCTTGACGAGCCCACCTCGGGCATGGGCATCGATGACATCCCGGTGATGACCGACCTGATCTGCGACCTGGGCCGCGACCACACCGTGCTGCTGATCGAACACAACATGAGCATCGTCATGTCGATCAGCCAACGCATTACCGTCATGAGCCACGGCCAGATCCTGGTCGAAGGCACCCCGGATCAGGTGCGCAACGACGAACGCGTGCGTACCGCCTACCTTGGAGAGGCCGCCTGATGCTCAGCGTCGAATCGATCCATTCCTACTACGACAAGAGCCATGTGCTCGAGGGCGTTTCGCTCAAGGTCGAGGCCGGTGAGCTGGTGACCCTGCTCGGGCGTAACGGCGCCGGCAAAACCACCACCCTGCGCAGCATTCTCGGCATCGTCCGCCCGCGCCAGGGCCAGATTCACTTCAACGGCCAGCCGCTGGTCGGTCGCGAGATTTTTGACATCGCCCGCCAAGGCATCGCGCTGGTGCCGGAGCACCGCGGCATCTTCCGCCAGCTGGACGTCGAAGAGAACCTCAAGATCGCCGCGCGCAAGCACAGCCGCTGGCAGCTGGAGGACGTTTACGCGATGTTCCCGCGGCTCAAGGAACGTCGCCGCAACAGCGGCTTTGCCCTGTCCGGGGGCGAGCAGCAGATGCTGGCGATTGCCCGCGCGCTGCTCAATGGGCCCAAGCTGCTGATCCTCGACGAGCCGACTGAAGGCCTGGCCCCGGTGATCGTCGACGAACTGGTGAAGATCCTGCGGCGGATCAAGGACGAAGGCCTGTCGATCCTGCTGGTCGAGCAGAACCTCAAGGTCTGCGACGCCCTCGCCGACCGTCACTACGTGCTGGAACAAGGCCGCGTGGCCTATCAGGGCAGCGCCGAGCAGTTCCGCGCCGACCCGAGCATCAAGAACCGCTACCTGGCCTTGAGCGCCTGAAGGAGACCGACCATGAACAGCCAAAACCCTATCGATCCAACGCAAGCAACACTCGGCCAGGGCGCCTTGATCAGCCGCGAGCGCCTCTGGCAGTCGCTGATGGACCTCGCCCGCCTCGGTGCCACCGCCAAGGGCGGCGTGTGCCGGCTGGCTCTGACCGACCTCGACCGCCAGGCGCGCGACCTGTTCGTGCAATGGTGCACCGAGGCGGGCTGCAGCGTCAGTGTCGATGCCATCGGCAATATTTTCGCCCGCCGTCCGGGGCGCAACCCGGACCTGGCGCCAGTGATGACCGGCAGCCATATCGACACCCAGCCCACCGGCGGCAAGTTCGACGGTTGCTACGGGGTGATGGCCGGGCTGGAGGTGATCCGCACCCTCAACGACCTCGGCCTGCAAACCGAAGCACCGCTGGAAGTGGTGGTGTGGACCAACGAAGAAGGCTCGCGCTTCCCGCCATGCATGATGGGTTCCGGGGTATTTGCCGGCAAGTTCGACCTCGACGAGACCCTGGCCAAGCGCGACGAGCAAGGCCTGTCAGTCGGCGCCGAGCTTACGCGCATCGGCTACGCCGGCCCGCGTGTGCCCACCGGCCATGCGGTCGGCGCCTACTTCGAGGCGCATATCGAACAGGGCCCGGTGCTGGAAGACCAGCGCACCACCATTGGCGTGGTGCAGGGTTGCCTCGGGCAGAAGTGGTTCGACCTGGTGTTGACCGGCGTCGAAGCCCACGCCGGGCCTACGCCGATGCACCTGCGCAAGGATGCACTGGTCGGCGCCGCCGATGTAGTCAGCGCGGTCAACCGCATCGCCCATGCCCATCAACCGCATGCCTGCGGCACGGTCGGCTGCCTGAGCCTGCATCCTGGCTCGCGCAACGTGATCCCCGGCCAGGTGCACATGACCATCGACCTGCGTCACCTCGACCCGCAGCAGCTCGATGCGATGGTCGCCGAGGTGCGCGCGGTGATCGAAGCCACCACGGCCAAGCATGGCCTGAGCTTCGAGCTGACGCCAACCGCTGACTTCCCGCCGCTGTATTTTGCCGAGCAGTGTGTCGACGCTGTGCGCCAGGGCGCAGTCGCGCTGGGCCTGAGCCATCTGGATATCGTCAGCGGCGCTGGCCACGATGCGATCTTCGTCGCCGAGCTGGGCCCGGCGGGGATGATCTTCGTGCCGTGCGAAGGCGGCATCAGCCACAACGAAATCGAAAACGCTGCGCCGCAGGACCTCGCCGATGGCTGTGATGTACTGCTGCGGGCAATGGTCCAGGCCGCCAATCAGGGAGCCCATTGAGATGACCGGCAAAACCGCTATCGGCGAGTTCACCGCCATCGAGCTGCTCGACCTGTATCAACGGCGCCAGCTGTCTCCGCTCGAGGTGATAGATGACGTGCTGACCCGCATCGACCAGCACAACCCGGCCGTCAACGCCTACTGCCATGTCGATGCCGAAGGCGCCCGCGCCGCCGCTCGCGCCAGCGAACAGCGCTGGCAGCGCGGAGAGCCCTGTGGCCGCCTGGATGGCTTGCCGACCTCGATCAAGGACCTGACCCTGACCCGTGGCATGCCCACCCGCAAGGGCTCGCTGACGTCTTCGGCAGTTGGGCCATGGGACATCGACGCACCGTTCAGCGGGTTCATGCGCGAAGCCGGCGCGGTGCTGCTGGGCAAGACCACCACGCCTGAGTTCGGCTGGAAGGGTGTCACCGACAACCCGCTGTATGGCATCACGCGCAACCCGTGGGATACGCGCCTGACTGCCGGCGGCTCATCGGGCGGTGCGGCGGCGGCAGCGGCGCTCAATCTCGGCGTGTTGCACCAGGGCAGCGATGCCGGCGGCTCGATCCGCATCCCCTGCGCGTTCACTGGCACCTTTGGCATCAAACCAACCTTTGGTTATGTGCCGCAGTGGCCGGCCAGTGCCATGACCATCCTCTCGCACCTGGGGCCGATGACGCGCACGGTCGACGATGCTGTGCTGATGCTCGACTGTGTGGCTCGCCCCGATCCGCGCGACGGTCTCGCCGGAGCACCGCGCCAGCGACCCTGGCTGGCCGCAGAGCAGGACTTGAGCGGGCTGCGCATCGGCTACAGCGCCGACTTCGGTTACGTCAGCGTCGACCCGCAGATTCACGCTCTGACCGCTCAGGCAGTGCAGCGCCTGGCGCGATTAGGGGCGCAGGTCGAAGAAGTCGACCCAGGATTTGCCGACCCGCTGGCAACCTTCAATACCCTGTGGTTCGCCGGCGCGGCGCGGCTGGCCAGCCAGTTGACGTCAGCCCAGCGCGAGCTGCTCGATCCGGGCTTGCGCTGGATTGCCGAGCAAGGCGCGGCCATCAGTCTCGAGCAGTACACCGCAGCGCTGGAAGCACGGGCTGAGCTGGTGGCGCGGATGAACGCCTTCCATCAGCGCTACGACGTGCTGGTGTCGCCAATGATGCCGCTGGTGGCGTTTGCCGCCGGGCACAATGTGCCGCCGGGCTCTGGGCTGGAGCAGTGGATGGAATGGACGCCGTTCAGCTACCCGTTCAACCTGACCCAGCAACCGGCGGCCTCGGTGCCGTGTGGCTTCACCCGCGAAGGGCTGCCGGTGGGACTGCAGGTGGTGGCCGGGCGCTTCGCCGATGAGCAGGTGCTGCGGGTGTGCAAGGCGTACGAGCAGCATTACCCGACTCGCCATCTGCAGGCACCGGTTATCGGCTGAGGGGCGCCGGGGGCTGCTTTGCAGCCCCAAAATCTCAAGCCAGCCGCCCGGCCGGGGCATATGGGGTGGGATCAATGATCGGCTCAACGCCCGTCAGCAAATCTACAAACAGCTGGCACGAAGCCGGCGCCAGCACCAGGCCGTTGCGGTAATGCCCGCAGTTCAGCCACAGCCCGGCATGCCCCGGCACCGGGCCGATATACGGCACACCCTCGGGTGAGCCTGGACGCAGACCGGCCCAGTGCGCCACCGGCGTGGCGTCAGCAAGCCCGGGCAACAGCTCAACGGCGGAGGCCTTGAGACTCTCCAGTGCATGCTCGGTCGGGGTCTTGTCGTAGCCGGCATGCTCCAGCGTACTGCCGATGAGGATATGCCCGTCGCGCCGCGGGATCGCGTAGCGGCCCTTGGCCAGAACCATGCTCGGCAAAAAGTCTTCGGCGCACTTGTAGAGGATCATCTGGCCCTTGACCGGTTCGACCGGCAAGGTCAGGCCCAGCGTGGCCAACAGGTCACCACTCCAGGCGCCCGCGCTGAGCACCACGTCATCGGCTTCGAGCAGGCCATCGGCCGTGTGCACACCGCTGATACGCCCGTCTTGCTGGGCAAAGCCGGTGATCTGGCAGTGCTCGCGCAGAGTGACATTGGGCAGAGCCGCCAGCGCTGCTTTCAACGACTTGACCAGCCGTGGATTGCGCACATTGGCCACCCCAGCCATGAAGATCGCCCGTGTGAAGCCGGCGCCGAGGCCCGGCACGGCGTCATATGCCGCCGAGATATCCACAGCCGTCAACGGCCGCTGCTCACGCACCGCCCACGCCAGCGCCTCGGCTTCGTCCTCAAGGTCCAGCCAGTACAGGCCGGTGACGTGCACCTCGGGGTCGACGCCGGTGCTGGCGAACAGGCGCTCGCCCAGCTGTGGATAAAACGCCTGTGACCAATGCGCCAACGCCGTGACTGCCGGGCTGTAGCGCCACGGATACAGCGGCGAGACGATGCCGCCACCGGCCCACGACGACTCGCGGCCGACTTCGCCTTGATCACACACCACCACCCGCTCGACCTTTGCTGCCAGGTTGAGCGCAGTCAGCAGGCCGATCACGCCACCGCCGACAACCACTACTTGCTTGTTCATCTGTCGATCCAATACCTGAAAAAACCGAGCTACCCCGTCAACCGCTCCAGCAACCCGCAGCGTCCTGGCTGCCCGGGTTGCTACGCACACCCGCCTGATCGAGCTGATAGTCAGCGCACTGGTCCTGCGCCATCAAACCGGTCGACAAGCGCTGCGCCTGCAGGCGGAAGCTGGCGTCATCGCGTTGCAACTGCAGGCGGTAATAGCGGCTGTCGGCGGGCAAGCTCAATTGATGCTGGTCAGTGTCGCTGTACTGGCCGCTGCGCGCATGGTGGCGCTCCAGACGCAACGCAGCGTCGTGCAGCAGGCCGACCACTTCGCTGCGGGCGGCGCGGCGCAATTGTTCGTTGTAAGCGGGGTAGGCAATGGCTGCCAGAATGCCGCTGACGGCGACGACAATCAACAACTCGATCAGGCTCAGGCCTTGCTGCATGTCATGGCTCCTGCACTCTCTGCCGCCAGAGGATTCTTTGCGGTGCCTGCGACGGGTCTACGGGCTGCGCGTATACGGCTTCGAGCACATGCCGCGCGCGGGTTTGCTGGCTGACTGCGGTCACTCGGTAGAGGGTGGCCTGAGTGCCCACGGGCAGGTGCGCAGCCCGGTCGCTTTGGCCAAGGTTCTGCAGGTTGAACCAGCCCTGCCCGGCTGCCTGCCAGTCGCCACCAGCGGCGTTTACGTCATGGGAGTCGGCTGGCGGCGAGCAGGGCTGGCACTCGTTGGGTGGCGCCACGGCGAGCCGCGCTGCGCCCTCCAGCAAGACTGCCTCGGCCTGCTCCAGCGCTTGGCTGCTGGCCAGCAAAAGCCCGGCCATGCGTGTCTGCAGCGCTGCTTCGCGCAGGGCGGCGGCGGCGAGCAGACCGAGCAGCAGGCTCAATATGAGAGCGGTCAGCAGCACCATGCCGCGTTGGCGCTTCATTGTTCTGGCAGCCGATTGCGTAGAGCGACGCTGATGGCGTACTGCTGTTCAAGATCGTGCTGTGGGTCGAACAGGCTTAGTTGCAGGTCGACCCGCTGGCCCTGCGCGTTCGTTACCAGGCTAGCGTGCAGGCTGCGCACATTGTCGATCAAACCCTGCGGCGAGCCTCGGCGCACCACCCGCAGGCTGCCATCGCGCAGCTCGTAGGTGATGCGGCTGACCGGCAAGGCCAGGGTCTGCTCGTCACCCTCGTGGACGTCGGCCCTGACCTGAGCCCAACTGCGGCAATCACTCAACACCGTCCAGTCGGCCCGGCTACCGCTGCCGGGCAACTGCCCCACCAACAGACTCAGTTGTGCGCCGCCCTGGCTGATTTGCACAGGCCTGGCAAAGGCGGCCGCTGCGCTGGGTGAGTCGAAGTCGCTGGCGTGCAAGCGCAAACAGCCGAACATACCGGTCATGCGGATATCCTGGGCGATCCGTTGCAGCGCCAGGCGGGCATCCTCTTGCTGCTGCGCCAGCGCGCCCTGCAAGCGCCAGGCTTGCACCGTAGCGACAAACACTTGGCTCGCTGCGGCCAGCAGCATCAAGCCCAAGGCCAGCGCGAGCAGCCCTTCGAGCAGGCTGAAACCCGCCTGACTGCCGTTCATGGCCAGCCCTGCAGGCTTACGCCCTGATGCTCCGGGTCACGCGCATCGGGCCAGTCGACGATGACCTTCAGCGATGACCCTGAACTTCGCACCCAGCCCTCGGCCTGCGCGCCAAGGGTCAGCCTTACCTGCGCCTGCCATTGTCCTAAATCCTCCACTGACCCGCCCGCCCTCGCCTGCTCCAGCAGGCTCTTGGCGAGATAGGTCGCCTGGCTGTGCTGCCGAGCGCTGGCGGTAGCCTGCAATGCCTTGACCTGTAAAGCCGCTGCCGCAAACAGGCCAAGCGCCAGCACCAGCATGCCCAGCACGACCTCGAGCAGCGTGATGCCCTGCTGTCCTTTGCGCATCCATGCGCTCCTTGGGAAATTTCCCGCAATGTGCCAGCCAAGTGGCCGACTGGACCTCATGTCCGCCGTGCCTGAAGCTACAGCGAAGCACTTCCAGGGAGGAATGCACGGTGTGGCAACACGGGGCAACACTGATACAAATGATGTTGGCGCTCGCGCTGGTCGCGGTTCTGGCGCAGCTGGCGACGCCGTCCTACACCGCGCTCAGCCAGGACTTGCAACGGGCGGCAGCGGCGCAACAGCTGCTCCAGGCCTTTCGCTCAGCACGTAGCCAGGCCTTGTTGCAGCAGCAGGCCGTGCGGGTCGAGCCATTGGAGGCAGGCTGGGGAGTGGGTTGGCGCGTGGTGGACGCGGATAGCGGGCTGTTACTGGCTGAGCAACGTTTACCGCAGCGGGTACGGATCGTTGGCAACTTGGCTGACGGTGTGCGCTTCAGCGCACAGGGCGTACCGTTGCGCGGTAACGGCGGGTTTCACGGCGGGAGTTTGCAGATATGCCCACACGCAGAAGGCGGGCAACCACGCCAGATCGTCCTGGCGCCCAGCGGCAGGGTGCGCCTGCGCACGGACATGGCCGTTGAGCCATTGTGCGCAGGCCCCTGAGGGGTGGCTCAGAGCAGCGAGCGCACCCGCAGTTCCTTGGGCATCGAGAAGGTCACGTTCTCCGGGCGCCCGTCGAGCTCTTCGGCACCGGTTGCGCCCCAGGCCGTGAGCTGCTCAAGCACGCCGCGCACCAGCACTTCAGGTGCCGAAGCACCGGCAGTGACACCCACCCGGCCAATGCCGTCGAACCAGCTTTGCTGCAGGTCCTCGGCGCCGTCGATCAGGTACGCCGGAGTGCCCATACGCTCGGCCAGCTCGCGCAGGCGGTTGGAGTTGGAGCTGTTCGGGCTGCCGACCACCAGCACCACATCGCACTCGTCAGCCAGCTGCTTGACCGCGTCCTGGCGATTTTGGGTGGCATAGCAGATGTCGTCCTTGCGCGGCCCGCCGATGTTGGGGAAGCGCGCGCGCAGGGCGTCGATAACCCGGCTGGTGTCGTCCATCGACAAGGTGGTCTGGGTGACGAAGGCCAGATGATCAGGGTCGCGCACCTGCAGATTGGCCACATCTTTCTCGTCTTCGACGAGGTAGATGGAGCCACCGTTGCTGGCGTCGTACTGACCCATGGTGCCTTCGACTTCCGGGTGGCCGGCGTGGCCGATCAGGATGCACTCACGGCCATCGCGGCTGTACTTGGCCACCTCGATGTGGACCTTGGTCACCAGCGGGCAGGTGGCGTCGAAAACCTTCAGGCCACGGCCTGCGGCCTCCTGGCGGACAGCCTGGGAGACGCCGTGGGCGCTGAAGATGACGATGACGTCGTCCGGCACCTGGTCGAGTTCTTCAACGAAGATCGCGCCACGGTTGCGCAGGTCTTCGACCACGAACTTGTTGTGCACCACTTCGTGACGCACGTAGATCGGCGGGCCGAACACTTCCAGGGCACGGTTGACGATCTCGATCGCCCGGTCGACCCCCGCACAAAAGCCGCGAGGGTTGGCGAGTTTGATTTGCATGCTCGGCTCCAGGCTTACAAGGCCTTCACCGCGAGGATCTCCACCTCGAAGCTCAGGGTCTTGCCAGCCAATGGGTGGTTGAAGTCGATCGTCACCTGGTGCTCGTCAAAGGCTTTGACCACTCCAGGCAGCTCGGCGTTGGCTGCATCATTGAAGATCACCAGCAACCCTTCGGACAGCTCCATGTCAGCGAACTGCGAACGCGGCATGATCTGCACGTTCTGCGGGTTCGGCTGGCCGAAGGCGTTTTCCGGGGGCACGCTGACGGTGCGCTTGTCGCCGGCCTTGAAGCCGAACAACGCGGCTTCAAAACCCGGCAGCAGGTTGCCATCGCCAACCTTGAACACGGCCGGAGCCTTGTCGAAAGTGCTGTCGACGGTGTCGCCGTTTTCCAGGTGCAGGGCGAAGTGCAGAGTGACTTCGCTGTTCTGGCCGATACGGGTCTCAGTCATGCGCAGGCTCCTCGGACTTCTTGCTCTTGAACATATCCAGCGCCAGCATGATCGCGCCCACGGTAATGGCACTGTCGGCAACGTTGAATGCCGGGAAGTAATGCGTATTCTTCCAGTGGACCAGGATGAAATCGACCACATGACCGAGCACGACACGGTCGTACAGGTTACCCAGCGCGCCGCCGAGTACCAGCGCCAGGGCAACTGCCAGCCAGGTTTCGCTACGGCCAAGGCGTTTGAGCCAGACTACCAGCACCGCGCTGACCACGATCGCGATCAGGGCAAACAGCCAGCGCTGCCAGCCGGCGCCGTCGGCCAGGAAGCTGAATGCAGCGCCGGTGTTGTAGGCCAGGGTCCAGCTGAAGTAGTCAGGGATGACCACGATCTGCTGGTACATGCTCAGGTTGCTGTTGAAGTACAGCTTGGTCACCTGGTCGACCACCACGATCAGCAGGCTCAACCACAGCCAGGCGAGGCGCCCGAAGCGCCCCACTGCAGGATTAGGCATAGTGACGCACCTCGCCCGCACCGCTCAGGTTGTCGACGCAGCGTGCGCAGATTTCCGGATGCTCAGGGTTGGCGCCGACATCGGCGCGGAAGTGCCAGCAACGGCCACACTTGGCGTGACCGGACTTGACCACTTTCAGCTTGAGGCCTTCGACTTCGGTGGCCACGGCATCGGCCGGCGCCTGCACGAACGGCACCACGCTCGCAGCCGAGGTGATCAGCACGAAGCGCAGTTCGTCGCCAAGCTTGGCCAGGTCGGCGCTCAGGCTTTCTTCGGCAAACAGGGTCACTTCGGCTTGCAGGTTGCCACCGATGGCCTTGGCCGCACGCTGGTTTTCCAGTTCCTTGTTGACCGCTGCCTTGACCGCCATGACCCGCTCCCAATAGGCGCGGTCCAGCTCGAAGCCTTCTGGCAGTTCGGTCAGGCCTTGGTACCAGGTGTTGAGCATCACCGACTCGTTGCGCTCGCCTGGCAGGTACTGCCACAGCTCGTCGGCGGTGAACGCCAGGATCGGCGCGATCCAGCGCACCAGCGCTTCGCTGATGTGGTACAGCGCGGTCTGGCACGAACGCCGGGCAACACTGTTGGCGCCGGTGGTGTACTGGCGGTCCTTGATGATGTCGAGGTAGAACCCGCCCAGCTCCTGCACACAGAAGTTGTGCACCTTGGAGTAGACGTTCCAGAAGCGGTATTCGCTATAGTGCTCTTCCAGCTCGCGTTGCAGCAGCAGCGCGCGGTCGACGGCCCAGCGGTCCAGAGCGAGCATGTCTTCGGCCGGCAGCAGGTCGCGGGCCGGATCGAAGCCGGACAGGTTCGACAGCAGGAAGCGCGCGGTATTGCGGATTCGCCGGTAGGCGTCGGCGCTACGCTGGAGGATCTGGTCGGAGACGGCCATTTCACCGGAGTAGTCGGTGGCCGAAACCCACAGACGCATGATGTCGGCGCCGAGGGTGTCGTTGACCTTCTGCGGCTCGATGGTGTTACCCAGCGACTTGGACATCTTGCGGCCGTTCTCATCGACGGTGAAGCCGTGGGTGAGCAGCTCGCGGTACGGCGCATGGTTGTCGATCGCGCAGCCGGTCAGCAGCGACGAGTGGAACCAGCCGCGGTGCTGGTCGGAGCCTTCCAGGTACAGGTCGGCGCGCGGGCCGGTGGCGTGACCGATGTCATGCGAGCCACGCAGTACGTGCCAGTGGGTAGTACCGGAGTCGAACCAGACATCGAGGGTGTCGGTGATCTTGTCGTACTGGCCGGCTTCGTCACCGAGCAGTTCGGCGGCGTCGAGCTTGAACCAGGCTTCGATGCCCTCTTGTTCAACGCGCTTGGCGACCTCTTCCATCAGCTCGACTGTACGCGGGTGCAGCTCGCCGCTCTGCTTGTCGAGGAAGAACGGAATCGGCACACCCCAGTTGCGCTGACGCGAGATGCACCAGTCAGGGCGGTTGGCGATCATCGAGTGCAGGCGCGCCTGGCCCCAGGCCGGCACGAACTTGGTTTCTTCGATGGCTTTGAGCGCACGCTCACGCAGGGTGTCGCCGCTGGCCGGTTCGCGGTCCATACCGATGAACCACTGCGCGGTGGCGCGGTAGATCAGCGGGGTCTTGTGGCGCCAGCAGTGCATGTAGCTGTGGCTGATGGTTTCGGTGTGCAGCAGCGCACCGACTTCCTGCAGCTTGTCGACGATGGCTGGGTTGGCCTTCCAGATGAACTGGCCGCCAAACAGCTCGAGCGATGGCACGTAGACGCCGTTGCTCTGCACCGGGGTGAGGATTTCGTCGTTGACCATGCCATAGCGCTTGCAGGTCACGAAGTCGTCTTCGCCGTAGGCAGGTGCCGAGTGGACAACACCGGTACCGGCGCCCAGCTCGACGTATTCAGCCAGGTAGACAGGCGACATACGCTCGTAGAACGGGTGACGGAAGTTGATCAGTTCCAGCGCCGAACCTGGCGCGGTGGCGATGACCGAGCCTTGCAGGTCCCAGCGCTTGAGGCAGGCTTCGACCAGCTCTTCGGCCAGTACCAGCAGACGCTCGCCGGTGTCGACCAGGGCGTAGGTGAACTCCGGGTGGACGTTCAGCGCCTGGTTGGCGGGAATGGTCCACGGCGTGGTGGTCCAGATGACGATGGCGGCAGGCTTGGCCAGCGCGGCCAGGCCAAAGGCGCTGGCCAGCTTGTCGGCGTCGGCGATCGGGAAGGCGACGTCGATGGTCGAGGACTTCTTGTCGGCGTATTCGACTTCGGCTTCAGCCAGGGCCGAGCCGCAGTCGAAGCACCAGTTCACAGGCTTGAGGCCCTTGAACACGAAGCCTTGCTTGACGATTTCGGCCAGCGCGCGGATTTCGCCCGCTTCGTTGGCGAAGTTCATGGTCTTGTAGGGGTTGTCCCAGTCACCCAGCACACCCAGGCGGATGAACTCGGTCTTCTGCCCTTCGATCTGCTCGGCGGCATAGGCACGGCACAGCTCACGGGTCTGGTCCGGGCTCAGGTGCTTGCCATGGGTGACCTCGACCTTGTGCTCGATCGGCAGGCCGTGGCAGTCCCAACCCGGGACGTACGGCGCGTCGAAACCGGAGAGGGTCTTGGAGCGGACAATCATGTCCTTGAGAATCTTGTTCAGCGCATGACCGATGTGGATCTTGCCGTTGGCGTAGGGCGGGCCATCGTGCAGGACGAACTTGGGACGATCCTTGCCAATTTCGCGAAGCTTCTGGTACAGGCCAATGCTGTCCCAGCGCTGCAGGATCTGCGGTTCGCGCTGGGGCAGGCCGGCCTTCATCGGGAAGGCGGTGTCCGGAAGATTAAGCGTGGCTTTGTAGTCGGTCATTTCAGGCTCTTGGTTAGCGGTTGAGCGTGCCAGTGGGCACGTGCGGCGGCGATGTCCGCGTCGATCGCCGACTTCAGCGCCTCCAGGGAGGCGAATCGCTGCTCTTCGCGCAGCTTTTGGTGGAACTCCACCGTCAGACGCCGGCCATACAGGTCGCCGGCAAAATCAAGAAGATGAATCTCCAGGTGAGGACGACCATCACCAGCAACGGTGGGTCGTACCCCGATATTGGCAACACCCGGCCAGCGCTTGCCGTCGATCTCGGCGCTGGTCAAGTAGACCCCGCTGAGTGGGATGCGGCGGCGCTTGAGCTGGATGTTGGCGGTCGGCGTGCCGAGCTGACGAGCCAGCTTCTGGCCGTGCAGGACGCGCCCGGTAATGGTATACGGGCGGCCCAGCAGGTGTGCAGCCAGGGCAAAGTCAGCATTGGCCAGGGCGGTACGCACCTTGGTACTGCTGACCCTCAAGCCGTCCTGCACGACCGTGTTGGCGGCCTCGACGGTAAAGCCGTACTTTTTGCCGGCCTCGACCAGAAAATCAAAGTCGCCGGCACGGTCGCAGCCAAAGCGGAAGTCGTCACCGACCTCCAGGTGGCGCACGCCGAGGCCATCGACCACGATCGTCTTGACGAATTCATCGGCGCTGAGCTGGCTCAGGCGCTGGTTGAAGGCCAGGCACAGGACCAGGTCGATGCCTTCGGCGGCCAGCAGCTGCACTTTGTCACGCAGCCGCGCCAGGCGTGCCGGCGCAGTCTCGGGGGCAAAGTACTCGCGCGGCTGTGGCTCGAAGATCACCACGCAGGTGGGCAGGCCTAACTCCCGGGCGCGCTCGCGCAGGCGCGCCAGGATTGCCTGGTGGCCACGGTGAACCCCGTCGAAGTTGCCAATGGTGGCGACACACCCCCGGTGCTCGGGGCGCAGGTTGTGAAGACCTCGAACCAGCTGCATAACGCGCTTCTTGCTCATAAAGTGGTCGATTATAACCACACCCGGGCGCTGGTGACAGGCAGCAGCGCCCTGGGGTGGCGACTAATGTGTAAAACCGACGCCTGGCCGCCTGGCACCTTAATGCAAGGCATTGCGGGCAAACTGCCGAGGACGCAAGCCGCAGGCGAACAGGCAACCGAAATAGGTCACGACGCCGGCACCGATCAGGGCACCCAGGCGCAGGAAGCGCTCGAGCATGCCGCCCTCTTCCCAGGCTGGCATGTAATGCATGCCCAGCAGCAACACGGCCGACATCAGGCTGACCGCGAGGATCAGCTTGAGCAGGAACCGCGCCCAGCCTGGTTGCGGCTGGAACAGGTCCTGGCGGCGCAGGCGCCAGTACAGCAAGCCGGCGTTGAGGCAGGCGCCGATGCTGATGGCCAGGGCCAGCCCGGCATGGGCCAGCGGGCCGACCAGCACCAGGTTGAGCAGCTGGGTCGAGATCAGGGTGAAGATGGCGATCTTTACCGGCGTGCGGATGTTCTGCTGGGCATAGAAGCCCGGCGCAAGCACCTTGATCAGGATGATCGCCAGCAGGCCGACCGAGTAGGCGATCAAGGCGCGCTGGGTCATGGCCGCGTCGAATGCGCTGAACTTGCCGTACTGGAACAGCGACACGGTCAACGGCTCGGCCAGAATTGCCAGGGCCAGGGTACACGGCAGTACCAGCAGGAAGCACAGGCGCAGGCCCCAGTCGAGAATCCGCGAGTACTCGTGGCGGTCGCGATTGGCGTAGGTCTTGGCCAGGGTCGGCAACAGGATAGTGCCGAGCGCTACCCCGAGCACGCCTGAGGGCAGCTCCATCAGGCGGTCGGCGTAGTACATCCACGACACCGATCCGGCCACCAGAAAGGAAGCGAAGATGGTGTTGATGATCAGCGAGATCTGGCTGACCGACACGCCGAGAATCGCCGGCAGCATCTGCTTGAGCACCCGCCATACACCGCTGTCGCGCAGGTTCAGGCGCGGCAGCACGAGCATGCCGATCTTCTTCAATGCCGGCAGCTGATACAGCAACTGCGCCAGGCCGCCCGCCAACACACCCCAGGCCAGGGCCATGATCGGCTGCTCGAAGTACGGCGTCAGCAGCAGGGCGAAGGCGATCATCGCCACGTTGAGCAGGGTCGGGGTGAACGCCGGTACCGCAAAGCGGTTCCAGGTATTGAGGATCGCCCCTGCCAGCGATGACAGCGAGATCAGCAATATATAAGGGAAGGTCACCCGCAGCAGGTCGGTGGTCAGGGCGAAGCGCTCGGCGTCGGCGGCAAAGCCCGGCGCCGTGACCCACACGATCCACGGCGCGGCGAAGATGCCCAGCGCAGTAACAACTGCCAGTACCAGAGTCAACAAGCCACTGACGTAGGCAATAAAGGTGCGCGTCGCCTCTTCGCCCTGTTGGGTCTTGTACTCGGCCAGGATCGGCACGAAGGCCTGCGAGAATGCGCCCTCAGCGAAGATACGCCGCAGCAGGTTGGGCAGTTTGAAGGCGATGAAGAACGCATCGGTTGCCGCGCCGGCACCGAATACGCGCGCCAGGATGGTGTCGCGGACAAAGCCCAGCACCCGTGAAATCATGGTGATGGAGCTGACTGCAGCCAGGGATTTGAGCAGGTTCATCGAAAAATTTTCACGCTGGGGACGGAGGACGCTACTAAAGCCGCCAAGATGTGCGATACTCCCGCGCCTTCGCAGGGGAGCCAAAATTCCCGAGTTTACAGGTCGCGGCGCAGAAAGGAATATTTCCCTCTCGCGGACCCACCACTCGGCGGAACCTTGCAGGTGGCCTTGACATCTGTCGTACGCATCGGCATGATTCGCGGCCTATTTTGTTTGCTATTTCCCTAAAGTCTTTCAAGGAGCTCGACGGTGGCCAACTCACCTTCCGCCAAGAAACGCGCAAAACAGGCTGAGAAGCGTCGCAGCCACAACGCCAGCCTGCGTTCCATGGTTCGTACCTACATCAAGAATGTAGTTAAAGCCATTGACGCAAAAGACGCCGAAAAAGCGCAAGCCGCTTACACCCTGGCTGTGCCTGTCCTCGACCGTATGGCCGACAAAGGTATCATCCACAAGAACAAGGCTGCTCGCCATAAAGGCCGTCTGAATGGCCACATCAAGGCGCTGAAAGAAACTGCAGCTGCCTAAGCGACGCGCTTGTTAAAAACCGACCCTAGGGTCGGTTTTTTATTGCCTGCGATTTATCCCCGCTTGGATGCGACCCCTGTAGGAGCGGCCTTGTGTCGCGAAAGGGGCGCGCAGCGGCCCCGCGATTTAGGCAACGCCGCAGAACTGCTGGGGGGCGCTGCGCCCCCCTTTCGCGACACAAGGCCGCTGCTGCAAGATCTGCAGCGCAGCCATATTGCTTACTTGCCCAACTGGATCTTCGGCGCCCACTGCAGCCACACGTCATCAGGCTTGTCGAACAAGGCAAAGGTCTGCTTCGGTCGTGCCGGGTTACCCATCTGCTCGCCCTCTGGCGTGGCAAAAGCAATGCCGCCGTCGATCAGCGTCTCCAGCGACTCGGTACGCACCGTTGCCCCCTTGAACAAGCCCCAGTCGAAGCCAAAGCCGCTGCTGTTCCAGAACCGGCTGCCACCGCGCACCAGCCCGGCATAGCGCGGTTCGATGAGGATGTGGATCAGCACTCGATCAGCGTTCTGTCCCAATTCAAAGCCAGTGACCTTGCCCACCGCCACCTCGCGGTAGGTGACCGGCACGCCCGGCTTGATCGAGCCACGTCGCGGAGCACTCAGGGTAATCGGCAAGCCGATCTCCTGGCCTTTCACCTCTGGCGCCTCGGCCAGAGCGATGAAGTCACGCTGTGAGCCTTGGCTCCTGGCGGCTGGCTGCACCTCGATGTACTGCCCACCGATCAGCGTATCGAGATTCTCGGTCTTGACCAGCCCCAATGCTGGCTTGACCACCCAGAACTGCGTACCGACACGGGTGATGCGGTCGGCAGCTTCGTTGATGCGCGCACGCAGCAGTACCGCCTGCAGATCGTCGGTCAGGTCGGTACTCTCGATACTGCCCACCTCCAGGCCGCGGAAGCGGATCGGCGTGCCCGGCTTGAGGCCATCAGCGCGCTCGACACGGATGGTGATCAGGGTACCGGCGCGATTGGCTGCCTCTTCGCTCTCATGCAGACGGAAGCGCGGGATATGACGTTTGAGCGGCACATCCGGCTTCGGCGTATCGAAGGCAATGCCGCCCGCCATCAGGGTCTGCAATGACTCGCTCTTGACCTTGATCCCGGACAGGCCGCCGGTCAGGGTGATACCACTGGCATTCCAGAAGCGCGTTGAGCCGTTGACCAGGTTGGCGTACTCCTTCTCGATGTGCACACCGATCAGGATGCGTTTGCTGTTGCGGGCAAACTGATAGCTCTGCACGTTGCCGACCTTGACCTGGCGATACATCACCGGGCTGCCGACCTCGAGCGAGCCGAGGCTGTCGGCAAACAGCACCATATGCAGCCCTGGCGACTTCAGATCGAGCGGCGGCGCCTTGGCCCGTGCTTCGAACTCGCGTTGTGGCCGTGCGCCCTTGTCACCTGGACGGATGGCAATGTAGTTACCCTTCACCAGCGCCTCCAGGCCAGTGATGCCCGCCAGGGAAATGGACGGCTTGACCACCCAGAATTGCGTGCCCTCGACCAGATAATCCTCGGCCAGAGGGTCAAGGGTCAGTTCGGCTGAGGCACTGGCCAGGTCGTCTTCGATCTTCAGGGTCTTCAGCGAGCCGATCTGAATGCCTTTGTACAATACTGGCGTACGCCCTGCCTGCAGGCCTTCAAAATCAGTCAGTTTGACCTTGATGCGGATACCCGCCTGGGCAGCGTCAAAGTCTTCATAGAGGCGGAATGGCAAGCTTGGATCAGTCGGCGGACTGTCCTTGCGGTGCTCAGGGGTAGCAAAGGCAATACCACCGGCAACGATGCTGCTGAGCGACTCACTGCGCACCTTGACCCCGGACAGGTCAGCATCGATGCTGATGCCGCTGGCATTCCAGAAGCGAGTATGTTTGCGCACCAGGCTGGCGTAGGCGGGCTGGATGAACACCTTGACCTCAACGGTGCCCTGATCCTCGGACAGCTTGTAGCTCTTCACCCGACCGACCTGGATCTGCTTGTAGAACACCGGGCTGTCGCGATTGAGCGAGCCAAGTCGATCGGCCTTGAGGGTCAGGTGCAGGCCGGGCTCGGAGTCAGACAGCGGCGGCGCCGAGGCCAGCGCCTTGAAGCTTTTGGTCGGCTCGCCTTTGCCCGGGTCAACGGCAATATAGTTACCCGATACCAGTGTCTCCAGGCCGGAGATGCCCGCCAGGGTAACGCTCGGCTTGACCAGCCAGAAGCGCGTGCCGGTGGTCAGCTGGGTGTCTGCCGCCTTGTTCATCTCGATGGTGGCGATCACCCCGGTGTTGCTGCCGGTGGCATCCAGCTCCAGTTCGGTAACCTTGCCGACTGGCATACCCTTGTAGATCACCTCGGTCTTGTTGGCGACGATCCCTTCACCAGTCTTGAAGCGCACCTGGATCTCCACCCCCGCAGAACGGTAGGCCTGAACGCCCAGCCAGCCGCCGATGATCAACGCGATCAGGGGCAGGATCCAGATGGCCGACCAGTTCGAGGCAGGGCGGGTTTTTGCCGTAGGCACGTCACTCATGGTCGTCATCCGACTCCGTGTTATCCCAGATCAGTCGGGGATCGAAAGTTAAGGCAGCAAACATCGTCAGGATCACCACGCAGGCGAAAGCGATGGCGCCCAGATTAGCTTCGACGCTGGCAATCCGGCCAAAATTGACCACCGCCACCAAAATGGCAATGACAAAGATGTCCAGCATCGACCAGCGCCCGATGAATTCGATAAAGCGGTACATCCAGATGCGCTGCCGGGCCGACAGCGGCTGATGTCTTTGCACCGAGTACAGCAGCAGGCCGATGCCGACTAATTTGAAGGTCGGCACCAGAATACTGGCAATGAACACCACGGCTGCGATAGGCAGCATGCCGTGGTGCATCAGCGTGATGACCCCGGACATGATCGTGTCGGGGCTGCCCTTGCCCAGCGAGCTGACCGTCATGATCGGCAGCAGGTTGGCTGGGATGTACAGGATGAAAGCAGTGATCAGCAGTGCCCAGGTGCGCACGATGCTGTTAGGCCGTCGAGGGTGGACGATGGCACCGCAGCGGACACAGGTCTGCCCGGCGTCATCGCCTTCCTGACGGTTCAGCTCGTGGCATTCATTGCACACCAGAATCCCGGCATCAATCGCCCGCATGCAGATCCTCCCCGGACAACGCCACCCAGATCTGATGTGGCGACATCACCACCTCCAACCAGACTTGCACCAGCAGCAGGCTGATAAAGCAGACCAGGCCAATACCGATATTCAGTTGGGCAAGGTCGAGCAGCTTGACCATGGCCACCAGCACGCCCATGAAGTACACCTCGAGCATGCCCCACTCGCGCAGGTGGTGGTACACCCGGTAGATCAGCAAGCCGTAGCTGCGACCGATGTCCAGACGGATGCTAAGCAGCACTGCCAGTTGACACAGCAGCTTGAGCAAGGGGATGGCCATGCTGCAGAGAAACACCACCACGGCGATCAGGTGCATTTGCGAGTTGTACAAGCCAAGCACACCGCTCCAGACGGTATCGTCGGAGGTCTGCCCGAGCAGGTGCAGCTGCATGATCGGCAAGAAGTTGGCGGGTATATAAAGCAGCAGCGCAGCCAGCACCAGCGCCAGGCTGCGATTGACCACGTTATGGCGGTGGGCGTACAGCTCGTAGCCGCAACGTGGGCACAGCGCCTTCTCATTGTGCTGCAGGGGCGGCTTGCGCAGCAGCAGGTCACACTCATGGCAGGCGATGAGGTCGTCCAGCGGCAGATTGGCCAGCACTTCGGGGTCGGCAGGGTTGGGCATATGGGCGTCTGAGTGGAAGCGTGGGCTCTATTCTAGTGTTCTGGCTCGCATTGTGGGAGACGCGTGGCCGCCCTGATGCGAGACATAAGCATACTGGCACTTCGTTATGAGCGCTGGATGGGGTAAAAAGTGCCGGGAATGGTAGCTGGAGCGACAATTTTAGGCTGCGCAGCAGCTCTGGATCTTATGGATCGCAGAAAAGACAAAACCCCTACCTGCTTGCGCAGATAGGGGTTTTGCGAAATGAATCTTGACGATGACCTACTCTCACATGGGGAGACCCCAC